>CAYGQG010000009.1:0-7827 GCA_964351955.1 uncultured Micavibrio sp. | reverse complement strand
CAGCCATATGCCCCCTCATCGCCGACAGGCCAGCTCAACCTCCACAGCCAGCACCGTGCCCATTTCGCACGATAATTGGTCGGTTAGTTTTTCTTCATGCTTCAAATCCAGGTTTTTTGTGACGGAAGCAATTTTGTCTATTTGTATTTTGATCATGTTTTTCAATTTCTTAAGTCGTTAATACAATGCAGTTCTTTGGCAGTCCTTTCAAGGGAATACCGACCGATT
The DNA here is from genome assembly GCA_964351955.1 of uncultured Micavibrio sp. Classification (GTDB taxonomy): domain Bacteria; phylum Pseudomonadota; class Alphaproteobacteria; order Micavibrionales; family Micavibrionaceae; genus TMED27. Next base: position 7,599 of record CAYGQG010000009.1, on the reverse strand, counting down.
AAGCGTTCAAATTGAGTGAGTTTTATAAAGGCACGAAAAATGCCCGCCTAATCGGGGTGATTAGCGGGGGCGTCGTCGAGTTGTTACTGTGACACCAAAAATTTCCATAGAAGCTATAAACACTTTTTCAGGTGATCTTGTCAAATAATTTAATGTCCAATTTATGCATAAAAAAGGGTCAAATTTGTATTTTTTATAGCAACTGTGCTACAAACCTACCAATTGTTAAAGAGTTAACACACAAGCGAGAGAACAAAATGATTAAGATTGGTGTAGTTTTTGGTGGCCCTAGTGAAGAACATGAAGTGAGCCTGGCCAGCGCGAAAGCGGTTATGAAGGCGATTGATTCACTTCCCGGTTATAAGGCCGAACGCATTGGAATATGCAAAGAAGGTAATTGGTGTGTCGGTGAGGGCGCTCTGCGTTTCCTGATTTCCAAAGCCGACCCCGACATGCTGTTCATCGAACAAAATGAAGACGACATTGATTCCAAGCCACTCTTCGAAATTCCTCCACATGCCTTTTTTGATAAATGTGACTACATCATGCCGATGACGCATGGTGCGATTGGTGAAGACGGTAAGCTTCAGGGCTTTTTCGAAACACTGAATATCCCTGTCATCGGCTGCGGTACTTTGGCCTCTGCTGTATGTTTTGATAAAAACTATCTCAAGACATTGCTTGAAGGGCATGGCTTCAAGGTTGCACCGGGCGGCGTAATCAATATGGAGACCACACCTGTTACTCAAGACTTATATAATGAATTCGTTGAAATCGTCGGCGGCGAAAAATTCGCCATCAAGCCGAATGACAACGGTTCAGGTATCGGCGTGTCTATTGCCCGTAACTTTGAAGAGTTCAAAGACGGCGTAGAAAAAGCAGCACAATTTACACGTTCTGTGCTCGTTGAAAAATTCATCCCGCACAAAGAAATCGTTGTCGGCGTGATCGGTAACGGCAATGACATCGAGATTTCACATCTTGGCGAGTCCAACGCGGAAGTCGACAATGTCTATGAATACGAAGCGAAGTATAACGAGAATACATTCTGCCAGTGTCCTGCCGATATTGACGAGTTGATGGAAAAGAAAATCTTGCAGCAAACAGCGGATATATATCAGCTGGTGGGTTGCAAGGACTGGGCACGTATCGATTTCTTTATCGAGAACGAAACAAACAAGCTGTACATGAATGAGATTAACACCATTCCTGGTTTCAGCCCGCACAGCGTGTTCCCGAAGATTTTCGAAAGCAAAGGCATTGGCTATCAGGATTTGGTCCGCAAGATCATTGAAAGCGCCATTAAAGCCGAAGAAAAGTCACAGGCTGCTGCTGCTTAATTATTTTAGCGGCAGTTTGTTTTCGACAATCTGAACCCAATACTCCATACCAAGTGGAATAATGTCGTCGTTGAAATCATAGCGCGGCGTGTGCAATCCGTTATTGTGGTTACTCTCGGGGATATCCGGCTCGCCTTGTCCGATAACGATGTAAGCGCCGGGCTTCTCGCGGAGCATGGCTCCGAAATCTTCTGCACCCATTGATGGTTCTATACGGTCATCCATATTCTCGTCACCAACAACCTTACGCGCGATATCTGCGCAAAATGCAGTTTCATCGTCATCGTTAATCGTCGGGTCGAGGCAGTAAAAATAATCATAATCGATATTCGCGCCCAGACTAATGGCGATGTTGCGTGCGATATCGCCGATTTGTCGGCTCAATTGCTCGCGAACATCGTTATCGAATGTTCTGACCGACAGCAACAGATCGGCATTATCGGGGATAATGTTATGCGCGCCTGTTCCGGCCTTAAAATTCGTCACGGAAATAACCACACTATCCAACGGGTCGACCGTACGGCTGACCAGGGTTTGAAGCGCGGTCACAATATGTGATCCGATAACAATCGGGTCGATGGTTCTGTGCGGTGCGGCGGCATGTCCGCCTGAGCCAAGCACCTTAATGCTCGCAATATCCGCCGATGCCATCATCGGGCCTGCGCATATTCCCATCTGCCCTTTGGGCATATACGGCCAGTTATGCATACCGAAAACAGTGTCGCAGGGAAAACGGTCAAATAATCCTTCTTCGATCATTTTATGCGCACCCTTGCTGCCTTCTTCGGCAGGTTGGAAGATCAGGTGAACCTTGCCGTTGAAGTTTCTATTCTCGTTTAAATATTTGGCCGCACCCAACAATGTTGCGGTGTGACCGTCATGGCCACAGGCATGCATCTTGCCCGGGTTTTTCGAAATCCATTCCTTATTTGCCGCTTCTTCAATATCAAGCGCGTCCATATCTGCACGTAAGCCGATTGTTTTGCCGCTATCGGTCTTCTCGCCTTCGATTGTTGCAACAACACCCGTAATGGCGATTTCCTTCTCAAATGGAATACCCCATTCGGTAAGTTTATCAATCACCAACCCGCTGGCGAATGTTTCCTCATACGCCGTCTGCGGGTTCTGATGCAGCTCGCGGCGGTAGCCTGCGAACTCATCTTGCATTGATTGAATGGAATTACGAATTTTCATCAAAAGCCAAAGTGTTTCTATTGTTTCAGAGTACGGTGACTCCTTATTCTCTAAGATTGATTAGTATCGTTAAATATCAAGCCCTTCAAGCTGTACTTTAAGTTTTTGACCGCCACGACCGACCAGCATCCCTGTTTGTTGTATCTCGTTGAGCATGTGGCGGGCCATCTCTTGCGCAGCTTCGCCAAAGTGAAACCAAACCCGGTTTTTCTTGGCATGGGCCGAGGGTTGATGAAGCTTGAACAACTCGTCGCGGCTTTCATCGTGACCGGCGCGGTCCCAACCTAAATGCTCTGTGAAAATCTTATAGGCTTTGATGTTGTCTTGCGCGACGCGGGCATAAACGCCGCCTTGTGTTGCGTCTGACCGGTTTTGTTTTATAGCCAGCGCGGATATGCATGTTTGTGCCAATCCATATCCGCCAAGATTGCACATCACTGCACCCAGCTCGGCAAAGCTGCTCTCCGGTTGTTCATCGCTAAGGTATTCTGACGTAAGGGCGACAAACCGTATTTGGCTTTGCACATCATTGGCGACGAAGGCCCTGCGCGATGCTACGGGAGCAAGAATTTCTTCCATCGCCCTTTCCCTGACCCGTCCTTCAGGATCCATTTCCTGTTTGGCTGCGCCACTGAAAATGGAGGATATAGGGCGCACATCATGCGCATCTGTAAAGCGTAAAACTAATGAAGGTTTGTTATCATTGATAGGGGCGACAACATCCCCTGAAGCGAACACAATTGGACGCTTCGCACTCATGGATTCCATGGTCCGTTCTCCGTGTTAAATTCTAAACCGTGTGTGAATTAAACTGTGCGTCTACGTAGTGTTCTATAAGGCGGATATGTATATCCGTAAAACCTAATTTTCAACCTAAAAATGGCTGTTTTTTTGAGGTTTTTGAACTATGCAATAAAATTGCAATTAGGGACGAAAAATAGATTTAAAGAGTCGTTTTTCGGGGGTCAAACGCATCACGAACTGCTTCTCCGATGAAGGTCAGAAGTGTGAGCATGCAAGCAAGTGACAAGAACGCGGCAATGCCGAGCCATGGTGCTTGTAAATTGTTTTTACCTTGCGCCAGCAATTCACCCAGAGATGGTGAGCCGGGCGGCAGACCAAGGCCGAGAAAGTCCAGAGAGGTAAGCGCGGTGATCGATCCGGTCAGGATAAACGGCATAAAGGTAATCGTCGCCACCATCGCATTGGGTAATACGTGCCGCCACATAATCTTCGTATCGGATACACCGAGCGCACGGGCCGCGCGCACATAATCAAAATTCCGTGCTCGCAGGAACTCAGCGCGAACAACATCAACCAGCTGCACCCAGCTAAACAGCAAGAGAATCAGCAGCAATGTCCAAAAGCCCGGAATAAAAATCGAGGAAAAGATGATGAGAATATAAAGCGACGGCATACTCGCCCAGACTTCGATGCCGCGTTGCATGACTAAATCGAGCTTCCCGCCGTAATAGCCCTGCACTGCGCCGGCGGCAACCCCGATCAAGGACGAAACGAAGGTCAGCGCCAACCCGAACAGCACCGATAAACGAAAGCCGTATATCACCCGTGCGGCGACATCACGCCCCTGATCATCCGTGCCGAATATATTGTCACTCGTCGGCGGAGAGGGGGCAGGGGTAGGCAAGTTGTAATTGATGGTGTCGTATGAATACGGAATAGGCGGCCAGAGTATCCAGCCGTCCCCTTTTGAGGGGGCTTCGATCAATTCCGTTACAAACGCATCACGATATTCGGCCTCGGTTTCGAAATCCCCGCCAAAGGTCGTTTCGGGATAATTGATAAATGTCGGAAAATAAAAACCGTCGTCATATTTGATCATGATCGGCTTATCATTGGCGATAAACTCCGCCGATAACGCGAGCAGAAATAGAAACAGGAATAGCCATAGCGACCAAAAACCACGTTTATTGGCTTTGAATTGTGAAATCCGGCGTTTGGTAAGTGGGGTCAGGCTCATCTACTTACTTTTCCTGCTTTAAGGCGTAAATACAAGAGGGCGATCAACGCACCGGTCGCGTTACTCACTAAATCCCATCCTGTATTCATATATCCGCCGACATTCGTATTGGGGATGAGCACAACAGCAGCAAATTCAATGAGCTCGTTCACCGCACCTAAGCCCATAGCGATGAGCATGAGTGTCGCGGCGATAGGAAGGTTTAGCGGCAACGCTTTCTTGAAATGCGCCTGCAGGGCTTCATAGGCGGCGAGTAGGGAAATCCCGAACCCCAACGCATGAACAATCTGATCATATTTTGGAAGATAAGAGATCGGACGCACATCATAAAGTACAGGTGTTAAATCGTCGGTAGCGACCCACGCAGCAGGCACAGGGATAACCCCGCCCGCTAAATGCAAAAATCCCCATAACGCCAAACCGCTTAGAACCAGAGTGCCGAACTGTACCCGTTTGTCCATATGCACGATAAGGCAGAGAATAATAACCATCGTCCCGCCATAGAACAGAAACTCGATATTATGGGTCTGCACCGCCAATCCCATGAAAATCAGCATGTAGCTGATCACAAGGAAGGTAAAAGGCTTTAAACGTTTGGTCAGTATGTGCATGTGTAACTCATTGATATTAAAAGGCTGTTTTTCTAATTATTGACAAAAAGTTAATTTTACATAATAATTCTATACATGGATTGGGGACTTATACTTTCATTTGCGTATTCTTTAGTGCCGATAATTAGTGTTATCGGTTACGGCCCCCAAATTATGTCTGTGCTTAAACACGAAGGCAAACTCGAAAACTTTCCTTTCTCGACATGGTCTATATGGATGCTAACGAGCGTAGTCTCCTTGGCGTATGGTGTTTTTAAGCTGAACGATGTTCTGTTCATCATTACGGCGTTAAGCTGCGTTATTCCGAACATGCTGGTAATCGCCGCAGCGGTTTACAAAGCTCAAATTTTCTCACGCCGTTCTGCTCTCAAAGTCAATGCGGGGATCCACAACTACGTAAACGAGATCGCGAACCAGGTGCATGACGAGAGAAATCAGCGCGAATATGTACAGAGTTCCGAGCACAACTGGATAATCACGGTTGATCACGCTCTCATACCCGAGCAGCCCCAGACCGTCCAGTGAGAAGATCACTTCGATCAGCAAGCTTCCTGTAAAAAAGATATGCACGAACGCGGCCGGAAAGCCCGCAATCACAATGATCATCGCGTTACGGAATACATGTCCGTATAAAACCTGACGCTCGCCTAAACCTTTGGCGCGTGCGGTTAGTACGTATTGTTTATTGATCTCATCCAGAAACGAGTTTTTCGTCAGCAGGGTGAGTGAGGCAAAGCCGCTAATCACCATCGCCGCAATCGGTAGAACCATGTGCCACATATAATCGAGGCTCATTTCTATGAAGGTCATATTTTCGGCATTATCGGACAACAATCCCCGCAGCGGGAACAAGTCGAAATATCTTCCCCCCGCAAAGACGACAATCAACAAAATAGCAAACATGAAGGACGGAATGGCGTAGCCGACAAACACAGCCGCCGATGTCCAGATGTCGAAATGTGATCCGTCCCGAACAGCCTTCTTAATACCTAAAGGGATGGAGATTAGGTAAATGATCAATGTCGACCACAGCCCCAGTGAAATCGATACAGGCATTTTCTCTAGCACGAGATCAAGCACACCGATGTCGCGGTAATAACTCGTCCCTAAATCAAAGCGTAGATAGTTTTTAACCATGATAAAGAACCGTTCATGCGCGGGTTTATCAAACCCATACAGTGCCTCAAGTTCTTTGATGAATTCGGGGTCCAGCCCTTGCGCGCCGCGATACTGGCTGTTTCCGCCGCCTGAGGAGCTTTGCGCCGATGCGCCCATTGCATCCCCCGCCGATCCACCGCCAAACCGCGCGGTTGCCTCCACGCCGTGCCCTTGCAACTGAGCAATCATCCGTTCAACGGGACCGCCCGGAACGAATTGCACAATCACAAAGCTGATCAGCAAAATACCGAACAATGTCGGCAGCATCAGGAGTAAGCGTTTGAAAATATAAGTCGCCATGCGTTTAGTATAAGCAAAAACGCAGGCAGGCAAAGATGTCTTTTAAAGTTATGCGGAAGGCTGTTCGGTCCAATCGGCATCCATGCTGACTTCACTCATAACGGTGAGGAACGCACTGGCGGCTCGATAGTCCGGTGCTTTTTGACGGATTAGCTCTGCGCATTGTGCGGCCAATTGTAGCTGGTCGGTGTCATGCGCATGCCAGCCTGCAGCCAAAATAGCAGGAGGGTTTTCAGGGTCTTTTGACATCGCGGTCCTGACGAAGGCTTCCGATCCTGCGAAATCACCAAGCTCACGCATTGTTTGCGCGGTACGGTTTAAGTATGACTGTCCGCGTGGATCGGCGCTTACGCGTTTAAGCAGGGGCAGCGCTCTTTCGTATTCGCCATGTGCAAAATAATATCCGCCCAAAGCGCGTGCCGCATCAAAATCACTCGCGCTTGCTTCGCGTTCGAGGTCTGCTGCAATTTGTCTGGATTCTCTGGCAAAGCGGGGGGTGGATTCTGCGACGCGCAATTGTTTAACCAGACTTAATGTCCGTGCGTCTGCATGTGTATCGAGCCTCTTGGCAAATTCCATCGCTTCATTATACGCGCCTGTTTCAAGCAGCGAGTCGTGCAGTTTTAACAACGTGACGCGCATTTGCGGACGCTTGAAATGCGCATGCATCAAGTGCGGAATCGCACGATCATGCTCGCCTGCATCGGAATACGCATAGCCAAGCTCTTCAATATTCCTGCGATCGCCCGGGCCTAAATCATAGGCATCTTCCGCATATGGAACAGCTTCGTCCTTGCGGTAGAGGTGGCGGCGTAAAATCTCGGAGGCGCGTCTTTCGGCATAGCCGTTGCTTTTCAACCCTTGTTCTTCATAAAGGTCAGAGGCTGCGGCAAAGCTGCGGAAAGAGTTTTCATGTTGGCCTCCGGCAAAATAGACATCGCCCAGCATTTCATGGCTTTCAGGATGCCCGTCAATTTCGATAGCCTTCTCTGCGTAGCCAATCGCGCGCGGAAGG
>CAYGQG010000008.1:24422-26855 GCA_964351955.1 uncultured Micavibrio sp. | reverse complement strand
GGCGGATGTCCGCAAGGGTAGCTTCTACCACTATTTTCCATCCAAGATTGATCTGGCAGTAGCCGCGATGGATAACGCCTATTCCGAATTCAAAGATATCATGGAAGAGATTTTTGACAGTAAGATACCGCCATTGCAACGTTTCGAAAACATGGCTGATTACGGATTGAAGCATCAGCAAGAAGTTGCCGAGCATTATGGCATGGTTTGTGGTTGTCCGTTTATCAGCCTCGCAAGTGAAATGGCACCGCAAGATCCGGTCATTCGTTCTAAAGTCGAACAAATCATTATGCGAAAGCTGCATTTTTACGAAGTGGCCATTCAAGAGATGATCGATGAAGGCATGTTGCCTGAAGATACGGATATAAAAGCCAAGGCGATGAAAATTTATACCTTTGTGATGGGCCAGTTAATGTTGGCCCGCATTCAAAACAGTCTAGAGCCGATGAAGCGCGACCTCAAAAGCGGTCTGTTTCGTCTGATCGGTGCCGAACAACCTGCGTTAAAATCTGCGTGATAAGAATAAAATTGTGGAGAGAGAAAAGATGAAAGCCAACACTTTGACTAAAGCTGTTTTCGTGCTGATCGCGGCAGCCGCGCTTGGCGGCGGATATTATTATTACCAATCAGATTCAGCAGGCGCGATAGCCGCGGAGACACCTGCGGGACAACCGCAGGCTATGCCGGTTGTAGTCGAAGTTGTTGAAACAAAATCCATACAGATTTGGACGGATTATTCGGCGCGTCTGGAAGCGGTTGAATACGCAGAAATTCGCCCGCAGGTCAGCGGAAAAATCACCGAAATAAAATTCGAAGACGGACAAGAAGTCGAGCTGGGCGATGAATTATATACCATCGACCCAAAACCTTATGAAGCTGCAGTCAGTCAGGCGGAAGCCGAATTGAAAGTTGCGAAAAACGAATTTTCACTGGCGCAAAAAGAATCCAAACGTGCCGAAGAGCTGATCAAAACCAATGCTATTTCCAAACGCATTTTCGATGAGCGCAAAAGCAAATCCAATGTCGCATGGGCGAGAATAAAAGCGGCCGAAGCCCGTCTGGACAGAACCAAAATTGATACGGAATACGCGCATGTAACTGCGCCGATTTCCGGCCGTGTTAGTCGTGCGGAAATCAAGGTCGGCAATCTTGTCCAAGCCGGACCGAATGCGCCGTTGCTGACAACGATTGTTTCAACCGCGGCTATCTATGCGGATTTCGATGTCGATGAACAAACCTATCTGCGTTATATCCGCAGCAATGCGAAAGACCGCGCGTCTGAAAACACGGTGCCTGTGAAACTTATTCTGGGCGGTGACGATGTTGAATATGACGGTTTCATCTACAGCTTTGATAATCAGATTAATCCTTCAACCGGGACTATCCGCGCCCGCGCTCTTTTCGAAAACAAGGATGGCGCGTTGCTACCGGGAATGTTTGCGAGCGTAAAGATGGGCTTGCCGGAAAAGCAGGACAACATCCTTCTGACCGAGCGCGCAATCGGTACGGATCAGGATCGTAAATTTGTGTATGTGGTCAATGATCAAAACATGGTTGAGTACAGACAAGTGAAAATTGGCGAGAGCACGGGCGGTGAGCGTATCGTTATTTCCGGCCTATCCGAAGGCGATCAGGTTATCACCGAAGGTATCATCCGTATTCGCCCCGGCATGCCCGTCATGCCGCAATCAGCCGCCGAAGCGGAGGCCGCTGCATCAGCCGCTGCTCAAGCTCAACAACCACAAGAAGGGCAGGCACATTAAGCGCCGACCACAAGAATCCGATAACACAGGGACTTATCTGACATGAACATTTCCGGATATTTCATCGACCGACCGATTTTTGCATCTGTCATGTCGATCATCATCTTTATTGCCGGTTCGGTATCGATCTTTAGCTTACCAATTTCCGAATATCCGGAAGTATCGCCGCCATCCATCGTGGTCAGCGCGCAATTCCCCGGTGCAAACCCCGCTGTGATTGCGGAAACAGTTGCAACACCGTTGGAAGAGCAGATCAACGGCGTGGAGAACATGCTGTATATGACATCGACCGCGTCTACTGATGGTGCGATGGGTCTGACCGTGACATTCGCCATTGGTACGGATGTCGATCTGGCACAACAATTGGTGCAGAACCGAGTGCAACAGGCCTTGCCGCGTCTTCCTGAAGTGACAAGGCAGCTCGGCGTAACTGTGGTGAAATCCTCACCCGACCTGACTATGGTGGTCCACTTGCTTTCCCCCGATGACCGATACGACATGCTGTACTTGCGCAACTACGCAACGCTGCAGGTCAAAGACGAACTCGCTAAAGTTCAGGGTGTCGGACAGGTCCGTGTTTTTGGATCGGGTGATTACGCGATGCGCGTATGGTTGAACCCCGATAAAGTTGCAGACCAGATATCTGATGCACTTCTGGATCATTTTTTGG
>CAYGQG010000008.1:0-24412 GCA_964351955.1 uncultured Micavibrio sp. | reverse complement strand
TAAAGTTGCAGAACGGGACATGACGGCTGCCGAAGTTATTCAGGCTATTCGCGCCCAGAACGTGCAGGTTGCCGCGGGTGTAATCGGCGGCCCTCCGTATGAAGACAATGTGCTGGTTCAGCTTCCTGTGAATGTGCAGGGCCGTCTGGAAACGCCGGAGCAGTTCGAACAAATCATTATTAAACGTAACGACAACGGCACGATTACCCGTCTCGAAGATGTGGCGCGCGTAGAGCTGGATGCGCAGAGCTATTCGTTGCGCTCTATGTTGAATAATAAACAGGCTGTGGCGATTCCTATTTTTGCGGCACCGGGTTCCAACGCACTTGAGCTGTCGCAAGATGTGCGCTCGACGATGAAACGCTTGAAAGAAGATATGCCGCCGGGTGTTGATTATTCCATCGTCTATGACCCGACCGTATTCGTCAGTGACTCGATTGAGGCCGTGATCCATACATTGCTAGAAGCCGTATTCCTTGTTGTGATCGTGGTGATTGTCTTCCTGCAAACATGGCGTGCGTCGATTATTCCATTGCTGGCTGTGCCTGTTTCGATTGTCGGTACATTCGCCTTCATGCTGGCCTTCGGTTTTACGATCAACGTACTGACCTTGTTCGGTCTTATCCTCGCCATTGGTATCGTGGTTGATGACGCGATTGTGGTTGTCGAAAACGTTGAACGGAATATAGACGAGGGCAAAAACCCGCGTGATGCGACGATTCAGGCTATGAAAGAAGTGACAGGCCCGATTATCGCGACATCGCTTGTGCTCGCCAGTGTGTTTATTCCGATTGCCTTCATTAGCGGTTTGACGGGGCAGTTCTATAAGCAATTTGCCCTGACCATCGCGATTGCAACATTTATCTCGACGTTTAACTCCTTAACGCTCAGTCCCGCTATGGCGGCGTTGCTCTTGCGTGGACGCGATGAGCCGAAAGACAAAATCAGCAAGGTGATGGACTTTTGCTTTGGCTGGTTCTTTGCGTTGTTTAACAAGGTTTTTGGCAAATTCCAGAACGGATATTCAAAGGGTATCTGCGGGTTTATCACGCGTCGTCTGGTCATTATGACGATCTTATATGCACTTCTTATTGGCGCAACGGGCGCGAGTTTTAATCTCGTCCCGCAAGGATTTGTGCCCGCGCAGGATAAGAAATACCTGATCGCTATTGCCCAGCTTCCGCCCGGTGCAACGCTTGAGCGTACCGAAGAGGTGATGATCCAGATGGGTGACATTGCAACTTCGCAACCCGGTGTCGCGAACGCGGTGCAATTCCCCGGCCTGTCAATTAACGGCTTCGTGAACTCACCGAGCGCGGGGATTGTCTTTGTACCGTTGAATGAATTCCATGAACGTACCTCGCATGAAGAAAGTGCCTTTGCAATCGCACAGGCCTTGCAACAGAAATTCGGGGCGATTGATGATGCCTTTGTCGCTGTTTTTCCGCCGCCGCCTGTGCGCGGTCTGGGAACTGCCGGTGGTTTCAAATTGCAAATTCAGGATAGAACCGACCAAGGCTATGCGGCATTGGATGAAGCCGTAAAACAAGTTGTCGGCAAAGCAATGCAGGATCCTGCGCTGGCTTTCCCTGTACTGACCAATTACAACATCAATATGCCGCAGCTTTATGCCGATCTTGATCGGACAAAGGCGCAGCAACTCGGTATTCCGATTGATGAAGTGTTCCGTACATTGCAGATTTATCTCGGCTCGCTTTACGTGAACGACTTTAACTTGTTCGGACGCACCTATCAGGTGATCGCGCAGGCCGATGCGGATTTCCGCGCCACGCCTGAAGATATTATCTCGCTACAGGTTCGCAATGCGAACGGCGATATGATCCCGCTTGGCTCGGTCATTAACGTCAATGAGACTTTCGGTCCTGATACGGCTGTGCGTTACAACGGTTTCCGTGCCGCAGACATCAGCGGTAACCCCGCGCCCGGCTATTCATCTGGGCAAGCGCAGGACGCGATCGTGAAAATCCTCGAAGAAACCTTGCCGCCCGGCATGGACTACGAATGGACGGACCTGACATACCAACAGATTCTGGCAGGTAACACGGCAATCTACATTTTTCCTCTATGTATTTTGCTCGTGTTCCTTGTTTTGGCTGCGCAGTATGAATCCTTGGCATTGCCATTGGCGGTAATTCTCATCGTGCCAATGGCTATCCTGTCTGCGATACTCGGAATTTATCTGTTCGGGAAATTCTTCCACATGGGGGGAGATAATAATATCTTCTCCCAAATATCGCTCTTTGTGTTGGCGGGTCTCGCCTGTAAGAACGCGATTTTGATCGTCGAATTCGCCAGAGAGCTGGAGCATCGCGGACACAGCATCGGCAAAGCGGCCAGAGATGCCGCCCGCATGCGTCTGCGTCCGATCCTGATGACATCGATTGCCTTTATCATGGGTGTTCTGCCGCTGGTTACCAGCCATGGTGCAGGTGCGGAAATGCGCCAAGCCATTGGTGTAGCGGTGTTCTGCGGTATGATCGGCGTGACATTATTCGGCCTGATTTTTACCCCGATGTTCTATGTTCTGGTCAGAAAGCTGGAGATCATGGTCACGGGTGCGGAAGAGGGCACAGATGATGACACACATAGTCACGAACAAACGAAGGAAGCAGCATAAATGAAACATTCGGTTTTACTCTTATCGACGACTGTACTGTTATCCGGATGCTTCGCCGCGTTGCAGGATTATACCGAGCCGAAAGCTCCGCAAGCATGGAGCGCTTATCAAAGCGAGCTTGTCGAAACGGCAGAAGTACAGAGCCTCAAAAACTGGTGGCTACGATTTGATGATTCTGCGCTGGCGACCCTGGTTGAGATGACATTATCGGATAGCCCCGACCGTCAAATCGCCAAGGCCCGTGTGCTCGAAGCTCGTGGCCTGCGCCGAACAGCCGGCTCTTATCTTTTTCCACAAATCGGCGCGAGTGGGCAAGTCAGCCGCGAAGACGTTGGCTTCCAAGGACCGGATAATTACTTTGAAGCGGGCTTTGATGCCTCATACGAGATTGATCTTTTTGGTCGTAACCGTAGCGCGACAGATGCCGCCCAGGGGCAGGTCGATACGTTCGAAGCGCGTTACCATGACACGACCCTGACATTGATCGCCGATGTTACGCGGAGCTATATCGCTTATCGTGCGGCACAAAAGCAGGTCGATATTGCGCACAAGAACTTGGAAATACAGGAAAAGACGCTGGAGCTTATCCGCCAGCAACAAGAATTCGGCGAAGCGCCACAGCTAGATGTTGAACGCGCGGAGAACCTTGTGAACACCACACGCGCATCTATCCCAGAATTCCAACGTCTGGCTGAAAATGCCCGTCTGCAACTGACCGTTTTGACCGGTAACTTGCCTGAGGACTTGGCAGTGGTGCTGGATGGCCCTGCGGATATTCCGGGTCAATCGGTTAAACCTGTGTTGATGGCCCCTACGGAAGTCTTGGCCCTGCGCCCCGATATACGCGCAGCAGCAGAAAATTTTGCCTCGAGCACGGATCTGGCGGAAGCCGCGATTGCTGATATATACCCCAGCTTTTCCTTAAGCGGTTTCTTCGGCTATTCCGAAGGCGCGTTTTCAGGCACGGCCAATATCTGGAGCGTCGTTCTGGGCGCGGCTGTCTCTGTTCTCGATTTCGGTCGTTTAGAAGGGCAGGTTGATGTCGCACGGGCTGTCGAGATGAACGCGTATCACGGATACCGCAAAACGGTTCTGGAGGCTGTGGTAGAGGTCGAAACGGCACTGAACGACAATGCGCGGATCAATGAACGCCGCGTATCTTTGCAAAAAGCCTACGATAACGCGGAAAAAGCCTACACATTGTCCGAAACGCTCTATAAGGAAGGGGAGATTTCGTTCCTCGACCTGCTGGACGCGCAACGCACGGTAAACGAGGCCGACGCAGCTTTGGTGACCGCCGAAGCCGCCCAATCGACCAGCCTTGTCAGCCTGTATAAATCCCTCGGCGTTTATTGATTTCCATATCTGATCTGGCTTTTTGCTAAAATCACTTGCGATGTGCGCTTTCTGGTCTAGTATACGGGCCAGAAAACAAGCATGGACGTGATAAATGCCTCAAAATTTAAAAACAGTACCAACAAGCCAGATTTCTGTAGAAGAGATTAAACAGAAATTTGAGAACGCGGATGCAACCATAGCCGTCGTCGGTTTGGGCTATGTTGGTCTGCCATTGGTGAATGCGCTGTATAATAACGGCTTCGATGTTATCGGTTTTGACGTCGATGAAAAGCGGGTTGAAAGCCTGAATGCGGGTGTTTCACCGATTAAGCACATTGAATCCAAAGACTTTGCAGACATGATCGAAGCGGGTAAATTCAAAGCCACCACATCTTCGGATAGTCTTGAAAATGCAGATGCGATCATCATTTGTGTACCAACGCCGCTGACCAAGCAGCGCGAACCCGATCTGAAATATGTCGTTGAAACGACTAAAGTGATCGCCAAGCATCTTAAACCCGGACAAGTCATCACGCTGGAATCAACCACCTATCCGGGTACGACCACAGGCGTAATGAAACCGATACTGGAAAGCGAAACAGGTTTGGTGTCCGGTCAGGACTTCTTCCTTGCTTACTCCCCTGAACGTGAAGACCCGGGTAATGAAAAATTCTCCGCGCAGAACACGCCTAAAGTTGTTGGTGGTGATGGTGAACTCGCGCTGGAATTGGCTACTAAACTTTACGAAAAGTTCATCGGTAAAGTGGTCAGTGTATCGACTCCCGAAACAGCCGAAGCCGTGAAGCTGACCGAAAATATTTTTCGTGCCGTAAATATCGCACTCGTCAATGAGCTGAAGGTCGTTTACTCCGAAATGGATATTGATGTCTGGGAAGTGATCGATGCGGCGAGCACTAAACCGTTTGGTTTCATGCCGTTCTACCCTGGTCCCGGCTTGGGCGGTCACTGCATTCCCATCGACCCGTTTTATCTGACATGGAAGGCGCGTGAGTTTGACGTGCATACCCGCTTTATTGAACTTGCGGGTGAGATCAATAACAACATGGTTCGCTATGTCGTAGATAACTTGGCTGAAGCTTTGAGCACCCATTCTGAAAGGAGTATCAAAGGTTCTAAAATTCTACTCTGCGGTGTTGCCTATAAACGCAACGTAGATGACATGCGCGAAAGCCCGTCTTTGAAAATCTGGGAAATGCTTGAGGAACGCGGTGCGCAGGTCGATTACCTTGATCCGTATTTGCCGAAAATTCCCGCTACCCGCGAGCATGCAACACTGACAGGGCGTGAATCTGTAACGGCAAACTCTGAGATGTTGAAAACATACGATGCGGCTTTTTTAGCAACCGATCACGATAATTTCGATTATGAGATGTTGGCTGAAAATTGTAAGCTGATTGTCGATAGTAGAAATGCATTCACCAAGCACGGCATTACCGCCGATCATATCGTCAAAACTTAAAACACGGTCTATAGAGATTTTATGAGTATAGAAAAAAATGTAAGCGTTATCGGATGTGGGCACTGGGGCAAGAACCTTGTCCGTAATTTCCACGCTTTAGGCGCATTGCACAGTGTTTGCGACAATACCCATGAAGTTGCTGAAAAATTTGCCGCCGATTACGATGTGCCTGCGCTTGTCTGGGACGACATTTTAGACACGCCAGATGTTAAAGCCGTTGTGCTTGCATCCCCCGCGCCGTTTCACTATGAAATGGCCAAAGCGGCTTTGGAAGCGGGTAAGGACGTTTATGTCGAAAAACCGATTTGTTTGAAAGATGAAGAAGCAGAAGACCTCTGTAAAATTGCTGAGGCCAATGACCGCGTCCTAATGGTTGGTCACTTATTACACTACCATCCAATCTTTTTGAAACTCAAAGAACTGGTCTCTAACGAAGAGCTAGGTCCGATCAAATACATTTATTCCAATCGTCTAAGCCTGGGTAAAATCCGCCGTGAAGAAAACGTGCTGTGGAGCTTTGCCCCGCACGATGTCTCTATGATCCTTGGCTTGCTGAAAGGTGAAATGCCGTCTGCCGTTTCTGCGACGGGTAGTTGTCAAACACATGGAAGCATTGAAGATACCGCGAGCGTGCACATGAAATTCGCAAGCGGCGTGGATGCGCATATTCATGTTTCATGGATGAACCCGTTCAAGGAACAAAAACTGGTTGTGATCGGTGAGAAGGGCATGCTTGTCTTTGATGATACGGCAGAATGGACGAACAAGCTTGTTCACTACCCGCATAAAATCGAAGTCAGCAACGATGTACCAGCACTTGAAAAAGCGGAGGGTGTTACGATTGCCGTTGAACAATCAGAGCCGTTGAAAGACGAATGCGCACACTTCCTACACTGTATTGATACACGCGAAACGCCGCGCACAGACGGATTTGAAGGCTTGGGCGTTCTGAAAGTTCTTAACATGGCTGATCAGGCGATCGCTAAAGGAAAGCAGGCTTAAGCATGACCGCGACGGAAACCAAAGACGTTAAACCACCTTTCGTGCATGAAAGCTCCTATGTTGATGAACCATCAACAATCGGCAATGGAACAAAGATCTGGCATTTCAGTCACGTTCTTCCGAATTGTGATATCGGCGAAAATGTAAATATCGGACAAAACTGCGTTATCGGTCCTGACGTACATGTCGGTAGTAATTGCAAAATCCAGAATAATGTCTCTGTCTATAAAGGCGTGCATCTTGAGGAAGGCGTTTTTTGCGGGCCGTCCTGCGTGTTCACAAATGTCAACAATCCCCGCGCCGAGATTAATCGCCAAAGTGAATTTCTTGAAACACGCGTTAAACGCGGAACGACGATCGGTGCGAATGCCACAATTGTTTGCGGTCATACGCTTGGCGCTTATTCTTTCATCGCGGCGGGCGCGGTTGTAGCAAAAGATGTCCCCGACCACGCGTTAATGGCGGGCGTGCCTGCGAAACGTATTGGCTGGATGAGCCACGCAGGTGCAAAGCTGGGCGATGATTTGATCTGCCCCATTGATGGGACTGAGTATGAAGAAACCGAAAATGGTTTGAAAGCAAAGGATAAATAAGATGAGCAACGCTGCCCAAAAAGAGACTGTCGACATTCCCAACATCCCCTTCATTGATTTGCAAGCGCAACGTGCGCGCATCGCCGATGAAATCGATAAGGCGACATTGAATGCGGTGCATGAGGGTAAATACATCATGGGCCCACAGGTTAAAGAACTTGAAAAGCAACTCGCGGAATTCAGCGGCGCTAAATTCTGCGTAACATGCTCAAGCGGTACGGATTCACTGGCGATGGTGCTGATGGCAAAAGGCATAAAAGCGGGTGATGCGGTTTTCGTTCCGGCCTTCACATTTGTGGCGACTGCTGAGGTTGTGGCATGGGTCGGTGCAACAGCATATTTCGTTGATGTGCTTGAAGACTCGTTCAACATGGACCCCGCGTCGCTAGAACAAGCTATAGCAGATGCCAAGGCGGCTGGGTTGAATCCCGCTGGGGTGATCCCCGTAGATTTGTTCGGTCAGCCGGCGGACTATCCTTCTCTATGCGCCATCGCAGATGAGCATGATATGTGGGTGATGGCTGATGCTGCGCAAAGTTATGGCGGACGTTTAGCTGATAAAAACGTTGGTCAGTGGGGTCTTGCGACATCAACAAGCTTCTTTCCTGCTAAACCTTTGGGCTGTTACGGTGATGGTGGCGCGCTGTTTACCGATGATGAAGAATTGGCAGAGCTGCTGCAAAGCGTCCGCGTGCACGGCAAAGGCGGCTATAAATACGACAATGTTCGTATCGGCATGAATGCCCGTTTGGATACGCTTCAAGCGGCAATCCTGATCGAAAAACTCAAAATTTTCCCTGATGAATTAAAAGCACGGGATGCGGTCGCAAGCAGATATAACGAAGCGCTGAACGACGTTGTAAAAGTTCCGGAATTGATTGATGGCGCGAGCAGTGCATGGGCGCAATACACCTTGGTTTTGCCGCAAGGCACTGACCGTGATGAATTCTCTGCGACGTGCAAGGCCGCTGGTGTGCCAACGGCTGTTTACTATCCGATCCCGCTTTCAGAACAGACAGGCTACAAGCATTTCCCGACTGTGAGCACCGGAACAGCTGTATCCGAAGCGCTGGCAAAATCAGTGATCAGCCTGCCGATGCATCCGTATCTTGAAACGGACACTCAGGATTACATCATCGAGACTGTTCGTAAGGCTCTCTCATAATAATTTAGAGGCTTTATGAAACTCGTCTACCTGACACTGGAAGCACCACGCGAAGGACAGGCGAGTTATGTGCATGTGCACGAGATTATCAATGGGCTAAAGAAGCAAGACGTTGAGGTTATGCTTTATCAGCCGTCTTACACGGCAAAGCCCGTTTCTCCGCCCTTGGTTATACGTCTTCTTCATGCGCTTTGGATGCAAATCAAAATATGGCTGACATGGAAAAAAGGCAGCGTGCTTTATGTACGGGCGCATTATCTCGCCTTTCCGTCGGCATGTATCGCCAAGTTGTTTGGCGTTTCTGTCTTTCATGAAATCAACGGGCCTTACGGTGACGTGTTTGTTACGCACCCATCGCTTAACAAATTTCGTTCGATCCTTATCCCGATGCAGCGTCTTCAGTATAAGTGGGCGACCGGTTTGATTGCGGTAACAACCGAATTGCAACAATGGGCGAATAAAGAGGCAGAGCGAAGCGACTGTACCTTTATTTCCAATGGGGCGAATACTGATCTGTTTAAACCGAATTTATCGAAACCTAGTGATGCACCCGAAAAATATGTGGTGTTCTTTGGCGGGCTGACCCGCTGGCACGGCGTTCCGATTATGCTGGATGCTGTAACTTCGGATGAATGGCCCGATGAAGTGAAGCTGGTTATCATTGGTGATGGGCAGGAAACTCCAAAGGTTACCGAACAAGCAAAACAGACTGACCGCATCGTGTTCATGGGCCGCAAACCTTACAAAGAAATTGCCCCCTATGTCGCTAATGCTTTGGCAGGCTTGGTCATTATCAATAACCCCGATAGCCGTTCATCGACGGGTGTTTTGCCTCTTAAGCTATATGAGACACTGGCTTGCGGTATTCCTGCTATTGTAACGGATTTGCCGGGGCAAAAGGAACTGGTTGAAGACAATGATTGCGGGGTAGTGATTTCTCAAGATGATCCGGAAGCATTAGCGACAGCAGTCAAAGAGCTGACAAAAAATCCTGAAACTGCAAAAAAGCAAGGTAGCAAAGCATCGGTCTTGATACAAAAAAACCATAGCTGGTACGCGCGTTCGGTTGAGACGTTGGAGTTTATAAATTCAAAAAATTAAGCGGCTTGTAATAAAGAGGCCAAAACTTCTGATTGTTTCTCATAGCAAAGTTCTTGCGCGGCTTTATGGCTTTTTCCTTTTGCATTGAAAATATCTTCATATGAAAGCTTGTTCAGCAATTCGGCGGTGTCCTGAGGTTTAAAACTATCCGCTGTGAAGCCACACTCATATTTATGTATGATTGCCGCCATGTCAGGGGACGGACCGGTTACAACGGCAAGACGGGCTTGAATGAATTCAAACAATTTATTTGGCAGAGCAAATTTTGTATTCATGCCGGTTGGCTGCAACAAATACAAACCAATGTCATATGAAGACAGCATTGTGTTGATCTGCTCGAAAGGTACGGGGTCGCAAAACCTGATCCGCGGGCTGTGGCTGCTCATGGCCTTCAGCTTTTCAATATATTTGGGAGAACCTTTAAGATAAAAGTCCAAACTATAGCGATCATCAAGGGTCTCAAATATCTCAATCATGCCTTCTAAGCCACGGTCAGGGTTGGCCAAACCATGATGCACCATCTTGGTATGATCGCGTTTTTTTTCTTCTGTGGGTGTGATGTCTACATAATCAGGTAGGCTCATAAACAGTGAAGTTTTGAGATTAAAATTGTTTTCGTAGAGTTTTTGTAAATTCGGAGAAACCGTCAAAATCTGATCACATTGTGGTAAGTATTTTTGACAAAGTTCTTTGCGGTAACCACTTTCAAATATTTTCCAAACGAGATTGTTACCGATTTCCTGAGGATAATACTCTCTCGCATCCAGAATTATTTTTGAATTATTTTTGATTGTTAGGGCAAAGGGTAGAAGGTGAATATCCTCAACAAAAATCACATCATATTCTGCTTTGACAAGGTCAGCTTGATGGTTTTCTAGGCCCCATTGGCGATCATTAATCTGGGCAAGATATTGCGGGTTTTTATATAAAGGCGGCAGCGCTCGTATAAGTTTTCGTTCTACCTTACTGGCAAAAGTATAGCAGGGCTTTTTGAGGGCGTAGTACGCATTGCATTCTATTGGGTTTTCGGTGGGGTGCGCGCATATATCTACGCTATGTCCCTGACTGTGCAAAAACCTCAATAAGCGCGCAGGCCGTGGCGTTGTGGTCGGATCAGTTAGGCACAATATCAGTATATTTTTATGACTGCTCACTCGTTGCCTCTTGTAACGCCTTAATAATTAATTCGGCAGTATTGCCACTACCATATAGGCCTTGCACCTTTGACCATTCGATATGATCGTAGTTTGTACAAAGGGCGACGCGTATATCATCACTGTTTGTTTTAACCAGTGTGTTTACTCCAGCGTCTATGAGTTCCACCCATTCTGTCTCGTCTCGTAATGTCACACACGGGGTTTTGTTGAAGTAAGCTTCCTTTTGAACACCGCCACTGTCCGTAGCGATTAAATCGGCATGTCGTTGAAACGCAAGCATGTCGATGTATCCGGCGGGAGGGATAATTTTTATATTCTCGCTAATCGAAATCTGCGCGGCCTCAAGGCTGTTCTTAGTGCGCGGGTGAAGCGGTAAAACAATTTGTTTTCCGCTTTGTTCAAAGCCTGAGAATATGGCCTTCAACTTTTCATGGTTGTCCGTATTTTCTTGACGGTGCACGGTCGCAAGAATATAGGGTTCGTCGGAAAGATTAAATTTTTCAAGCAGCTCTTTTCTACTTGGAAGCTTATCCTGCCATAACAGCATGGTGTCATACATGATGTCCCCGACTTCAATGATCTGGCTTTGCTTAACGCCTTCACTTTCAAGGTTTTTTCTGGCCTGAGTTGTCGGCGTAAATAAAAGAGAAGAAATACGGTCAGTCAAAATACGGTTAATCTCTTCGGGCATATCCATGTTGTATGATCGCAAGCCCGCCTCGATATGGGCTATTTTAATGCCGAGCTTGCTGGCGGCGATAGCACCCGCCAAAGTTGAATTTGTGTCGCCGTAGAGCACTATCCATTGCGGGTTTTGTGCAATAAGGACTTTTTCAATCTCAATGATCATCTGGCCTGTGTTTTGGCCGTGGGAGCCTCCGGCAATACCGAGGTTATATACAGGTTCGGGAATTCCTAATTCTTCAAAAAAAACATCTGACATGTTTTTGTCGAAATGCTGTCCGGTATGAATCAAAACCTCGTCAACATTGCCATGTTTAGATACCTCATGGGACAAGGCCATGGCCTTGATAAATTGTGGGCGAGCGCCAATGATGGTACAAAATTTCATATCAAGCTTCTTTTACATGATTAATTTGGACATTAAAAACGTCAAGCCATTCCAAAAAGCTAATAACGCGCCATGTCAAAAAATTAAACTGGGCTTTGCCGCTGACTACATTTTCAAAATGCTCAAGAATGTTGGATGAAATTAAACCTTGAGCACGAGCAATGTTTGATTTCAATCTCTCTCTAAAAAGATCAGTAGCAATTTCGCGCATCCACGCTTCTTCGGGTGTAGCAAAACCTATTTTATCAACGCGGTCGCGAATATCATCAGGAATAGTGCCGTTCATCCCTTGACGTAAAATACGTTTAGTCACGGCATTTTCGATTTTATAGTCCGATGGCAGAGACATGTTAAACTCAACAAGTTGGTAGTCCATGAACGGTACACGGGATTCGATAGAATGCGCCATAGAGTCCCGGTCTTCCCAGTGTAGTAGCATTTGCAAGTTTGTTGCTTGAACCTGCGCGAGGCTGAGTTTTTTGACTGATCCGCCTTTATTGTCGTGAGGGTTTGATGGGGTTGCTTTTAGCATATCAAAATCAATCCAGTCAGGTTTCGGGTGGGAACGTCTGGCGATTTTTCGCAAAATGTTTTTTGTGAAAATAGGCAAAATATTGACAGCTGTCTGTCCCGCAATCCAATTCCAGCTATGCCCATGTTGTGAATGAATGATCTTTGCTTCTTTGTACGCCTTTATCCAACGTAATTGGCGGATAAGATCGGCTAGTCGTGCACCGAAAAAGGCGTGGTATCCGGCAAGTTGCTCATCTGCGCCTTGACCATCCAGCATCACTTTTACTCCGGTGTCCTTGGCCAATTTAAAAACATTCCATTGTGCATAGATGCTCGTTGAACCAAAGGGTTCATCCTGATGCCATGTGATGTCACGTAATTCTTCAAAAAGCCTGTCGAGCTCTGGATAGACATAGTGCGCATCCACTTTTGTATGGGCAACGACCTTTTCAATCCATTTTCTCTCATCCACACTTTCAACTTTTGAACATGCGGAGAATGTTTTCTGGAGTTCTTCTGCATTTTGTTCTTTCAAGATGCCATTCATCAGACACACGATAGATGAAGAGTCCAAGCCGCCCGATAAGCATGAGCCAACTTCGACATCAGCGCGCAACCTCAATCTGACGGAATTCATAAGTAACTCTTTGAATTTTGAGGCGGCCTGAGGAAACGTTTCTTCTGCGCGCATGTTGGGCAGCGAATACCATTTTTTGGTCGTGAGTTTTTGGTGAGGCGCGCATTTAAAAGCATTGAGCTTGTGAACGAAGCAATGACCCGGCTCAACCTGTCGTACACCATCAAAAAGTGTCTCGTCTGTATGGTCGGTAACACCCCATACAAGAAAATCATATGCGCGTTGATGATTAAGTACGGCGGCCCATTGCGGAAGCACAGTAAATTGTTTTATTTCTGAAGAAAAATAGAGCCCGCCATCAAGTGAAACCCAGTAATATAGAGGTTTAATGCCAAAACGATCGCGAGACAGAAACAATGTTTGTTCTGCGGTATCGTATAGTGCGAAAGCCCACATACCATTAAATTTGTGTTGGCAATCGATACCCCAAGCATCATAGGCTGCGAGTATCACTTCGCTATCCGTTTGAGATTGAAAGCTATATCCCAGCTCAATCAGTTCGGTACGAAGCTCAATGTAGTTATAGATTTCGCCATTATAGCTTAACCAATAACGTTCATCGGCATAGCTCATTGGCTGATGACCAAGGGTGGAGAGATCAACGATCGAAAGCCGTCTATGACCCAAGGCAAAAACAGTAGTGTTGTCCGTTTGTGTTTTTACCACGCTGTCTAAATTCTCGAAATAGCTATATCCACTGTCGTCAGGCCCCCGGTGGGCGATAATATCGGCCATCTTTTGAATGATTTCGGGCTTATGACCGTTCGGGTTATAATATCCTGCTATACCGCACATGCTTTTTCTACTTTATTCTTACCGTGTTTTTGAAGGTACGCGCTCTCATAATCGCTTAATGTAATTTGTGCAATTTTAACAGGATCATGCCACATCTCGACATATTTTCGAGACTTTAACCCTAAGGCATGTAACTCATGTTTTCGTGTCGTTAAATAATCTTTCAGAACCGCATAAATGGTGTCGGGCTTTGCATTGATAATAGGCATGTCTGATTGCATTTTCTCAGGCAAGTAAGGCATATCAGAATCGCGCATGTAACAAATGACAGGTTTACCAAGCGCCATACACTCAACCGCAAACCCTCCATAATAACCTGCTAGAAGCTGGTCTACGATCAAATCGGCAGTTTCGTATATTTTGCGAGCATTTTCGTTCGACATATTCTCTATCAATGTAGAACGAAATTTGATGCCTTCCTTCTCTAGGCGATCAAAAGCATCTAAAATATATTGCGTACCTTTTACATCACGATGGCTGGGCGCATGAATAATATGAGGACAGTCTATGTTTTCTGCGACACCGACATAAGACCAAGTTAGAGGATTTACGTTAGCGTATGGTATGAATTTAGCCCGTTTCGGCAGAACGTTCAGTAAGTCGGGATTAACTGCGTATATAATATCTGCGAGCTTGTCGACCCGAGCAATACGCTCCCTTTTTAAAGCGTCTGATTGTTGTCCGTAATAGTCCTCAGGGACTTCTTTGGCAAAAGTAATGTCATAGTTCTCAAGACAGTAATCCCCCTGCCGCGCATCATCCCCTTGGTAAGTCACGGCGGTAACGTGCCCTAAGATTTTGGTAAGGCGCAAATCTAGATGCTCGGATAAGCGGCAATAGATGTCACGATATAAAAAAGTGACCCATTTAGGGTGTGTGTTGCTTGTTGTATCTGGTCTGAATGGGGCAATTGTTTGTCCGAAATTGTAATGGAGCACATTATAATTTCTTAAGGCGCTCAACATTGCTTTCCATCTTTTGAAATGGCTTTTCAACATTCCCTCATCACCATCAAGCACAACAATGTCAGCTTTGTAAGCAAAGTAGTTTTGGTTGATGGTGAGTGTACGGCTATCATAGCCACAGGATTTTTCTGCTTCGGCCAATCCTTGAGGGTTACCACCAACGGTCGTCGGGGCATGCAGGATTTTGAGTTTTTCTTTTAAAGATTTATCCATTCCCTAATAGTACCTATCATAAGAGGTCATCAAGACCGTCAGACAGCGCTACATTCGGAAGGCCAAAATGTTTGTTTAAAAGAGAGGTGTCGGCAATTAAGCTTTTCGCTGATTGATCTACATACTCGTAGTTTGGCTCTTTACCCACTTTCTCACCTATCAAATCGCAGATGGCTTTGAGCGAATAAGTATCTTTACCTGCTACGTTAATTGTTTGGCTTTCGCTAATGCTCAAAACTTTTTGTAAATAATCAGCAGCATCTCGAACATGAATGGGGTTGATAGAAATACCTTCTTCGCCTTGTAGCGTAATGGGAACGCCATTACGAATATTGTCTACCAGACGGGGTAAAAGCATATCTCGCTTTTGTTCCTTGCCATAAAGGAAGAAGAACCTAAGAATTGAAACATCCAGTATGTTCGTATAATTACGGCACAATACTTCGCCGCAAAGCTTACTGCCCAGATAATATCCTAAGTCATGTTTTACATCGATGGTCGCGTTTTCATCAAACGTCCCGCCCGCGCCGTATATACCGCCGGAAGAGGCATAAACAAAACGGCTTACTTTTGTTTTGTAAGCATAGTCGAGCAATTTAGCCGTAGAGCGAATATTGACATCAAAAATATTCATTGCGCTATCAGGAAAGTCGCGGAATTTAGATGATTGTGCGAGATGATAGATAATATCAATGTTATCTGGCAGGTCTTCTATATTCCAATCTTCTGAAAAACTGAGCTTTGTATAGTTAACATTATCAATTTTGTGCTCAGGCTCGTTATGAACGAAGGCATGGACATCATATTCAGTGGCCATAAGCTGAGTTAGATGGCCTCCCAGTAAGCCGTTTGCTCCGGTAATCAGTACTGATTTTTTATGGGTCATTTAAAACGTCTTTCCGAGGAAGTAAAAAATAGCCGCAGCCAAGACAAAATGCAGCAAAGCCCAGTTTTGAAAGGATAATTTCTATATTTAAGTCTGTTGTATTAAATATAATAGCCACAGCCAAAACACAACTCCCTAAAAGGCAGAGCCCTATAAGCTTGTGCCATGTTATGTGAAGCGCATGCAGACGCTGTGTGTAGAATAAGTAACAGCCCGTAATGAACAGGTAAGAAAGAAAAGTGGCAATAGCTGCGCCCGTTGCACCATATTGAGGGATTAATACGTAATTTCCGGCAACATTGAGTACAGCGGCAACCCAGGAGATTTTAGCAAAGAGAGAGGTCCGTTTTTCCAATGAAATCCCGATCGCAGTAATTTGCTGTGTTGATTGCATGATGATGGCAAATGCGAGGATGGCAAATGCGAGGGCACTTGGATAATACTCAGGCGTCATAACGACACCTATAATTTCCCCAGAAAACAACGCTAAGCCGCCACCAACAATGAGCATCACGAAAACAAGCACTATAAATATATCGGCATATTTTTTGCGGTATGTATTGGGCGAATCAGCTTTGACTTTGATGGCGTAAGGGCTCCAAGCTTGCCCGAAGGCTGTAGATATAAAAAACACGATTGAAGCAAATCTGAACGCCACCGAGTACTGACCTGTCTCTTCAATCGAAGAAAGTGCAGAGAGCATCCAGCGGTCTGTGGAGCTAAAGACCCAATAGGCCATGCCCATAAAGATAAACGGCGCACCGAAGGACAGGAGATTCTTGGCTTGCTCTTTATCAAAGCTCGCCTTTATTTCTTGGCGGATAAAATAGAGCCCTAAAGGAAGGGCCAGAAGCCCAATAGCCGCTTGAGTGGCTAACAAGCCATCAATACCGCCTGCGAAACCAACTACTACGATGAGGGCTGCAATCGCCGAAATTGAACGTCCACAAAAAGAAAAGATAAAAAATTGCAAGGGTTTAAAATGCAAACGAATGACATCTTGGATGTATTGTGTTGCTTGTGTGACATAAACTAGTACAAGGGCAGCGATGAAAGCCAGATAACTGAAGCCATAAGCTGAGATATCTATGAATATTTCAATGATAGGAAGCATCAAAAACAAGACGGCAGACAAAGCAATCCAGAACATCAACTGTAGAGCTAGGCCACTTGAAACAAGAGGTGAACGTTGCTCTTCAGTGATATCTTGGTCCCAATAAAAACGCTGCACGGCATTGTTAACCCCGCAATTCATAAAAAGCCCAAGCAAGCCAACAAGCGTTGTTATAAGTTCGAGCGTCCCAAAGTTTGCTGGCGTTAAGGTCGTGGCGATCAGTGGGAAAGTAAAGAATGAGATAAGTTTAATGAAAAAATCGCTTCCACCATAAATTACCGAATCTTTCCCCAGTTTTGTAAGCATATAGTTGTTTATTCTATTCGGTTATTGGTAAGCGGCGGCACTATGACAGGTGTTTTTTTATTATATTCACTAAGCAGTGGGTGATAGAGATTAATAATGCTGTCGACCTCTCCGTAAACATATTTAAGAATATTCTTAAAAAGATACACGCTAGAGGTATAGCTGTGATATTTCTCAACATAGCGCCGCCCATCAACGCTTAACTGCTTTCTAAGCTCTGGGCGCACTATCAACTTTCTCAGCTGTTCGACTATAGTTTCCGGTGATGCAGAAACTAAGGGGCATTCTTTTAAAAAGGACCATCTTCTGAAAATTGTTGTATAAAGTTCATCTTCAAGATTGGAGACAACTGGTAAACCACTAGCCATACCCTCTACAGCATTAATGCCGTGTCCTGTACAAATAAGCTGCTCTACGAGAATATCAGCGTCTTTTTGCAAAATTTCTCGAACCTTATCATTCTGAATGTTCTGCAATAATATTAAATTAATTTTGAGCCCCTCTTCCTTGAGTGTCTCAATAGCATCAACGATGAATTCTGTGCCTTTTATGCCTGTATGGTTTGGTGTGTGGACAATGTTCACTGTATTGTTTTGACCATCTGCAGCACTAATTCTATCATTGGGGGTCCACTGATTTGTATCTATACAAACAGGGCTTAAGCATATAGTGTCCCAACGTCCAATTCCGTCTACCCCCATAATAACAGGCACAACACAATGCGCATGCTTTGTCCACAAGCGAACATGAGCCTCAATTTTGTCTTGTATTCTGGAGGATTCAGGGTAAGACATAAGCAAACCATGAAGAAGAGATGGCGAACGTATGTTTCTATAGACATAGCCATCAGAGCCATAAGGAATAATAACAATTTTCTTTCCCGCTAGTCGCAAGAATAATGGCTCGAGACACCATAACAACTTAGGTCCTTCACCCAACAGCCAGCCGTTATAAGACAATATAAAGACATCAAAACGAAACAAACTCTCCCAAAATAAAACAGGGAGCTTAACCTTCAGAGGAAGCAGCTTGTAACGATCTGCAACATATTCATCGTAATCAGCATGCTTGTTAATGCTATAGCTAAAACCTTTCATAAACGTTTGGGAGCTAAAGCCAGCCTGCTTCATTGCATCCGACCAATACTTGTTATTAATGATCGGAGTAGGCCCCCAAACTAGACGTGCATTTTTATATGAAACTGTGGTACGACATCTTGCAATCATGGCCAGAATAAAAGTTGCAGCACAAAACGGTAAGAAAGCCACAGAGACAATTGCCCAATGAAGCGCTTTTTTAAGAGTCGTAAATATCATTAAAACCTAAATCTCCTGACAGGAAGCAGTAAATCCATTATATAGTGCTGGCAAGTCATTGTTATAAAGTGAAGGGAAATTACAAATTTCTTACTTTTCGATTGTATTTTTCCAGTGCTCGATTAATTTGAATATACCTTATTCCGTGTTATGGAAGAAGTCACATTAAAATAAAACTGGAAAAATATAAATGGGTGCCCAATACTCATGCCCTGCCTGCTTGTCAGAAAAAACAGAGTTCTTAAATTCAATGCCTATGTACCCGGCAATTGTATTTCCTGTCGATGCAGACGTTGAAGTGGATAAAAAAGATCTGGAAATACATATATGTGGTTCTTGTTCACATATCTTTCAAGTCAATATAGACTTAAATTTCAATTCAAAAGTATATACGAAGTATTATAAATATTATCCTTACAGTAATGCGGAATTCTTTCTTGAGCATTACAGGGCACCGTTTGAGGGGCTTTTTGAGTCGTTTATTGCCAGCCGCACAGGAGGGGATTTGCTTGAGATAGGTGTTTCAGACGTTCAGCAATTGAACTTTTTTGAACGATATGGCTATAAGCCTATAGGTATTACACCTGAGGAAATTCAGCACCCCCAAATTATATCCTCTTTCTATGAAGACTATAAATTTCATCAGAAGTTTAACGTTATTATTTCAAGATTTAATCTTGAACACATTGTTGATTTGGACGTATTTATGTCAAAAGTGCAAGACGACTTAAATGATGGCGGTATGTTTATAGCACAAGTCCCAAATATTGAAGTTTATACTCAAGAGAATATATTAAATTTTTACGTGCATGAGCATATTCATTATTTTAACAAGTATTCTCTCCCAACCCTTTTGGAGAGACATGGGTTTTCCGTTGAGGCTATTTACAGTCATGCCAGCCCAAGTTTGTTGGTTGTTGGTATAAAAAATAAAAATAAAACCACAAAGAAGATCGATGATTACAATAAAGAAATAACAGAAATTAAGATTCAGATTCTAAATGAGGTAGAAGGTTATTTAGCCGAAAAGAAAAAGGTTATCTTTTATGGGGCTGGACTTTCATTAAATGACTTACTTCATACCAGCCCCAATTCTAAAATTATAGAAAAATCATCCAATATCATCATATTTGATGACAATCCTATCATTGAAGGTAAAAACATGCCCTCCTCAAAAATTGCTATTCAGTCTTATAATAAGCACAAGGTTGACGAAGGTGATCTCATCATACTAATGCTGAATGCGGTCTATCATAAAAAGATCATAAATAAAATTCGGGCGGACGGACTCCAAAACCAGATTTTTTGTATTAATAACGTTGGTTTGGAAAAAATAGATAGCGCTTAAATCTTATATTCAATTAGTCCCCTTAGAACTAGTCCTTCTTCATATGTAAAGTCAGGAGCAATCTTCTCAGATAAAAGATGTTTGCGGATCAATATATCAGGTTCATTATAACCCATCATAGAACGAATTGAGGTTGTTCCGGAGAAGCGTGGGTTAATTTCAAAAACCTTCACCTTTCCATCTACAAAGCGGCATTGAACGTTAGCCGCTCCTCGAATGCCAATTTGCCGTGCGATTTTGACGCATTGCTCAGTAATCTTTTGGAAGCGGCCGACATATCCATGACTCACGCCTGAGCTAATAACCAGGTGAGAGCCAAGCTCTGCACGAGAGGTTCTGTTAGGCACGCGCGTTCTAATGTTGAGTTGCCCGGATAAATAACGATGCACAGCGATACTGTTTAAATACTGGCCGTCCATATCAAACAATACGCCGACAGTATATTCGTCTTCAGGAGTTCCGACATATTCCTGAATAACATAATCGCCTTGTATGCGTTCAATACCTAAATAATCCATTAAAGAAAATAGTTCGTCCCGATCCTGAGCGATATAAACATTCGCTGAGCCACCTCCACCAACAGATGGCTTCACAACAACCGGATACCAATCTATGGACTCTAACTCTTCTTTACTACTCACGCGCGCATAGCGCGGTGGCGAGAGGCCCAGCTCTTCTAGCTTTTTGTTCGTTGCCTCTTTATTCATGCAAAGATCAATCACCGGTGTTGAATTAATTGGCAGAAAAATACCTTGCTTTTCGATCTCTTCTCTGTTCTTCGCAAAAAGCTTCAGCTCGGGCTCACATCCATGAAAGAGCGCTTGAACTTGATACTTTTTACACGCGTTATAGAGAGCGTCTAAGTAAGATGGGTCAATCGCGAACGGGAGTGTGAGATGTTCGTCTGTCATACTAAATTGCGGGCAGTTCTTTTGTGTGTCGGCACCAACGATATGATACCGGTCGCCATCAGCCTGCTTTAGAGCTTTGAGGATTTGCTCGCCGTGCCCACCGCCGCCAATAGCTGTAACAAGGATAGGTATTTTCTTACTCATCTATAAACTCTCCAAAACAGCCTTCAGTCCTTCTTTCAAACAAATTGACAACTGAAGGGTGCACATCGTTAATGTGGTTAAGCATTTCGGAAGTCTCATCTTTAATGGAAAATCTTATAATGCGCACTTGCCCAGTTTTTTCGTTAAAAAGGCACGCAGATCCGAATTCTCCAGTATCGCGTGGCATGCCACAGCTTCCGACATTCACAAATATCTTACTATGCGCTTCTCGGATGAAAGGCCTATGTGTGTGGCCCATGAACACGAAGTCAGCAGAAATCTCCTGCCATGGATCAAGCTTTGTATCTGGATAAATATATCCGTTCAGAGTGTCCGATGGGCTCCCGTGAACAAACAAAACTTCACCGCATGGAAATTGTTTAACATGGGAGCTGCGAGCTTGCTTTAGGAAGTTCGCATCTTCATCGCTTAAACTCTGACGTATTTCAGATGTTTTATAAATTTTCATCTTTTCTGCGTCGTTAAAATTAGAAAAAATCATATCCTCATGATTACCTTGCAAACAAATGGCAAGTTCATGGCTGCTACGCAAGATTTGAACAGCGTCAACTGTAGGTATGTAACCTAGAACATCGCCAAGACAATAAATCGCCTGAGCTCCTTCTCTCTTTAAGATCGAAAGCGTTTTTAAGAGGGCTTTTGAATTTCCGTGAATATCTGAAAGAATGCCAATCATAAATCGGCTTACCTCTTGCTTTTTCTGAACCTGCCAGAATAGCAGGCTTCTTCTTGATGAAACGTGACGACATCTAAGTCATTCGCCGTTATGAGATCTTTAACGTCTTTCTCACTATAGCGCTTTGCGTTCGTTGGGCTATACCAATCAAAATTAATCATTGTGGATGTCTTTGGTCCCATTTCCTCATTCCAAAAACACTTGAGAAAGTTCCAGTAAATAAAGCGTTGAATGTCGATTTCTCCGCCCTTTATGCCTAAAGCAGGAATGTCAGGAGTATCGAAGGATACATCTAGCTCTGATAGCACCTTACCAAGCGCGGTAAGCTGTTCTGAGAGAACCATAATTTCGTCATGAGACATGTTTTTACAATGCGTTCTGAAATAATCATCAATCAGTTCGCGCGGCAGCGCCTTTTTTGCATAGAAGTAACAGGCAAATTGTCCGTTTTTCTTAACCGCTTTTGTAAGCTGTTCGAATGTTTTTTCGGGATCTTCAGTATGCATAATGACTTGATCACAGCTTACATAGTCGACACTGCTTGCTTTGAAGATGCTGGTGGCGATGTCGGATTGTATGAAAAACAAGTTCGGAATATCTTTGTAAAAAGCTGCGGCATGTTTTGCGGCCTCAGAAAAATCCACACCAATGACGACAGCATGTGGCGCGAGCTCCGCAAACCAGGCAGCTTTAAAGCCGATTCCACATCCCGCATCGTAAATTACGTTCTTATCTGCAAGAAATGATTTAAAGGCAGCTTCGTTATCAAAGCCATAACATTCAAGATACCATTGCTTTTGCATAGCAATGAGATTCTCTTTTTCTTTGCTGTCTTTGTAATCAGTCCATTTTCTTGAAAAAGCATCATTTGTAGAGTTTTGATTTTCAGCCTCGGATACGCCTGAAACGAATGTAAAGTTTTCTTGTTCGGGAAATGCAAGTGGTGTCTCTAAAACAGCCTGTAACGACTTTTTAAAGGTGTCTCTATCTATCGATAATGTGGTCATGCTGTTGTCCTGTTAATTTTGAGTAATTGTTCCATGTTGAGCAGCGACCAGATCAGAAGACGTTTATTTTCTTCACCATCCAGATGCTTCATGATCAAGCTCTGTAGGCTGCTTTTATCTAGATATTTGTAAATTTCCGCATTATTCGTCATCAATGTATCTTTAACAAAATCAATACTTTCACCCTTAAACCAACTGGCATCGGGCGCAGAAAATCCCTGTTTTTCCGCCTGTGAAATTTCGGGCGGCATATATTTTTTCATTACATCGCGAACGATTTGTTTACCGTCTTTGGTTTTTTGAAAATACTGGCTCGTTTTGTTTCCGGTTTCATTTTCGTTGATACGAACAACTTCAGACAAATTGTTAAGCTTCAAATCAACAGGACATTGTATCGCGAAATCGACCAGATCGTTGTCCAAAAACGGAACGCGGCTTTCAAGGCCGTGCGCCATTGAAAGTTTATCTTCGACGACCAGAAGGCCATGTAAGAAGGTTTTGGCTTCGAAATACAGGGAGTGGTTTATATAATCTTCCGGACGGGTCAGCTTCGGCATGTGGTGCTGAAAAACATCACGGAAAATGTCGCGCGTCCAAACGTCTTTGACATCATCCCAAATTGGTGCAAACACTTCTTTTATCTGCGTGTTCGGCAATAGCCGTTGCCAGAATAGATAATATTTATCGATATAGTCTTCAAAATCCTCGTTCACAACGGCGCGGTAATATCGCCAAGGATAGCCGCCGAACAATTCATCTCCACCTGCACCGCTTAGCACAACCTTTACAAATTTCGAAGCCAATTTCGCAGCGTAAAAATTAGGGTAGCTTTGCCCTACACGGGGTTCTTCGAGATGAAATGCGAGGTCGGGAAGCGCACGCTCCATATCGCCGGCTTTGAGAACCATCTCGTAGTGTTCGGTTTTGCAATGATATGACATTTGCTCGGCCCGTGCGCGTTCGTCATAGGCCAGCTCGATCCCCGAGGCGGAATGTAAGTCAAAACCGCAAGTGAAGGTCTTCATGTAAGGGTAGGATTTAGACGCAATCGCGGTGATCGCGCCGGAATCTATACCGCCGCTTAAATAGCAGCCCAGTTCTACATCCGTCATGAGCTGTCTGTTCACGGCTTGGGTGAAAAGACGGTCTAGCTCTTCGCGGTATTCCTGATCGTCAGCGCGATGCTCAGGTTCTCTGAAATTGAAATCCCAGAATTGATGTACGCGAATAGGGGTTTCTTTTGCCGGGTCAACAACCATGAAATGCCCTGCGGGCAGAAGATGCACGTCCTCATACAGGGTTTGGTCGGTGAAAATATTTTGAAATGTGAAATATTCTAGCAGCGCGGGTTTGTTAAGTGTCTGCTTGAAGTCACGGTCTGCCGTAATCGCTTTTTGCTCGGAACCGAAACGCAGACAGTTTCCTTGTCTGGAATAATATAGCGGTTTAATACCGTAGCGGTCTCTCGCCAAAATCATTCGCTTTTTTTCTTTGTCCCATAGGGCAAATGCAAACATGCCGTTGAGTTTTTTGAGGCCGCGAATGCCCCATTCAGCGATGACGTTTAATAGAACTTCGGTATCGGTGCGGGAGTGAAATTGATAGCCTTTGCGTTCCAACTCGGTGCGTAAAGGAAGGTAGTTATAGATTTCACCGTTATAGGTCAGGATATACTGACCTTTTTCGGACTGCATAGGTTGTCTGCCGGCGGGGGATAAATCCAGAATAGCAAGTCGCCTGTGTCCTAATCCAATATGCCCTTCAATCCATTGGCCTTCGCCGTCAGGGCCACGATGCGCGATCGCATCGGTCATGTTTTTCAGCACGACCGGAGAGACAGGCTTTTTGTCGAAATTAAAAATGCCCGCGATACCACACATTATTGAATATCCTTTAAGGCGTTTACGACATACGCGTAATCATCTGCATCCATGCGGTTGTGAAGCGGTATAGCCATTGTGTTGTCGTTGCAATCTTGCGCGCCGGGGAAGTCTTCAGGGCTAAACCCGAACAG
>CAYGQG010000007.1:0-27170 GCA_964351955.1 uncultured Micavibrio sp. | reverse complement strand
CGCTTAAGCGGCTTTATCGTCGACTGCTTTTTTCGGTAAATTCAATTTCAGATGCAAGTCTTTAAGCTGGTCAGGTTTGACCAGTGACGGTGCTTGCATCATTGCATCTTCATATTGGCCATTCATCACAAAAGCATAGACTTCGCGCAAGTTCGGCTCATCCGCCAGCAACATCACAATACGGTCCAGGCCAAAGGCCAAACCACCGTGCGGTGGTGCGCCGTAACGCATCGCGTTTAGCATGCCGCCGAACTCAGCTTCGAGAACGTCTTTGTCGTATCCGGCAATGGCAAATGCCTTTTCCATGATCTCGGGCTTATGGTTTCGGATCGCGCCCGAAGCCAGCTCGAAGCCGTTACAAACACAATCATACTGGAACGCCAGAATATCTTCGGGGTTGCCAGTATCCAAAACCTCTTCTCCGCCTTGCGGCATAGAAAACGGGTTATGAGAAAAATCAATTTTCTGCGCCGTTTCATCGAATTCATACATCGGGAAGTCGACAATCCAGCAGAATTTGTAAACGTCTTGCTCACGCGCGGACGGGTGGCCTTCGGGGAAAGCATTACAAATCGCATCACGGGCAGCACCAGCAAATTTAGCCGCAGGCTTTTCCTGATTACAGATAAAGAAGATCGCATCGCCGTCTTCGCAAGACGCGATTTCACGGATAGCAGCTTGCGCCGCTTCGGGGATGAATTTTGCGATCGGGCCTTTGCCTTCGCCGCCTTCGAACAACACATAGCCCAGACCGGGAGCGCCTTCACCCTGCGCCCAGCTATTGAGTTTATCAAAGAAACTACGCGGCTGGTCGGCGACTTTCGGTGCGCGGATGGCGCGGACAACGCCGCCCTTTTCAATCACGCCTTTAAAGGCTTTGAATTCGACATCGTCGCGGGCGAACACTTCGCTTACATCAACGATCTCCAGCGGGTTACGCAGATCAGGCTTGTCTGAGCCGTATTTCAGCATCGCCTCTTTGTATGCAAGGTTCGGCAACCATTGCACATCACGTTTCGTGCCTGTGAAGTCTGCGAATTCCCTGAAAGTTTCTTCGATCACAGGCTGGATCGTGTTGTGCACATCTTCCTGCGTTACGAAGCTCATCTCGACATCAAGCTGGTAGAATTCAGCCAGACGATCTGCACGACCATCTTCATCACGGAAACATGGCGCGATCTGGAAATATTTATCAAAGCCACTCATCATCAAAAGCTGTTTGAACTGCTGCGGTGCTTGCGGCAAAGCGTAGAACTTACCCGGATGCAGACGTGACGGCACGAGATAGTCACGTGCGCCTTCAGGCGAGCTGGCGGTCAGGATCGGGGTTTGGAATTCCTGAAAATCCTTATTCCACATTTGCTGGCGCAGGCTTTTTACAACGCTGTTACGCAAGCGGATGTTGTTCTGCATCTTCTCACGACGCAAATCGATATAGCGGTAACGCAAGCGAATATCTTCGCCCGCACCATCATCTTCGGCAACTTGGAACGGAATAACATCGGCTGCGCCCTGAAGCTCGGCCTTTTCGATATAGACTTCGACATCGCCCGTATCCATTTTGGCATTCACGGTTTCATCCGTACGCGCCTTCACAACGCCCGTGATTGTCACAACGCTTTCGTTACGCCAGTTTTCAACGGTTTCGAGCAGCGGAGAGTTTTCCTCAATCACGCATTGGGTTAATCCGAATGTATCGCGCAAATCAATGAACAAAACGCCGCCGTGGTCACGGATTTTGTGAATCCAGCCGGAGAGTTTGACCGTCTTGCCGACATGGTCTTTACGAAGTTCTGCGCAAGTATGTGTTCTGTAATCGTGCATTATGCTTTTAAATCCTATAGGTTTCAGGCATTTTTTTAACTCTGAAGCTGCCGAAAGGCAAAGCTTTTATTGCATTTTTCTACGTAGACGTTAAGACCTTAGCATGCTTATTACCGACCAAACCGCCCTCAACGACTTTTGTAACGCGCTCAAATCTGAAGACTACATCACTGTAGACACTGAATTTCTGCGGGAAAAGACCTATTACCCCAAGCTTTGCCTGATCCAGATCGGCAACAAGGATAAGAAAGCGGCGGCGATTGACCCCTTAAGCGATCTTGACTTAACGCCCGTCTATAATCTGCTTTTGGACAAAAACATTCTCAAAGTTTTTCACGCGGCTAGGCAGGATCTGGAGATTTTCTACAATTTGACCGAAAAAGTAGTTACGCCGATTTTCGATACACAAATCGCAGCGATGGTGTGCGGTTATGGTGATTCCATCGGATATGAAAACATTGTTCGCAACGTAACAGGCCACGGGCTTGATAAAAGCTCACAGTTTACCAACTGGTCGAACCGTCCGTTGAGCGACAAGCAAATCAACTATGCTTTGGGTGATGTTACGCATTTGGTTGATGTGTATGAACATCTGGCGGAAGAGCTTGAAAAGCGCGGACGTACTGAATGGGTTTATCAGGAGGAAGAGGTTCTGAACGCTCCTGAAACATACCAAAACGATCCTTATAAGACGTGGGAACGGATTAAAATCAAAACACCCAAACCCAAGACACTCGCAACGCTACGGGAATTAGCAGCATGGCGGGAACAACGGGCTCAGGATAAAGACCTGCCGCGTAGCTGGGTGATGCGCGACGATACGCTGGCTGATATGGCGGCGCAGATGCCACACACAACTCAGCAGCTCAAAAAAATCCGCAATATGCCGAATGACCTGGCTGAAAGCCGCCACGGCGCGAAGTTAATCGAACTGGTCAAACGCGTCGATGAATCAGACCCCGATACATGGCCCAAGCCTAAAAAGCGTAAATCATTGTCACCGCATATTTCCGGCACAATCGATATCTTGAAAATGCTGCTCAAAGTGCAATGCGCCGAACATGGCGTTGCCACCAAGCTTGTCATTTCGAATGACGAAATCGAGGAGCTGGCGCAAAACGAGCAAGCAGACATTCCCGCTATGAAGGGGTGGCGCTATGAGGTTTTTGGCAAGGACGCAGTTGCCCTTAAAAAAGGCCAGTTGGCAGTCGGTTTAAAAGGCACTAATATTGTGAAATACAAAATCAGTAAAGACACAGATATTAGAGATTAGATGAAAACGCTATACCTGCTTCGCCATGCTCAGGCCTTGCCATCTTCGGCCGCAATC
Source organism: uncultured Micavibrio sp. (assembly GCA_964351955.1). Taxonomy (GTDB): domain Bacteria; phylum Pseudomonadota; class Alphaproteobacteria; order Micavibrionales; family Micavibrionaceae; genus TMED27. Next base: position 24,016 of record CAYGQG010000007.1, on the reverse strand, counting down.
GGTGATTTTGACCGTGTCCTCAGCCCGAAGGGTATTGAAGATGCTACGAAGCTCGGCACCGTCTTGAAGCAGCAAAACGCATCTATCGATCTTATTAAATGCTCCTCGGCAAAACGAACACAGCTCACAACCGAGCATGTACTCGCAGGGTTAGAGCAAAGCATTCATACCGAATATTCAAAATCCATTTATAACGCCCGTGTCAGTGATCTTTTTACAATGATCCAAGATGCGGACGATAAAATCGAAACGCTTATGATTGTCGGACATAACCCGACGATTTATGAGCTGGTCAGCCGATTGGCCGCTTCAGGCAGCAATGCTGTATTTGACAGTCTGGCACACGGATATGCGCCGGCGACACTCACTATCATTGAGACAAATGCAGAAAAATGGGGCGATCTGGACCCGAACCAGTGCGAGGCAAAAACTGTGCTCGATCCTTCTGATTATAACGCGCCCGAGCGCCCTACCCGCTGGATGTAATTCATCAGCTTTCTTGAAGTGCCATTAAAACCTGACGCATAAGCGGGACTGAAATCCCCTTCTTGCGGGCATAGGCCATAGAATCCGCTTTTTCTACAAGCTCTTTTGCCGCCGCGAAGGAACGTTCCATGCGCGGAAGAATATAGGCGATGACTTCTTGACCGATAGAGAGCTGACGGTCGGTGAATAACTTAATAAGAATTGAGCCAAGCAGCATATCATCCGGCGCTTTAATCATTGCATGGGGCGCTGCGCGAAAACGAGAAGCCAGATCGGCGATCACAAAGTCAGCATTGTTCGGTGTCATGCGGCTGGTCACCAGAAAACTGCGCTGCTCTTCTTTCATGATGTTATAGAGATGGAAGAGTGTCGTTTCGGCTTCGCGTTCGCCGATCCACAGATCAATGCCGTCAATAACGACGAGTTCTCCGGCTTGGGCAATGTCATCGGCCCCCATACGCATCAGATCCTCGGGGGAGATTACAGAGGCTTCCGTTTTATCAGCCCACACAGCCGCCAAATGCGATTTTCCACTCGCAGCAGGGCCGCTGATCACGAGCAAGGGGGCGGGCCAATCGGGCCAACGGTCAATCCATGCGACCGCGTCTTGGTTGCTCGGCCCAATGAGGAAGTCCTCGCGCCCGAGCGCGGGACGCAGAGACAAATCCAGCGGGAGTTGTTGCTCGGCCTTGATCATGGCTTAAGCTCCGGCCTTGGCAGCAGATTTTTTAGGTTTTTTAGGCTTGGCCGTGCCTTCAAAATACGGGCTGGCTTTATATTGCTTGATTACGAAAGCGAGAAGTACGCCAGCGGTAGCCGCAATCGGCACAGCCAGCAACATACCCAATACACCGAACAGAGCGCCGCCAGCCATCAAGGCAAAGAACACCCATAGCGGATGAAGGCCTACGCTTTCGCCAACGATTTTGGGACTGAGAATATTGCCTTCGATCAATTGGCCGGCGAGGAATATGCCGCCGATAATGGCGACGAATATGATCTCTCCGCTTTGAAACCACGCGACCGCGATACTGACGATTAACCCAACAGTCGAGCCAACCATCGGGATGATCGAAATCAGACCGGAGACCAGCCCAATCAAGAAACCATATTTCAATCCCGCGATGCTCAAAGCGATGGCATAGGCAATCGCCAGAATGAACGCGATGCTGATTTGCCCACGGACGAAACCAGCGATTTTCTTGTCAATCTGTTTGAGCAAAGACAAAATGGTCTCTTTGTGATGGCGCGGCATCAAGCCTTTAACCCATGCGGTTATCTTGTCCCATTCCTTCATCATGAAATAGGTCACGATTGGCGTTAGAACAAGCACAGACAGTAAATCCAAAGCCGCTTGTCCACCCGCGAGCACATGCCCGAGTAATTGTTTCGATACTTGGGCCGCTGTTCCGAAATGATCCGACAGCAGGGCTTTTAAATCGACCTCGCCGCCCTCGCCCAACATGCCCATGACTTGCACGGTATATGGCTGCAGCCACGCGAGCGTGGAGTCGATATAGGTCGGGAGGTCTTCGGCCAGTTGTACGGTCTGCTTATACAAAACAGGAATGAGCACCGCTAAAAACAGCGCAACAAAGATAAAGAAAATGGACGACAGCAGCAGAGCCGCGGGGCCGCGTTTGATCTTGGCTTTGCCCAGATATGTAACCAGAGGGTTGAGCAAATAGGCAATGGCCATGCCCAGTACAAACGGCAATAGCACGGCTTTAAACAAATATATGAACCCTAAAAAACCAGCAGAGGCCAGCGACCAGAATAGAATTTGATTGCGTACGGTCATCAACGGCTACCCTCTTAAAATTGTGATTTATAGTATTCGCGATTTGTCGGCGCGGGTGCTTGTGTCTGCGCTCCGGCTTGAGGACGAATTATGTTTTGTCGGGACCCACCTGTGATGCTGCGACCACTCCGCAATTCATATGTCGCTCCGCTTGCGCCTTTTTTACCGAAATATCCATCCAGCAACCCTTGGGAATAATCAGCATTCAAGCCCCCCGAGGAAGATGCGTTTTGCACTCGTGGTGCTTCCAAAACAAGATCGGACTGCTGCAAAGCCAAACGCAAACGGTCGAGCGAGCCTTCATATTCAATCGCGATATAGGCATCACGCGGGGACAGCGCTTTGAGTGAAACGTTTTTTACGCTCGGCGTGCGGCTCAAGCTGCGCTGAAAGCCCGCCCATTCTTGCAAGGAAGAGAAGCTGACATGTGCCTGTATTGTGCTGCTGGCCTGCGTCGTATCAACAACGGTTTTCTGTTTCCAGTCCTGACGCAGAGCATCTTTGACCTTTGCAACTGCGCTTGCATAGAGCTGGGCTTCGCTCTGGTTCGGCACAGCACGCGCCATAATCTGATGCACGTATTCAGGGCGGGCGCGATCGGTGCGGTAGAGCTGAATGTTCAGGCCTGTTCCTTCGGGGCGAGCGATCGCAATCACGGCTTCGCTGGCGGCATAACGATTGACCATGGTGCGCAGATTGCGCGGCGAATAATTCAAAGCCTCATCTTCACCAATATCGGAAACATCGGAAACATCACCCAGCGGCACGACCAAAGGTACAAGCCCGCTGGCTAAATTCGGATTCGATGCCCATGCGGTCATCCACGGGTTGTTATCCCATAGCTCCGTCCCGTTTGCTGTTTCGAGAAACGGAAGAATCAGGGTCGGGCGGCTCGGTACATCGGTGTATTGCTGTCCGCTTTGAGAGAAATATCGCTTCACGGCGGTGTCACGAAAACGGAACGTATAGGTTCCGATATAGCGTTTGGCGGATAGTTTCTCGTCTTTGACCTCGTAATCTTGCACGAGGGACGAAATCGTCTGTACGGGTAGATTCGCATAGTCACTGAGCTGAGGGGCGGAAAGCATGCGCTTGGTCAGCTCCCCAAAAGCCATGAGCTGGGCTTCTTCAAAAGCTTGCTGGCGCGCTTCGATCGCGTTTGCTGCCGTCACATCGACCGCGACGTTTTCAACGGTGAACAAGGAATTCGCGGCGTTAGCGCGGGTGTTAAAGCCCCAAACAGCAAGCACCACCGCAAAAACGATCAGTGCTTTGGTAAAGGTTTTATTGACTAAACTCATCGAACAGCCTTATGTGTTGAACGCATTCAGGTTTAAAAGTGTTGAATACTCATGTTATAACCACCTGTTTCGAAAATTTGAAGTTCTAAACGGCGATAAGCCAAGAAAGCTGAAGACAGTTTTATGAGTGAGAGTGCCTATAAAGACGCTGGCGTTGATATTGAAGCCGCTGCAGCATTGGTGGACCAAATCAAACCACATATCAAAAAAACCAACCGTAGCGGCGTGATGAGTGGCATTGGCGGCTTCGGTGCGTTGTTTGATTTGAAAGAAACCGGCTACAAAGACCCGATCATGGTTTCGGGTACAGACGGTGTTGGTACAAAAATCAAAATCGCAATCGATTCCGGCATTCACGATACAATCGGCATCGACGCGGTTGCGATGTGCGTGAATGATGTGGTCGTCCAAGGTGCAGAGCCTCTGTTCTTCCTCGATTATTTCGCGACAGGCAAGCTGGAGAACGATGTCGCCGAAGGCGTTATCAAAGGCGTAGCCAAAGGTTGTGAGATTACGGGCTGTGCCCTGATCGGCGGGGAAACTGCCGAAATGCCGGGCCTATATGCCGATGGTGATTACGATCTGGCGGGTTTTACCGTTGGCGCGGTAGAGCGTGAAAACCTGCTTACCGGTCAGCGTATTACCGAGGGCGATGTGATCCTCGGCCTCGCATCCAGCGGTCTGCATTCCAACGGGTTTTCGCTAGTCCGTAAAATTGTCGAGAGCACACAAGGTATGGATTATAACGCGCCCGCGCCGTTTGCATCGGGCCAGACGATGGCTGAATCATTGCTGACACCGACGCGTATTTACGTGAAGACGATGCTGGACGCATTGACGATTCGCGACAACGACGGACAGAGCGCGATTAAAGGCATGGCCCATATTACGGGCGGTGGTCTGGACGAGAATGTGCCACGTGTAATTCCCGAAGGTTTGAGCGCGCGGATCGATTGCGCAGCGTGGGATCTCCCTCCTGTATTCAAATGGCTGATCGAAACAGGCAATCTTAAACCATCCGATATGGCGACGACCCTGAATGCAGGGATTGGCATGGTTGTTATCGCCGATGCCGCGCATAAGGATGCTTTGGTCGAGAAGCTCAAAGCCCATGGCGAAACGGTTTATGAATTGGGCGCGATAGAAAGCGGCGATACGCCCGTCATTCTGGACAATGCGGACACCAGTTGGGCCTAAGCCATGAGCCATTTGAATTTAGCGGTTCTGATTTCCGGTCAAGGCAGCAACCTGCAAGCGCTTATCGATGCCTGTGCGCAAGAACATTTTCCCGCAAAAATCGTCCTCGTTATTTCCAACAACCCCGATGCATACGGCCTACAGCGGGCGCGTGATGCGGGGATCAAGGCCGTTGTTATCAATCACAAAGACTTTATGAAACGGTCCGAGTTTGAAGCTGAAATTCAGGCGACGCTCGATAAACAGCCGATTGACCTGATCTGCCTTGCCGGATTTATGCGCATTCTGACGGCCAAATTCGTCGAGAGCTGGCCTGACCGTATTCTTAACACCCATCCATCTTTGCTGCCTAAATTCGGCGGAGAGGGTATGTACGGTATGAATGTACACAAAGCCGTGATTGATGCGGGAGAAGCAGAGACAGGATGCAGTATTCACTATGTCATACCGGAAGTTGACCAAGGGCCGGTAATTTTGCAAAAAACCGTGACTGTTTCGGACAAGGATACGCCAGAAAGTCTTGCGGAACGCGTCGTTGCGCGTGAGCATATTGCTTACCCCGAGGCCATAAGGCTTATCGCAGATAAAAAGTTAAAAAAGCAGGCTTGATATTCACTCTTGAAATAGTTTGCCGCTTACAGTTTAATCGACCGAAATTTAGGGAATACTGACTTTAGAGGACATTATGGGTTCACACACTCCAGTTGAAGACGATCCTGAGCAACTAGAAACAGCTCAAAAGATATGGCAAAGCTTTACGGTTGGTACAAAATGGACCATCCGCATCATTGCCGTTATCCTTATCGGCATGGTCATTGCCTTCGTTCCCAAAGGCTAAACGGCTGCAAATACATAAATATCCACGCTTTTTGCCGTTTCACCGTATTTTTTCACCGTAATTCCGTTATACTCATATATGGACTTTCATAACGTGAAGCGCGAATATGCACGTATCTCAAACACAACACAGCTTCAAAATACTTCTATGCCTTCTGGTTGGTGTAGTGCTGTTGAGTGTGTGCCTTCCGTCCTTAAGTAACGCGCAGCTTACCCGTTCATCGCGTGTTGAGCTGAACGATCAGACCGGACGCGTCTTTATAGGAAATTTCACCTACGTTACGAATGACCCAAAGCGCGCGTTCAGCAGCGAAGATATCATCTATCGTCATAATAATAACCAGCGCGGCGATCATGTGAACGCCTCGGTACTGAATTTTTCACCGCAAGCCACGAAAAGCTGGCTGCTGTTTTCAGTTACAAACTCATCATCATCGGAAGACTGGATACTGAACTTCGGAGATGTTTTTGACGGTCGCTTCGGATTTATCGAGGCCTTGACTGTCAAAGATGCCACGCGCGGTATCACCCTGTTCGAGTTTAATCGCGGGATTGATCCGGGTGGATTATTGGCCGCGTTTGCGCAGACGCAAAACATCCCTCTGAAAATCATGAACGGGCAGACGCATCTGTTCGTTGCAGAGATAGACCATAAGCAAACACTGGTGAACACGCTTGCGCCGTCTCTCTCCCCCGCGAATGCCAAGAATTCAGGCTGGGATACGGGCGCGACATTCAAAACTATTTTCTGGTTCATCGCCTTATCACTTATCGGATTTTTCCTTGCTCTGGCGCTTGTGCAACGGTCCTATGACTTCCTGTTTTTCATCGGATATTTCTTTGCCTACAGCATTCTGTTTTTCATTCTGGAACAGGCATTCTTTCTTGCCGGCGGGTTTTCACACGTCGTCGCATCATTCTTTATCGCGGTGCCAACGATGATTGCCGTCGGAATGAGTATGCGGTTTCTTGGTTTGTCTATCGGGCAAGACCTGATCCGCACGTCCTTACTTATGGCGCTGGCAATGATCTTCTTTGGCTTCCTGCTCAGTGTTGTCATGAGTGGTGCTTGGGGCGGCGTTGATAAATACCTGGCATTCCTTCCGCTGATACTCACCAATGCGTATCTATGTCTGTTGAGTTTTTCTCTGTCGGAAGAACGTCACGGTGCGCTGTTTTTCTGCGGTGCTTGGTTCTGTGCGACTTGCGGTTATTTGGCCCTATTTTTAGCCGGCCTCAATGCCCTTGGAAATCCCGCGTTACTGCTCTCTATTTTCTGGGGGGCTTTATTGCCACAGGCTGTGTTCCTGATCTTGGCGGCGTTACAGAATGTACGCATGTCCTTGCGTGAGGAGATCTCTTCTGTTGCGCGTGAAAACAGAGCTGCGCAATCTTTGGCACGGATCAAACAATCAAGAGAATCTGCCGATCAGGCTCGCTTGTTACGCGTAATCGAGCGCGAACGCGAGTTAATGGCAGACCTGCGTGAGCGTGAAATGCAGCGTACACAAGAAATGCGCAAAGCCAAGGAAATCGCGGATGAAGCCAACCGTGCTAAATCCGCGTTTTTGGCTGTGGTTAGTCATGAAATTCGCACGCCGATGAACGGCATTATGGGGATGTTGCGGTTACTGCAAGACACCAAGATGACCAAAGAGCAAAACGAATTCACCCAAGCCATTCAGAATTCCGGCGATACAATGTTGGCGCTGCTCAATGACATTCTGGATTTCGAAAAAATCGAAAGCGGCAATATGGAGATCGAGATTATCGACTTCGATATGGTCAAACTGGTCGAAGGTGTTGTTACATTGATGTCAGGGCACGCTGCCGACAAGGGTATAAAACTTAAATCGGATATCCCGCAAAATTTCCCCTCTACGCTCAAAGGTGACCCTACCCGTCTGCGCCAAGTATTACTGAACCTCGTTAGCAATGCCGTAAAATTTACCGGTGACGGTTCTGTTACGATTGTGTTGAAGCATGAGCCGATTATAGAGAACACGGGTGAAGCAACAGGATATGAAGTCTATTGCGGCGTAAAGGATACGGGTATCGGCATTTCCGAAGAAGCCCAGAAAGAGCTATTCAACCCCTTCACACAAGCTGAAAAAAGTACGACCCGTAAATATGGCGGTACAGGCTTGGGGCTTGCTATCTGTCGTTCATTGGTCGAGGCCATGGGCGGTGAAATACAGGTGGAAAGCATACAGGATGTCGGCAGCACGTTTTTCTTCGAGCTTAGTATGGAAGAAGGCAGTCGGGCATTTAACGAGAACGCATCCGATATTCTTTATAACGCGCCAACGCGTCAGGAAATTTCGCCTATGCGGATGTTGATCATTGATGACAACGAGATGAACCGTCGTGTTGTCGCAGGGTTCTTAGCCAAGGATGCACATAAGCTAACGATGGCCGAAAGCGCAGAAGAAGCACTGGATTTATGCCAGAACCAGCATTTCGATGTGATCATCACGGATATTCGCTTGCAAGGCATGGACGGAAAAGAGCTGACCAAAATTCTACGTAATTCGGACGACCCTCTTACGGCGAAAACGCCTATCATCGCGCTTTCAGGGGATGTCAGCGCAGAAGACCGCAAGTCTTTTGAAGATGCAGGCATGAACGGGTTCATTCCAAAACCAATTGATCCGCAAACACTGTTCGAAGTCCTGTTAAGCATAAGCCACGAGATTGATATTCTTTCCGACGACTATGAGCCGTCACCGCCGCCGGTCAAAGAAGAGAAGCCTGACGCTGCGCCGAGCACGCCGCCTGAACCTGTGCAAGAAGCGCCCGATGAAGCGCCACAAATGCCGATCGAGGACATAAAGCTTGCCGGTACGGCAGAGCAAGAGTTGATGCCCGAAAACGATGATCCTCTGGAAGGTGATTTCGAAGAAGGCGGAGTACTTGTCGACGAAGATGACGATCATGACTTCGGATTTTCGGAAGTATCCGCACTCGAGCAAGCGGCATCACAAACACCGGAGGAGGCAAAACCCTCTGCCCCACAGGAAGTCGACAGCACTTTATTTGATCCTCAGTTAATCAGCAGTCTGGCCGGAAACCTTCCCAAAGATCAATTTGACGAACTGCTCGATAGCTTTCTTGTGACGACGGACGAGATTGTACAAAAACTTATCGATCTCAAAAACAGTGACGCTGATATCGGCGAAATCCGCGAACGTGCACACGAACTCAAAGGTATGGCGGCGAATTTCGGGCTGAACGGTGTCAGTATCGTTGCAGGGGAAATCGAGGAATGTGCAAAAAGCGGAAACAACGACAAAGCTCTTGAAGCTATTGATGGCCTTAAAGACATGAGCCAGAAAGCACAAACGGCGCTCAAAGAATGGAGCGCCGCCCAGGCATCTTAACGATGTGTCTTAATTTAAATCGACTTAACCGACGATTTCTTCAGGTTTGAAGAAGTACTCAATCTCGATTTTAGCGTTTTCAAGGCTATCGGAGCCATGAACGGAGTTTTCACCGATAGAAAGCGCGTATTCTTTACGAATTGTGCCTGCATCAGCTTCCTCAGGATTAGTTGCGCCCATAACCTCACGGTTTTTAGCAACAGCGTCCTCGCCTTCCAAAACCTGTACTACAACAGGTTCAGAACACATAAATTCGGTTAATTCACCAAAAAACGGGCGTTCGCTGTGTACAGCATAGAAGCCTTCAGCTTGGGCTTGCGTCATATGAATGCGCTTTTGCGCAACGATGCGTAACCCAGCCTCTTCAAGCTTTGCATTGATCGCGCCAGTAAGGTTACGGCGAGTTGCATCGGGCTTAATAATAGAAAATGTACGTTCTGTGGCCATTTAAATAGTCCTTTTCATGTCTAAACTTTGCCGATCTTATAACCGCCCTGAATACAGCAAGCAAGTATCATTTTTTCAAAAGCTTTGCGGGATGAGTGCCTTAACTTGCTTTTTCCATGTTATTATGTAATATTCTTACTTTCGAATATAAGAATATCTGGGACAGGGCGTTTTGATACTTCAAGTTGATTTTGAAACAAAGTCCTTTGCGTTTCCCGACGGGGTGCCAAAAACGCAAAGCTCCACCACCCCCGAAGGCTTGGAAGCCGACGGTGCGAAGGTGCGTGGCCTTATCAGACCCATCGTTGCTTCACTCGTTGAAACTGCCAATTACGACCTCGCGCAAAGAGGACATACCCGATATATCGAAATGGGCGGCTTTAGAATGGCCGATCCGAAAACCCGTCAACGCATGAATGAAAAAGCGCATGACGAATACGAAGGCAGTTATGTTGATATACGGGATGTTGAACGCGGCTGTGTCGATTTGAGAAGACCCGAACATATCGCGGCCTTTTGTAGCGTTCTGGACTGGGCCAAAGGCGAACATGTACGGCTTCCCTATGATGCTGTGATCTGCATTGCCGAAAACAGATTTACCTCCCCGACGGATAGCGGCTATTCATCTCATAAAGCCAATATAGTTATACCAATCCCTGACGAGCCGGGTCGTCACCATATTATCGAATTGATGACGGTGCATGGCGAGTTCGAGGAAATAATCAAGAATGACAAAAACAACAGGCTCGGGATGGGTTCTCACGATGCTTATAACATCAAACGTAAATTAGACGGCAGAATGGCAACAGGACGGTTTAACCCCAGCATGATTAAATATTATGCGCATGTTAACCGCATTACGCATGAAATTCATGCCAATGCCCGTCGCACTTGCCGCTTTGATGAGATCGACTTTAAGCCATTTGAAGAACTGCGACAAAACGAGACTTTAGAAGCTTTAGACGAGGCTATCGCCAAAGAGATCGACAGCCCGAATGCACAAGGAATTTGATTTTTATTATGAATACTATGTATAAGCTGAAACACGTATTTTGAGGACTATATTTTATGCCTACAGACACACAATTTCATGAGATTAGAGGACTGTTCGCAGCGGCCCATGAATCTCCGGAAGAATTAGAGGGCGCACCCCCTATTTCTTACTACAAGTTCTATGAACTTGAGATGGCGATCCCTATCGTGGTGGGTTTTATCAGGGACGAAAACGCCGATCCTGCAGACTTGTTTGATGAAGAAGGCCACGTGCCCGTTGTTGCACAAAGGCTCGCCAGAAACGAGCAAGATGGAGAATGGGAGTGGAGAATCACCACGCCCGAAACAATGCTGAAAACTTTAGAATTCGGTGATGCTGTTGATTTGGCAAAATTCAGAGATTCTGTAAGACTGTTCCTTGAACGTCGTGAACAAGCTGATGCCGATAACGGGTTTTCTGCTCCTGCTAATGACGATACAGTAATTCCCTAATGACCGAAGAAACAGAACTCAGCCATTACCGTTACTACCAGCTCGGACGAAGGCTCGTTCGTATCGGTTACACGCCTGATAACGATCCGTTCTTTTCCGAATTTGCCAACCCCGAAACCAAGCAGATGGAAAACGACAATAACTATCTGATGAAAATCGTCTTTGGTGACCCCGATGATTTACAAGAGCTGGACGAGCCAACCTTCGCCGAGCTATGCCTGCAAAAAGGCGTGAAATCCCGTTAAATTAACCTGCTAATGCATTCTCGATTGCCGTGACGCTGTCATTTGCCGCGTCAGGATTAGGGCCACCGGCTTGCGCCATATCGGGACGACCGCCGCCGCCCTTACCGCCCAAAGCTTCCGATCCGATTTTAACAAGATCAACCGCATTGACCTTACCCGTCAGATCATCCGTCACGGCAACAACGATAGAGGCTTTACCTTCGTTGGTTGCGACCAGTGCGATAACGCCCGAGCCCAGCTTTTGCTTGAGGTCATCCGCCATCGGCTTAAGGTCCTGCGGCGGAAAGCCATCAAGGACTTTACCGATGAATTTCAGGCCTGCGATTTCTTTGACATCATCCGCGCTGTCTTCCGCGCCTTGCTTACGGCGCAGATCGGCGATTTCCTTTTGCAGACGTTTGTTGTCTTTAACGAGCAAATCAAACACAGCCTCGGTCTTGTCACCCGGAACACCCCGCAGAGCGATCAGCTCGTCACGGAGTTTTTCATTTTCCTTCAGCGCCTTTTCAAGAACCTCGGCTTGTGCGGATTCTTTATCCGCCTCAAACGCATCAACGCGTGCCCCTGTCATCGCTTCAACGCGGCGGATACCGGCTGATAAAGCACCTTCGGATACGATTTTAAACTTACCGATCTCACCCGTAGTTTTTGCATGCGTACCGCCGCAAAGCTCGACGGAAAATTGCTTGTTTCCATCTTGCGTGCCCATAGCCACAACGCGGACTTCTTCATCATATTTCTCACCAAACAGCGCCATCGCACCTGTCTCGCGGGCTTCTTCGAGGCCCATAAGGCGGGTAACCACTTCCGTATCCGCATCGATTTCTTTTTGAACGATTGCTTCGACCTCCGCAATTTCTTCGGGCTTGATGCCTTTGGGGTGGGAAATGTCAAAACGTGTACGTTGCGCGTCCTGTAGAGAGCCTTTCTGCGCGACATGCTCACCCAGAACACGGCGCAACGCTTCATGCATCAAATGGGTTACAGAGTGGTTGGCACGGATCGCGGTGCGGCGATCATGGTCGACCTTCATTTCAACCGCTTGCCCTGTTTTCAATTCGCCCTCAAGGACTTTGCCGACATGGACGAACAACTTGCCGAGCATCTTTTTCGTGTCTGTAATTTCGGCCTTTACGTCATCGAATGTGAACACTCCATGGTCGCCGACCTGTCCACCGCTTTCGCCGTAGAAAGGGGTTTGATTGGTAATGATCATAACGTCTTGGCCGTTTTTAGCCGATTCAACAACCGCGCCATCAACAACCAATGCGTACACCTGTCCTTCAGCCTGTTCGCTGTCATAGCCGAGAAATTCAGTTGGCCCGTGCTGTTCAAGGATATCAAACCAGACTTTTTCAGTCGCGGCATCGCCAGAACCCGACCATGCGGCACGGGCGGCGGCTTTTTGTTTCGCCATTTCGGCATCAAATGCGTCCGTATCAACCTCAATACCTTGAGTTTTCAGCGCATCTTGAGTCAAATCCAGCGGGAAGCCGAATGTGTCATAGAGCTTGAAGGCAATATCACCCGGGAATTTAGCACCACTCGCAATTTTTTGCGTTTCGTCTTCGAGCATCTTGAGGCCACGATCCAGCGTGACCTTAAAGCGTTCTTCTTCGGATTTCAGCGTCTCAGTAATCAAGCTTTGCGCACGGCCTAGCTCGGGATAGGCTTCGCCCATTTTGCCCAGCAATGTCGGGAAGAGTTTGAACATCAGCGGATCTTGCGCGCCCAGCAGATGCGCATGGCGCATTCCGCGGCGCATAATTCTTCTCAAAACGTATCCGCGTCCTTCATTGGACGGCATCACTCCGTCCGCCATCAGGAAGGCGGAGCATCTGATATGGTCGGCAATGACGCGGTGGCTGGCGGACATATCACCGTCAGGTGCAACGTCCGTAAGGTCAGCCGAATGCTCGATCAGTGCGCGCATGATGTCGATGGAGTAGTTATCGTGCGAACCGCCAAGCGTTGCGGCGATACGTTCCAGCCCCATCCCCGTGTCCACGCTTTGCGCCGGTAGATCGATCTTAGTATCGGCATCCACCTGTTCATATTGCATGAAAACGTTGTTCCAGATTTCGATGAAACGGTCACCGTCTTCGTCAGGAGAACCCGGCGGGCCACCCGGAATATGATCGCCGTGATCATAGAAAATTTCAGTACACGGACCGCATGGCCCCGTATCACCCATGCGCCAGAAGTTATCGTCGCTGTCGATACGGATGATTTTATCGTCGCTAAAGCCTGTCACTTTTTTCCAGATCGCCGCCGCTTCGTCATCCGTAGCATGCACGGTCACGCAGAGTTTTTCAGGCGGAAGGCCGAAGTTCTTCGTGCAAAGCTCCCATGCAAATGCGATGGCATCGTCTTTAAAATAATCACCGAAGGAGAAATTACCGAGCATCTCGAAAAATGTATGGTGGCGCGCGGTATAGCCGACATTATCAAGGTCGTTATGTTTTCCGCCTGCGCGCACGCATTTTTGTGATGTTGTCGCGCGGTTGTAGTCGCGCTTATCCTTACCCGTGAACACGTCCTTGAATTGCACCATACCCGAATTGACGAACATCAAAGTCGGGTCGTTTTGCGGGACCAGCGGGCTGGAATCGACAATGGTGTGGCCGTTCTTTTCGAAGAAGCCTAAAAATTCGTTTCGTATATCATTGACCGTTTTCATGGAATACGCTCTATTTCGTTACTGATTGAAGGAGTATTTATGAAGGAATTTGAGGCCCTTGCCAAGAGGCTGGCAGACGAAGCGGGTGAAATCGCGCGAAAATATTTCCGCACGCCCTTCGAAGTGATTTCAAAGGATGATGACAGCCCCGTAACCATTGCGGATCGAGAGATCGAAACACGGATGCGTCAAATCCTCGAAGACGAGCGCCCGCAAGACGGTATTTACGGCGAAGAACACGGCATAAAGGAGAGTGAAAGTGGCCTGACATGGGTGCTTGATCCGATTGACGGGACAAAGTCCTTCGTTATTGGTCGCGCTACATTCGGCACCTTGATCGCGTTGTGTGAAGACGGCACGCCAAAGCTGGGCGTTATTGACCAACCGATTACGAAAGAACGTTGGATGGGCTTTGACGGTCAAGCGACCTTTAACGGCAAACCTGTCAAAACCGCGAAATGCTCATCCGTTGATCTGGCTCGTATAGGCAGCACGACCCCCGCGATGTTCGACGGTGTAGGCCCTGTTTATAAGAATTTCAATGAGAACCGCTTTTTCTGGGGCGGGGATTGTTATCAATACGGGTTGATGGCGAACGGTTTTGTCGATGTTATTCTCGAAGCCAGTATGCAGCCCTATGATTACTGCGCGCTTGTGCCGATTATTGAGGGCGCAGGCGGACATATTTCCGATTTTGCAGGGAATGATTTGAATTTGGACAGTGACGGAACAGTTGTTGCCAGCGGCGATCCGGCATTATGGCCCGAAATTAAAGCTCTTTTGCATCGTTCTTAAAGCCGTATAGCGGTGCTTTACCGGCTGTGACCGCATCAAGGGTCGGAGTATCCGCGCCTTCGCGCAGTCTATAAATCCAGTAATTCGACAACACACGCTCAACATAGGCCCGTGTTTCCGAAGACGGTATAAGCTCTATAAACAGCAGCGGATCTTTGACATCCGGCCAGCGTTTTTTCCATTTCGCGAGATTTCCCGGACCTGCGTTATACGCAACCAGCAAATACACTAGATCACCGCCGACGACATCTGTTTCCAGCAGGTTCTCGATATAACGTTGTCCCAGTTCCAGATTGGTTTCAGCATGATCCAGACGTTCTTCGCCCGTAACAGAAACCGACTTCGCGGTTGCGGGCATAAGCTGCATCAAGCCTTTTGCGCCGCTTGGGCTTTCGGCGTTAGGATCAAAACGGGATTCTTGGCGCATGATGGCATGGACAAGCGCGGGATCGACATTGCCCTTACCGATTTTCCAGCTGCCTGTCGGGTAAAGCGCGGCATCGTAAACGCTATCGCCGCCGCCCGATGCGTCGGTTGCTAAACGCAGAGCAAGCCCCGGTAAATTCGCATAGTTGGCATAGGCGAGAAGCGCGGTGCGCTGATCATCATTCTTGGGTTTAACACGGATAAGTTCGGCTTCGGCTAAATCCGCCTGCCCCGCGAGGACCAACGCAATTGCCCGCTGCCCCGCCGGAATATCGTTCAGGACATTGAGGTATTTTTTAGTAAAGGCAGGTATTTTCCAGTTGAAATCAAAATCGCGTCCCAAGGCCCGCGTCGAAACCATCCCATAAAATGTGCGCGGTTGTTTGCTGCCGCGTTTGAGCCATGTGCTGACCATCTTCACATTGCCCGTGCGCATGTGGGAACGCGCCGCCCAGTATGAGCCAGCCGTTAGCGTCCAGCCCGAAGCGTAAGGCGAACGGGCGGTGACTTCGAAATAGCGTGCCGCATCCATATAATTTTTATTCCGCCACGCAATCAAGCCGGCGACCCATCCGGCCTTTGGTACGTGCAGGCCCGAACGTTTAACGCTCGCCTTGGCCAGCGAGTACGCGGTTTTCACTTTGCCGTTGTGCAAATACGCCGAGGCGATTTCTGCACGCAGTAAATCATACTCAACATCATCAAGCAGACCCGTGTGTTGATCCAGTAACCCTTGCGCCGCCTGCAAACGCCCTTTGCGTATATGGGAATACACATCGCGGTTTAGCGCATTCAGTGTGTTGATCTGGGTATTTGTTCGTTTCTTGCTCGATACATATCGTTTACGCGCCCGAGACGCAGGCTCGTATGTATGGACAATGCCCTTGCTGACTTCCGGATCTTTGATGTCCGAGGTCGATCCTTGTGACCTGCGGGCAACGGCAAGCTTATAGATACGTGATGCCGCGGGGTGGTCTGCATACATATCCATCCATTGCTGTAATTCGGCAAATGTCGAGGTATAGGCCGTCGGGTGCATATAGCGTTGGAACAGTACATGACCGAGCAAGCGCGTGTCGGTCAGGTCTTCGATAAGTTTATCGGCTTTTTTGATGTCGCCCTCGCGCTGGGCTTCAAAAATAGTTTTATATATTTCCGCCTGAGAGGTCGTGATCGGTTTGTCATAGGATTGCGACTGCGCCTTAACCAAAAGCCTATCCAGAGTGCCACGCTTTTTTTGTACAATTTTCGGTTTCTTTTGCGGGACAGGAACGGATTTAAGTCCCAACAGGTTTTCACCAATCGCTCTGAATGGTCCCATAATGGACAATGTTTCGCTTGACGGTTCCTCGGAGACAGGAAGGTCTTCGGCTGAGCTCTGCTCTTGTAACGCAGGATCGGGCTTTGTGCCCAAGCTCATGATCGCCTTGAGAAGCGCAGGTTTCTGTTCTTCTTTCTGAGCGCCCTCTTCCAGAGGTTTTCTTTGTGGCACAGGAACCGTATCAGCAGACACAGCATGAGGTAAAAGCATACCGACAAGGCATAACAAAGAAGCAAACGTCAGGAATGCTGTATTCGGTTTCGCGCGCATGTGCGGCGAAATTTTGCGAGTATGCGCTTCAACCATAGTCTAGGGAAATACCACGAATTGTTTCGGAGTGTCTATATACTACGAGTCTAAACGGACAGGCGTTAATGCCGACTTTAAATTTGATAAAGTTTTATTTATGCGTCTTACGCGCGCTTTTCTTTGATACTGAGCATGTCGGACCAGACCGCACGTTTTTGCGCCGGCGTTTGCAAAAGATAAGCCGGATGATAGGTCACAATACCAGCGATAGCCGCGGCATCATCGTCTAGAGATTGCGGTTTATAATCATGCCATTTGTTACGTAAGCGGGAGATACTGTCGCCGCTGGCCAATAGCGCTTTGGCAGAAACACCGCCGCAGAAAATCAGAACTTTGGGCTGCACCAGCTGGATATGACGTTCGATAAACGGCAAGCTCACTTCGATCTCGGCAGGGCTGGGCGTGCGGTTTCCCGGAGGTCGCCAATTAAGAATATTCGAAATATACACCGATTTAAACGGGTCTTCTTCCGTTCTGGATAAGTCGATACACGCCAGAATTTTATCGAGCAGCTGGCCGCTGGCTCCGACAAATGGCTTGCCTTGCCTATCATCATCCGCGCCGGGGGCTTCACCGATCAACATTACGTCTGCCTGTGGATTTCCGTCAGCAAACACCAGATTGGTTGCGGTTTTCTTAATCGCGATACCGTCAAACGCGGCGATCGCTTCGCGCAATTCATCAAGCGTATTGGCGGCTTTGGCTAATTTAACCGCCTCGACACGGGCATCGGAAGCACCGAGCAGCGGCTCTGGCTGTGCGCGCGCAGATTCTGACAATGATGGTGTGGCTGGTTGTGCCTGCGGCGAAGATGCGACAATAGCAGCAACCGGCTTGGCTTTGATCTTTGTACGGTCGACAGGCGCATCGACGAGCGCTTCATCAACACCATGATCAAGGTAAAATTGTAATGCTGCTTTGTGAGCCTGATTGTGCATTCGATTTTTAGGGCAAAAACTCTATATTAAGTATGACAAACACATTAGAATGTTTAAGCAGAATTACAAAGAAAGAACTCTTCATATGCCCGATTCAATTCGATCCGATCGCGAGAACATGGAATACGACGTTGTGATTGTCGGCGCAGGGCCAGCGGGGCTTGCATGCAGCATACGCCTCAAACAAGCCGATGAAAATCTCAATGTGTGTATCTTGGAAAAAGGTTCGGAAGTCGGGGCGCATTTGCTATCAGGGGCGGTGTTCGAACCGCGTGCATTGGATGAACTGATTCCCGATTGGAAAGATAAGGGCGCTCCGCTAGAGGTCGATGCCAAAAAAGACAAGTTCCGCTTCCTGACCCAGAATAAATCCTATCCCTTCCCTACCCCGCCGCAGATGCACAATAAAGGGAATTACATTATCTCTCTCGGGCGTTTGGGTCGGTGGTTGGCTGAACAAGCTGAAGCGCTGGGGGTCGAGATATTCCCCGGCTTTGCCGCCGCCGAAGTGCTTTACGATGAAAATGGCGCAGTTATCGGCGTGGCAACGGGCGACATGGGCGTTAATGCCGCAGGTGAAAAAACCGAAAGTTTCGAGCCGGGCATGGAATTGCATGCACGACAGACCGTGTTTGCCGAAGGCTCCCATGGCTCACTGACCAAAACACTGATCGCGAAATATAACTTGCGGGAGGATAGTGATCCGCAAACATACGGATTAGGCATCAAAGAAGTCTGGGAAATTGATCCGTCCAAACATCAACAAGGCCTGACAATGCACACAATCGGCTGGCCGATGGATCGCAAAACCTATGGCGGGTCGTGGATTTACCACATGGAAGATAACATGGTTTCCGTCGGGTTTGTGGTCGGGCTGGATTACGAGAACCCGTATCTATCGCCGTATCAGGAAATGCAGCGTTTCAAAACGCACCCTGCAATCCGCGACTTGTTCGAAGGGGGTCGCCGTATCTCATATGGAGCAAGGGCTTTGAACGAAGGCGGCTTTCAGTCCATTCCCAAGTTGAGCTTTCCCGGCGGCATATTGATCGGTGATACCGCAGGCTTCCTCAACGTGCCAAAGATCAAAGGCAATCACACGGCGATGAAATCAGGCATGATCGCGGCAGATGCCCTTGCTGCGCTGCTAAAAGACAATGAGGGCTTTGGTAATGAATGTACGGCTTATGAAGAAGCGCTGAAACAATCATGGCTTTGGAAAGAATTGAAAAAGGTTCGGAATATACGCCCGGGATTTTACAAAGGTTTCTGGTTCGGACTTTTCAACGCCGCGTATGAAACCGTTACGTTTGGATTGTCACCGTGGACATTTAAAAACCACGCCGACCACACTCAACTGAAGAAAGCCGAAGAGTGTGACCCTATCGAATATCCGAAGCCGGATGGTATTTTAACATTTGATCGTTTGACCTCTGTTTCATTTTCAAACACGAACCACGCCGAGGACCAGCCTGTTCACCTGCAAATCAAAGACCCGTCTATCCCTGTGGATGCCAATTACGCGATGTATGCCGGACCGTCACAGCGATATTGCCCGGCAGGGGTTTATGAATTCGTTGATGATGAAAACGGCGGCAAGAAATTCCAGATAAACTCCCAGAACTGTGTACATTGCAAGACGTGCGATATCAAAGACCCTGCGCAAAATATTAATTGGGTTGTACCTATGGGTGGCGATGGACCGAATTACCCAAATATGTGATACTGGTCTTAATACGCTCAAAATACCAAGAAAGCTGAACTTTTGGACACTTTACGCAATCTTATAGCCCTTTCCCTCGTATTTGCGGTGATTTTTTACGCAGGTCTTCATTTCAAAATGGAGCATTCGGAGGAAAAAGACACCGTGATCGCCGAAGCCGGCATGGAAGCGGAAATGGCAAAGATGGACGCAGCCATGGACGAAGCTGCGAAAGCCCCGCCACCGTCTTATGAAGGTTCCAGCGTATCGGGCAGTTATCTCTCAGGCCGATTTGCACAGCGTCATCATGACTGGCAAACCGCAGGGAAATACATCGATTATGTTCTGAATGACCAGCCTGAAAGCAGCATTCTGTTGAAACGGGCAATGGTTCTGGCGCTCGGTGCGGGGGATTATGACCGTGCATTCGAATTTGCCAAACAAGTCGTTGAGAACCATGACGAGAACGACTCTTTATCGCTTATTTTTCTAACGACCAAAGCGTTTCGCGAGCAACGTTACAATGACTCCGCCACATATATAAACGCCATGTCAGAGGGTGGATTGTCTACCTTCCTCTTGCCTGTATTACAAGGCTGGTCGAATGCCGCGCTTGGTAAATATAATGTAGAAGACCTGCAATCAAACAGCATACATCTCTATCATGCGATGCTGATCGCCAACTACATGGACAAAAAGGCAGAGATGCGCAGCCTGTTGCAAAAAGCTCTGGTTACCGGCGATTTCAACATAGAAAACATCGAACGCTTAGGTGATGTTTATGCCCAGATCGGTCAGTTTCAAGAGGCCCAAAAGCTTTATGAGCAAGCTATAAAAATCAGATCCGAGCAGAAACATCTTCATCAGAAACTCGATGCCGCAACCCAAGAAGACAAATCCTACCCTTATGTTCGGGCGACATCTCCCGAACAAGGCATGGCGGAAGCGTTCTTCGATATGAGCCGTCTATTGGCTCAGGAATATAGCGATGAGAGCGCACGGGTTTTTGCACGGATGGGTGCGTATGTTGACCCTACATTTTTAGAGAACACATTCTTACTCGCCAATATCGCGCTACGCAATGAACGTCTGGATGATGCGCTCGGGCTTTACGAGGCGGTTCCGGAAGACCATGCCGAGTATTTAACAGCACGGCGGAGCATGGCGGATATTTTACTTGATCAGCAGCGATCCGATGAGGCTATCTCCCTATTAGAAGACCTTGTAACAAAATACAACGATCTGGATTCGATCATCCAGATCGGCGACATCTACCGCAACCAAGAAGAATTTCCAAAAGCCATACAGGCCTATAATCGCGCGGCGGAAAAAATCACCGACATTCACGGTAAAATCCCTGAGAAATACTGGCACCTTCACTATGTTCGCGGCATGTCTTACGAACAAAATGATCAATGGAAGAATGCCGAAGCCGATTTGCAGGCTGCACTGGATTTTCAGCCCGAGCATCCTTATGTGCTGAATTACCTCGGTTATGCATGGGCGGATCAGGGCGAGAATTTGGACCGTGCCCTGGAGATGATTTCACAGGCTGTGGAGCTGCGCCCCAATGACGGATATATCACCGACTCTCTGGGCTGGGTTTATTATCGCATGGGCCGATACGAAGACGCTGTGCCCTATCTGGAGCAAGCCGTAGAATTGTTGCCATATGATCCGGTTATTAATGACCATCTTGGTGATGCCTATTGGAATGTGGGCCGTAAACTTGAAGCCAAGTTTCAATGGAACCGTGCGAAGAACCACGCCGAGGATGAAGATTTAATTCTCAAGCTCGCTGACAAGCTCGAGAGTGGATTAATCGAAACCGAGGTCGTCCGACAGGCAAAAACACTCAGCACACCGGACCAGCCAGAAAAAGACGAGACAGACAATACCAAAATGCAGTAGCACGGTATTTTTCGCTATGACATCTGCTTCCAATAAAGGTTTTCAAATCTTTGCCCCCGCCAAGGTCAACCTCTTCCTGCACGTTACAGGTAAGCGCAATGACGGCTATCACGCATTAGACTCCTTAGTGACCTTTGCAGATGTCGGTGACGTTATTCATTTCGCACCAATGGATGGTTTTGCATTCGATATTAAAGGTCCGTTCGCTGGAGGCTTTAACACGGCAGAGAAATCGGCGCTGCCCGATTCAAAAAACTTGCTCGTGCGGGCCGTCTGGATGCTTGCCAGACATACAAATAATTCACCGTCCTTTTCAATCGTGCTGAATAAAAATATCCCGCTTGGTGCAGGTCTTGGGGGCGGCTCGGCTGATGCGGCCGCCATATTGTGGGGGCTATGCCGTTACTGGAACATAGCGCCGGACCCGAGCATGCTTAAAGAGATGATGATGCAATTGGGTGCGGATGTTCCGGTATGTTTTGAAAGCCAAACGCGCTTTATCGCCGGTGCAGGCGAAAAAATGAGCGCCGAAATTGATATACCTGAAATCTATGCCGTGCTTATCCATCCGGGAAAGCCCTGTAATACTGCTTCCATTTTCAGAGCCTATGGCGGCGACTTCGCGATACCTGTCGACCGATCGACACGCTTCAAAGAGCAAAGCGCCTTGATTGAATTTCTGAAGACGACGCAGAACGTGCTTTTATCATGTGCGATCAAGCATGTCCCTGAAATTCAGAACTGCCTTACACAGCTAGAGGACGGCAATGGCTGCATGCTGGCGCGTATGAGTGGTTCAGGTTCATCCTGTTTCGGAATTTATGCCAGCCAAGAAGAAGCCGCGTCCGCGAGGGCTGCTATTCAAGAGACTAATCCTGATTGGTGGGTTAAGAGCACGACGCTCGGTCAAGTCGAGCGTTACTAAACCGATTAACTATCATTCGCCAGCATATGGCTAAGCAAGGCTTTGCTGGCTGCGCCATCTGCTTCCAAATTATGCTTACGTTGGTAAGAGCGAATAGCGTCACGGGTCAACGGGCCGGAAACACCGTCAGCAGGACCAGGGTATAAACCAACCTTCATCAGATATTCCTGCACTTGCGCCGTGGTCGCTTGCGTTACACCGACCGCTGCGGGTGCTACATCCTGCACAGACGAAGCGGCTGGTTTGGATGGCGTAATGTCTTCGGCTACCGCGTTGACTTGATCAAGGGATATGTCCAGTGATCTGGCAAGCTGACGAAGGGCTTGCGCTGCTTCGGGGCTGCCTTGGTCAGCCGCTTTCTTATACCATGACAACGCTTTGTCGGGTTGGGCTTCGCCCAGCAATCCATTCTCATAAATCAGGCCGAGATTATAGGCCGCTTCCATGATGTTATTATTCGCGGCATTTTCAAAATAGGTCGCGGCTTTTGTCGCATCATACGGAACGCCGATGCCTTCGATATAGGCGATACCGAGATTGTATTGTGCCTCCGGGTGTCCAAGCTCAGCTGCACGGGAGTACCAGCCAATGGCTTTGTCCAGATTTTGATCTATGCCCAATCCCTGATGATTTAAAACCCCGAGATTATAAGCCGCATTGGCTACGCCATTTGCGGCGGCCTGTTCGAACCAGTATGCAGCGCGGTTGTAATCTTGAGATACGCCGCCATGACCCGCCGTGTAAATTGCAGCAAGGTCATGCTGTGCTTCGGGCACGCCCTCAAAGGCCTGTTCTTCGATTGCCTTGATCTGTTCTGGAAGTTTTGAGTCAGGCTTGATCGTCGCTGTTCTTGCAGGAGCAGGCTTCGTTGTAGTCTGCGTTGGTGCTGTCGTATCAACGGATGCTGTTTCCACAGGCGTTTCGTCGGCTTGAACAGGATTATCTTGTTCGGCTAGCGCCCTTGGCGGAACTACGTTTTCGGGCATACCTGTATCTGTTGAACCAGGCTCAATCTGGTTCATCAAGGCGGCGACTTGTTGCGGGTTTTCAGCCAAGGCGGCTTCGACCGCTTGTTGATCATTTAAATCCAATGCGCCTATATCGTCCGCTGCTTCATCAACCTTGATAGCGACGGTATTTTGAGTGACCTCTTCGGGGGCGGCGAAACGAGAGCTGTCCTGTTCAATGCTCCATTCCATGTTTTCCGCAGGCGTTGCGAATGAAGAAGAACCTGTAGTCGTGCTTTGTTCGTTCACAGATGTCGTGTTGACCGGCGCTGTCGCCACTGTCTCGGACTGGCGCGCATTCATATAAGTGCTGAATGACCAGACACCCGCCAAGCCCAAAACAACCACGGCTGCAGCGGCTGCGGTTTGCTTTAATCTTAAAGCCAGCTTTTCATTCGCTTCAGCATCTCTGACATCTCTAATCTGTAGTGCTTGTTCTGCCGCCTGCATATCGGCAGCGCTTAACCCCTTTTGCGCCGCTACGCCCTGATCGGTTAACAGCACCATGGCTTTCGCGTTCAGAGAGTCTCTGGTTTGCAGGACTGTCTCTTCTATGCGTTCCAGCTTACGAAGGAAGCGTGTGCGCTCCTCCATTGCTTTTTCGACTTTGCGAGAAAGGCGGGATTGATGCGCAAGCGTATCCGTCACCTTTTCGTTGATTTTTTCCTGCTGGGCTTCAGTGTCCTTGACACGCTTGGTCAGAACTGCGGCGTGGTTCACACTGACGGCGATTTTTTCCGCTTGCTCGACCTGTAATTTTTTCAATGCCGTTACGCCGGCATCGGCACGGCAAAGCCGCTCGTCGAGGTGTCGCTTCCGATCG
>CAYGQG010000006.1:14778-31363 GCA_964351955.1 uncultured Micavibrio sp. | reverse complement strand
GGCAGATATCTGCCCGACAGGAGTAAGGATTTCAGGCATAACAGCTTGTATACCGTGCAGATTAAAGCCTTCTTTTTGTAAGAACCGCTTCAACGCCTTTAATAAACCATCATCCCCCAACGCACTTAATCCTTCTTTGGCAAAAAACTCTGCTGTTTTCAGATCGGGCTTCAATTCCGCCAATGACGGCCTTCTGATTTTGCCGATAAGAACAAGGTCTTTAACCCCCTCGTTCTTCAACGTCTTAATCGTACGGCCGGATTCGCCTAAACGCGCCCATAAATGCGGAATGCTATCATCAAGCTTAAGATCACTCTGGTTTTCAAATGCGACAACAAACAGATCAATGCCTTGCTTCTGACAATATTCGATCAACGTTTTTGCAACGTTGCCACCACCGGCAAGAATGCCGAGCTTTTGAATATCTGGATTTAGTTGTTTTTCCGAGAAGGCTGACATAAAGGAAACTTGGTTTTGGCTTTTGCAAATTCAATTATAGCCATTATCGTCTCATCGTCATCAAAATCTTGTCCGACGCTCTCGATACGTTGGTCCATCGTGCCTTCATCACCAAATAATTGGTTAAACGCACGCTGTAGTTTGCGGACTTCTTCTTTTTCAAAGCCCCGACGCTCAAGTCCAATCAGGTTCAACCCTTGAAGATAGGCACGTTCGCCTTTTACACGTCCAAACGGAATAACATCATTCTCAACGCCTGACATACCGCCGATAATGGCATGCTCGCCAATACGTACAAACTGATGAACAGCGGCTAACCCACCTAAAATAGCAAAATCACCAACATGGACGTGCCCACCCAATGTCGCGTTATTCGCCATAATCACGTTATTACCCACAACACAGTCATGCGCTACATGCGTGCTCATCATGAACAGGCAGTTATCGCCGACAATCGTCTCACCACGGTCATCGACCGTACCGGGGTTCATAGTTGTGTATTCGCGGATTTTGTTATTCTTACCGATCGTAAGCTTGGTTGGCTCACCCTTATATTTCAGGTCTTGCGGGTCTGTACCCAAAGACACAAAAGGAAAAACCTTAGTACCTTCACCAATCGTAGTGTGCCCATCAATAACCACATGGGATTGAAGAACGATATTATCACCCAGCTCTACATTAGGCCCAACGGTACAAAAAGGCCCGATGGAAACATTCTTACCTATCTTGGCAGCAGGGTCGACAAACGCCGTAGCGTGAATATTGGAATTCTCTGACATACTATTCCTATTGTTTTTATAAGTATGAAAATTTGTGGGCGGCGCAGCAAATCAAGCTTTGTTGCAAAGCGTTACAGTCCTAAGCTTTAGGAGCGTCGGTATCCGTGATCATTGCGCTATATGTTGCTTCGGCACATACTTTATCACCAACTTTGGCAACGCCTTTGAACTTCCATACGCTGCCGCGTGATTGGATTTTCTCGACATGAATGTGCAAAGCATCACCGGGAACAACAGGCTTGCGGAAACGGGCATTATCGATCGTCATGAAATAAACAACCTTACCCTCGGCTTCTTCTCCGAGCGTTTCAACAACAACAAGTGCTGCTGTCTGCGCCATAGCTTCAACGATTAAAACACCAGGCATAACGGGATAACCCGGAAAATGGCCCATAAAATGAGGCTCGTTCATAGACACGTTTTTAAGAGCAACAGCACCTTCACCGGGAGTCATCTCCAAAATACGGTCAACCAACAAAATCGGATACCTGTGCGGTATCATCTTCATAATACGAGTAATATCAATAACGGTGCTCATATGCTTCTAAACCTATTGTTTATGATCTATTTTTTGCCTCAAGCTCGGCCCAAAATCAACCATTATCCTTTTTTTATCAAACGCTTCAGCGTCGCAACCTGTCGCATAAATTCTTTTCCCGGTATCGCGGGAGCGCCCATAACTTCCTGTCCGGCGGGAACATCCCTCATCACACCTGATTGCGCGCCTATTCGAACCCCTTGCCCCACATGAAGATGTCCGGCAACGCCAGCTTGCCCCCCGATAGCAACAAAATCCTCAATAACCGTGCTGCCTGAAATGCCAACTTGCGAGACAATAACGCAGCCACGGCCAATCTGCACGTTATGACCGATCTGCACCAGATTATCGATCCATGTACCCTGTCCGATCACCGTATCCGGCCCTGCGCCGCGATCAATCGTCGTATTAGCACCAATCTCGACATGGCTACCAACAATGACCCGCCCCAATTGCGGCACCTTCACATGCCCGGCTGGGTCAATCGCGAAACCAAATCCGTCCTGCCCTATACGTGCGCCCGTATAAACACGCGTATAATCACCGATACGGCAATGTGACAGAGTGGCGCTTACGCCCACACGGCATCCCTGCCCGATCTCCACAGACGGCCCAATATAAGCGCCCGCCTCAATCCATGAATTCTCGCCGATAACAGCCCCTTCGGAGATATGTGCACCAGCCTCAATCGTACATCCCGCACTGATTTGTGCTGTTTCGTGGATATGTGCCTTATCGGATATATGCCCTTCGGGCTTATTATCGGGGTAAAACGCCTGCGCAACCTTGGCGTAAGCTTTGTAAGGAGACTTACTCAGCAACAACTTCACACCGGATGGTGCAAACTCCGCCAACTCGGGATGCACAATACATGCACCGGCCTTAGTCGCGGTGAATTGCTCTTTATATTTAACATTGTCCAGAAAACTGACCTCATGTTCGCCGGCCTTATCAAGTGCCGCTACGTCCTGAATTTCATATGAACCAGCAGCAGCATCCGCCAATTCACCGCCTGCTATTTCAGCAAGTTCAGACAGCGTAAAGCTTTTGGATTTCTGAAAAAATTTCGGATCAGCCATCGTTACTCTTCTTTAGCTTTAAGGGTAATTTCTTTAAGTGATGCATTAATACGCTTTAGCGCTTCCTCGGTTATATCAAGCGTCTTCGCACTGGCGATTACGTTCTTATTCGATATAACCAGATCATATTTACGCTCGCTCGCTATCTGCTCAACAACCTTATACAGCTCGGCACGAAGAACATTCATCGCCTCATTCGCAGCACCTTCAAGAGCGTGCTTCTTGTTTTGTGCATAACGGCGGGTTTTCAAAAGCTTCTCTTCATAGAGCATGCGCTTCTTGGCGTAATCCTCTTTACTGAGCTTTGTGCGTTCTTCCAGCAGCTCTTTTTCCTGCGCACGCAGCTTTTGCTCTGTGCCTGATATTTCAGCCAGAAACGCCTCGCGTAAATCATTACGCTGCTTTTGTATGTGCTTTGAAGCTTCGGCGTTATTCATGATGTAAATCACATCAACAACACCAACCGAATTCCCCTCTGCCTTCGCAGAAATGGGCAAAATAGCGAACAACACGCAAATTAGGAGTGGTAGTAGTCTTTTCATGGTTTAACGCTCTGTTTTACGCCTATATGCGTAGCAGATTAGAAGCGCGTCCCAAAATTAAATCTGAAATTTTCATCTTCGTCGAAATCTTCATCCACGACCGGCAGAGCAAAGTCGGCACGGATCGGTCCGAAAGGTGATTTCCATGACACACCAAAACCTGCACCTACGCGAATGCTGGATTCATCAGCCACAGTCGGGCCTGTATCATCCAATTCGAACAATGAACCGGCATCAACAAAGGTGTGTCCCTGAATACCCAATTCTTCGGGCAAACCAAGCGGGAAAGAAGCCTCTAAAGAACTGCGGTAGAAAATTTCACCACCAAGCGCATCATCCGTCGCCGTATCACGAGGACCGACACCGGCTTCGTCAAACCCGCGCAAGGTATTGCCACCAAGGAAGAAACGCTCGTTAATCTGAACATCTTTACCGACACCCTGAATAACACCTGTTTCACCAAGAGCGCTCAACACGACCTTGTCGAATACTGGATAGTAATACGTTGCCCCCGTACGACCTGAAACATAGCGCGCATCACCGCCAAGGCCGGCAAATTCAGTATCCAGCCAGTAAATCAGACCGGATGTAGGATCGATAACGCTATCGCGGTTATCATATGTCAGGCGTTGAGAAATCGCAGATGTGTTGCGCTTGCCTTCTTGTAGTCGAATAAAGGCCGAAGCATTGGAATCCACATCTTCAATCTCATTCTGCTCATAGCGATAGCGCAAAGTCTGTCGCCAGCGCTCGGATAACGGATACCCTAAACGTAAAGCACCACCCGTACGACGCTGGTCAAACGAGCTTTCATCCTGCAAGTCACGTGTTACATGGAAAAGGTCAAAACCGGCGGAAACATCACGCCCCATGAAATATGGTTCGGTAAAACGAAGATCCAGCTCGGTACGCTCACCCGCAATAACGGTAGATAGAGACAGATCCTGCCCCTTACCGAGTAAGTTGCGCTCACGAATGCGGAAATCAGCCAAAGGACCATCACTGGTTGAGAAACCAGCACCGATAGACAACTCACCTGTCGATTTCTCACTGACTCCGACATCGATCTGCGTCTTGTCAGGCGCAGAACCTGGACGTGTTTTAATATCTACATTCTCAAAGAAATCAAGATTACGAACATTTTGCTCGGACTTGGCAAGCTTTGTGCGGTTGAACGGGTCACCTTCGACCAATTCAAACTCGCGACGAACAACCTTATCAAGCGTTCGTACATTGCCGTTTACATTAATGCGCTCAACAAAGACACGCGGCGACTCACCGATATTGAACAGAATATCAACAGTGCGCTCTTCCTTGTTTCTCTGTGTCGTAGGCTTAACATCAACAAATGCATATTGCTGGTCACCCAAGGCATCCGTAAGGTTGTTCACGCTTTCCTGAATAAGGTCGGCGTTGTACCACTCTCCACTGGTGATATTGATTTGATCACGAACGGAATTGGCATCGAAATTACGAATTTGGGACGCAAGTTTAACCTCACCCACTTTGTAACGTTGCCCTTCTTCTAGTGTCATGGTGATGAAGAAACGGTCTTTTTCACTCGCAAGTTCAGCAACCGCTGACAAAATCTGGAAGTCTGCATACCCTTGTGAAAGATAGAAACGACGAAGCAATTCTTGGTCAAAAGCTAAGCGATCAGGATCATAACGATCTGATGTCGTCAAAATGCGATACCATTCGGATTCCTTGGTGCTGATCTCGCTGCGCAACTTGCTGTCGCTGTACTTCTTGTTTCCGACGAAACGAATAGACTCAACTTCGGTCACCGCACCTTCTTCAATTTCGAAGACAAGGTTCACACGGTTTTGGTCAAGCTTGATAACCTTAGGCTCGATAGAAACGGAAAAACGGCCGTTACGGCGGTAAACCTGATAAAGGCGGGAGACATCTGACTGCACACGTGTACGCGTAAACACCTGACGCGGACGCAACTGTATCTCGGATAACAGCGTAGGATTATCAATTTTGTCGTTACCTTCAAAGGCAATCTGGTTGATCACAGGGTTTTCCATGACCTCAACCAAAAGCGTGCTTCCTTGCTGTGTAAGAGTCACATCGGCAAACAATCCTGTCGAAAACAGGCTCTTCAACGCCGAATCAAGCGTTTCGGGGGTCATCGGGTCACCGACTTTCAAATCCATATAAGATTGAATGGTTGCCGGTTCGATCCGTTCCGCGCCTGCGATTTTAATATCACTGATTTGCGTGCGGTTCTGAGCGTAAGCGTTTGATGTTGCAAAGCTTATCAGGGCGACCAAAAGGATGCCGATCATTGAAAAGCGAAGTAATTTCATAAATGTCACCGTATGTGTTTTTTGGGTGATTTGACCCTAAGGAATTGTTGTAATGGGTCGAAAAGAGAAATACAACACTTCCATTATCCAGATTCTCTTATAAAAATCCAGACGAAACCCTTAATTGTCATGGGTTTATGAAAGTATGTAAGCGAGTTTTCTTACGTAAGAAGCTGAATAATGTCGTTCAGATTGGTAAACACCATCACCCCGATCAAAAACGCGAACCCTACACGGAACGCATATTCCTGAATTTGCTCGGGGATCGGCTTACCTAAAACAGCCTCGAAAATATAGAACATGAGGTGCCCACCATCCAACATCGGGATTGGGAACAGGTTAATCAAACCGAGGTTAATCGACAGCAATGCCGCAAACATAATCAGAGCGATAACACCGCGTTGTGCCATATCACCAGCCAAAGCACCAATACGGATAACACCTCCAAGCTCGGTCGCACTCCGTGTGCCTGAAACCATCTGACCCAAAGCCTCCATTGTACCGCGTGTGATCACCCAGCATTCTTCAACCGCTTCAAGCGCCGCGATATGGATAGGATATTTGATAAATGTGTTGGCCTCGACATTAGACAGGAACAATAGATCATACTCTTCCGCATCGGCTTGATTGATGAATTCATTGAACTCGGGCATCGGGTTAATGTGAAGCGTCTCAATCTTCTTACCATTCTGGATTTCAATCGGGAAAGACTGGCCCATACGCTTAGCCAACGCGGCTCTTAAAGCCTCTTGATCTGCGAATTCCTGACCGTCAATTTTCTGGATACTGTCGATACGCACCACGTGACGCGGACTAATCAGCCCCAGTAAGCCACGGCTCTGAGGGAAACCAAAGCGGTCACGGCTCGTCACCTTTTGCGGCGTGGCATAAAGATCCATACGCTCACCATCGCGCTCAATCACAAAGTGGCGCTCAACATCGAGAGAAATCATCATCTCACGGCGAATATCTTCGAATGTTTTGATGCTCTTACCGTCAATCGAGATAATACGATCATGCGTTTTGAACGCATATTCATGTGCGCTCGAACCATCCATAACAGCCGCGGCAACAGGCGGTGTAACAGGCTGACCGTTAAAGGCAAACAGCAACGTCAGGATAATGGCGGCAAAAATATAGTTAATCGCAGGGCCTGCAATAACAATCGCGGCGCGTCTTAAAACAGACTGCGCAAAAAACGCCTCTTTTTTCTCTTCTTCGGTAAAAGGACGGACTTTATCACCCTCCTCTACACCTTCGGCGTGTCCGGCACTCGCGGGGTCAACATCCCCAAACAGCTTCACGTATCCTCCAAGCGGGATCATAGCGAGTTTCCATCGTGTGCCATTCTTGTCATTAAAACCAAGCAGCTCCTTACCAAAACCGATAGAAAACGTCTCGACCTTTACGCCGCACATCCGTGCGACGATGTAATGGCCCCATTCATGTACAAAAACCAATATACTCAGGACAAGGACAAACGCCCCGCCATACAGCCAAACATTCCCGCCTAAAACTTGAAAAATTTCGAGAAAATTCATGTTACGCCAACTTTCTTTTGGTCTGAGTTCTTAAGTACACTCTGATTAATATAGTCTCTTGTTAAGGCAAGCACAGCCTTGTGCCCATCGATCACGGAATCAACCGTATCCAGTTTTATATCAGGCTGGTTATCGATTGCATATTCAATACAGCGCAGAATATCAGGAAATACTATTTCACGCTGCAAAAAAGCTTCCACAGCGACTTCATTCGCCGCATTAAACGTCAGACAAGCTGCCTGCCCCTTTACCAGACAATCAAAAGCCATACGAATAGCTGGAAACTTTTCATCGTCCACATCTTCAAAGTCCAACTGTGACATAGCATTCAGATCAAGCGTCTCGCCTGGTGTCTGCATACGATCGGGCCATGCCAATGCATGTGAAATAGGTGTGCGCATATCGCTCGGCCCAAGCTGCGCCAGCAATGACCCGTCATGATACTCAACGAACGAATGAACAACGGATTGCGGGTGAATAATCACATCAATCTTATCCGCGGGCATATCGAACAACACATGCGCTTCGATAACCTCTAACGCCTTATTCACCATCGTCGCACTATCAACCGATATCTTCGCGCCCATATCCCAATTCGGATGCGCAACCGCCTGTTCTGGCGTGGCCTTGGCTATATCGGCTACACTAGAACGTAAAAAAGGCCCACCCGAAGCCGTCAAAACGATACGCTTCACATTCTCCGGTTGGTCAAAATCAAACACCTGAAAAATCGCATTATGCTCGCTATCAATCGGTAAAAGCTGCGTCGAGAACTCCGCCGCTGCTTCCATCACAAGATTTCCAGCAGCCACCAATGGTTCTTTATTCGCAATTGCCACCGCATAGCTTTTCTTAATGGCGTAGAGTAACGGCTTTAACCCTGCAAACCCTGCAATCGCCGCAACCGTTATGTCCGTATTCGGTGCGATACATTCTTCAAGCGCTTGTTCACCAGCATGAATAACAATGTCTTCGTCTTTTAAAGCCTCGGAAATCTGGTCAGTATAACTCTCATCGCCAATAACCACGCGCTTGGCTTTCAACCTGATCGCCTCACGCGCCAAACCTTCCCAGTTTTTATTCGCGGTAATGACATCGACTTCAAACCGATCAGGATCACTGGCGATAATATCAGCCGTGCTTTGCCCGACAGACCCTGTAACACCCAAGATTGAAACGCTCTTTTTCATCTCAGACATTTACCCAAAACATCGCCGAAGCAACCACAACTGATGCTAACAACAGAGAGTCCAGCCTGTCCAACACACCACCATGACCGGGCAATAACGTGCCTGTATCCTTAACTTTGGCTTTGCGCTTGAGATAGGAAACAGACAAATCCCCAACCTGCCCCGAAACTCCGATCAACGCTGCCAAACCCGCCATAAGAAGCATGCTGTAAGGGTTGGCTTGATCACCTAAAGGCGGAAAAACCCATGAATATATAGCCAGCATAAACAACACAGGGCCAAGTACAGCACCGACACCACCCGCCCATGTTTTGTTCGGACTGAATGCGGGTAAAAGCTTTGGCCCACCAACAATCTTGCCCGTAAAATAGGCAGCAATGTCACTGGCCCAAATCAAAATAATAACGATAAGGTGAAACTTGTATTCGAATTGCGAAAGCAACAAGTAACAATAAAAAGCAAACGGCACATACACTAAACCAATGAGCGAAAACCCAATCTTTTCCTTCACGCAAGACATCTTCGGAATAAGCATCGCCCATTCATAAGCAACCAGCACAAAACAAATCCCCATAAGCACCAGCAACGGCCAGCCTTCGCTGTACAGCGCCCAAAAGGCAACAGGGATAAGCACGATCGCTGACAGCGTTCTTTTTTGTAGGGATTGAATATTAAACCGTGGCACGGGGGTCTACGCTTCCTGCTGCGCGAGCGCTCCAAATCGACGTTCACGCCCCGCGAAATCTTCAATCGCGGCTTGCAAATCTTCCTTGTTAAAATCGGGCCATAGCGTGTCCGTAAAATACAGCTCACTATACGCGCACTGCCATAACAGGAAGTTACTGATACGTTGTTCACCGCTGGTTCTGATCAACAAATCAGGATCAGGAATACCCTGCGTCATCAAGAACCCCGGCAACTGCGCCTCAATCGTCTCCATCGCGAGCTTTTCGTCTATATGGGCGTTATGCAGCCGCTGTATAGCCTGTACAATATCGTTACGACCACCGTAATTCAGCGCAATGACCACAGTGATCTTCGTGTTATCTTCGGTCAGCTCTTCGGCGTTTTCGATCATACGGACAATGTCGTCATCCAAACGCTCTCGGCATCCGATAACCTGCAGCCTTGCACCGTTTTTATGCAACTCCGCAGTCTCACCGCGCAAATAAAAGCGCAAAAGATTCATCAAATCCTTGATTTCGCTTACGGGGCGGCTCCAATTTTCGGACGAAAACCCGAACAAGGTAAGATACTCAACACCCAGCTCACCGGCAGCCTTAACGATCCGACGAACAGCCTCGGCACCATTTTTGTGCCCTGCGGTTCGGGGCAAGCCTCTACCCTGCGCCCAACGACCATTACCATCCATAATAATGGCAACGTGCTTAATGTTTTTATTATCAGTATTTTGAGACATGAACTTAAAGTGCTTTCTAAACCGTCATGATGTCTTTTTCTTTATCCGAAAGCATCGCATCAACTTTGTTAATAGCTGCATCCGTAAGCTTCTGCACTTCATCCTGCAAACGCTTTTGATCGTCTTCAGGCATATCCTCTTTCTTAATCGCATCCATACCGTCTTTACGCACATTACGCACCGAAATCCGCGCTGCCTCTGCGTATTTACCGGCAACCTTGGTCAACTCGGCACGACGCTCTTCATTAAGATCAGGAATAGGAATACGGATATTGTTACCTTCGGGCATAGGATTCAAACCCAAACCGCCATCACGAATAGCCTTCTCAACGGCCTTAACATTACCACTGTCCCATACCTGCACCGTTAGCATACGCGGCTCGGGCACACTGACTGTACCAACCTGATTAAGCGGCATCTTGCTTCCATACACCTCAACCATAACAGGGTCGAGCAAGTTGACAGAAGCGCGCCCTGTGCGAAGCCCGCCAAATTCCTTAGAAAGATTATCGACAGCACCGTCCATACGGCGTTGAATTTCATTTTTATCGTAAGACATGGATTTGATCCTGTTTAATTAGTGACAATCGTGAACTTACCTTCGGACTTCACAACCTTGGAAAAATTACCCTTATCCCGAATGGAAAAAACAATAATGGGTATGTTGTTCTCGCGCGCCAAAGCAATCGCTGTCGCATCCATAACCTTCAGGTCTTTGGTCAGCACATCGGTAAAGGTAATGTGATCGAAATGCTGGGCATCACTAACCTTTTGCGGGTCAGCACTATAAACACCATCAACCTTGGTTCCTTTAAAGATCGCATCGCAATCCATTTCGGTCGCGCGCAACGCGCCTGCGGTATCTGTTGTAAAATAGGGGTTGCCCGTTCCTGCGGCGAAAATAACAACGCGCCCTTTTTCCATGTGACGCATCGCACGACGGCGAATATAAGGCTCACAAATGGAATCCATACGAATAGCAGATTGAACCCGCGTCTGTACGCCCAAATTCTCTAGGGCATTCTGTAAGGCCAAGGCATTAATCACAATCCCCAACATGCCCATATAATCGGCAGTTGTCCGGTCCATTCCCTTGGCTGCGCCCGATACTCCGCGGAAGATATTACCTGCACCGACAACAACGCAAACCTCCACGCCGCTATCAACCACTTCCTTGATATCTTCAGCCACACGCTTCACAGTTTCGGGGTGCAACCCAAACTCGTTATCACCCATCAAAACCTCGCCCGACATCTTCAGCATGATGCGTTTGTAGTTTTTCATATTGGCAATATTTTTGGCGGCTTCGGCGTTCATCGATGTGATCCCGTTAAGTAAATCTGTCCTAACATAAAGACAGCCACATAGAATGTCTATGCGGCTGACTAAAATAAGCTGTAAAAAAATGTTAGCCGTTAGCGGCTTTAGCAACCTCTGCAGCGAAGTCTTCTTCTTCTTTATCGATGCCTTCACCAAGCTGTACACGGACATATCCGGTCAGCTTAATGTCTGCGCCTGCCTCTTTCGCGGCATTAGCAATAACATCAGCTACTTTAGTTTCACCGTCGATAACGAAGATTTGCTCGGTCAAGCAGATTTCCTTGAAGAATTTCTGCATACGACCCATCACCATCTTCTCGGCAATTTCCTGTGGCTTACCTTCGGCTTTAGCTTGCTCGATCAGAACGCTTTTCTCACGTTCCGCAACCTCAGGGTCAACAGCATCTTGATTAAGGAATTGCGGGTTAGCTGCAGCAATATGCATCGCCAATTGCTTACCAAGGGCCTGAAGCGCATCTTCCGAAGCGTCAGATTCCAAACCAACAAGAACACCGATCTTACCAATGCCGTCACCCAAAGCACCGTGTACGTATCCGACAACAGCACCTTTAGAAACATTCAGGCTTTGTGCACGGCGCAACGCCATGTTTTCACCGATTTTAGCAACAAGATCAGTCAGGCTTTCAGCAACAGTTTTGCCGCCAGCCAGTTCGCGGGCCGCAAGCTCTTCAGCATCCTTAACGCCTTGAGCCTTCTCAGCAACAGACTTCACGAATGCTTGGAAACCTTCGTTACGGGCCACAAAGTCAGTCTCAGAGTTAATCTCTACAACTGCGCCTTGTGTACCTTCAATCGCGATCGCCACAAGACCGTCAGCTGCCGTACGACCGGATTTCTTGGCTGCTTTAGCCAAACCCTTTGTACGCAACCAGTCTACAGCCGCATCCATGTCGCCATCGTTCTCAACCAATGCCTTTTTGGCATCCATCATGCCGGCACCTGTTTTTTCACGAAGCTCTTTTACTTTTGAAGCGGTAATTTCAGCCATTTTTCGTCCTTCCGAAATTAATGTGTTTGTTTAACTAAATTAAGCAGATGCTTGTTTCTTAGGCTTTTCGTCTGCTTCATTAGCAGGCTCATCGGCCTTGGCATCGTCTTTAGCTGCATCAGCTGCCTTGTCGTCAGCCTTCGCATCTTTTTTAGCTGTCTTTTTTGGAGCCTTTTTCTTCTCGGCTGCAATCTTAGCGGCTTCACCAGGTGTCATCGGCTCTGCCTCTTTCTCCGGCTTAGGTGGAAGCTTAACGTTCACTTCCTCAGCCGCACCAGTGTCTTTACCACCGGAAGCCAACTCGGCCTCTAGACCGTCAAGAACAGCATCAGCAAACAGATCGCAGTAAAGGTCGATTGCGCGCAATGCATCATCATTACCTGGAATTACGAAATCAACACCCTCTGGGCTGGCATTCGTATCAACAACTGCGAAAACAGGAACGCCAAGCTTATTAGCTTCTTTAACGGCAATGTCTTCCATTGTTACGTCGATAATGAACACAGCATCCGGCTGACCGCCCATGTCCTTAATACCGCCCAAAGACAACTCAAGCTTCTCGTGTTCACGAGTAAGCATCAGCAATTCTTTCTTTGTACGGATAGACTTTTGCTCTTCGCTGGCAAGAACTTCTTCAAGTTCACGCAAACGGGCAATAGATTTTGAAATTGTCTGCCAGTTTGTCAGCATACCACCCAACCAACGGTGATTAACATAGTACTGACCGCAGCGCTTGGCACTCTCGGCAATTTTAGCGCCGGCTTGACGCTTTGTACCAACGAACAGAACACGACCGCCATTCGCAACGATATCACGAATTGTCTTTAGACCTTCGCTCAGCATTGGTGTCGTTTGTTGCAGATCGATGATGTGAACGCCGTTACGAACACCAAAGATGTATTCGCGCATTTTAGGATTCCAACGACGTGTGTGGTGACCGAAGTGAACGCCTGCTTCAAGCAATTGGCGCATAGTGAATTCTGGCATAGCCATAATGATAGTCCTTCTCTTTTTTTACGGTCAGGAAAGCAATACTTTGCCTGACTCCCAGTTATGTCCTCTGCAAGCCTTGGTTTTCCTGTTTTTCAAGCAAAACACTGGTTAAGGAACCTGCATGTG
Organism: uncultured Micavibrio sp.; assembly: GCA_964351955.1. Taxonomy (GTDB): domain Bacteria; phylum Pseudomonadota; class Alphaproteobacteria; order Micavibrionales; family Micavibrionaceae; genus TMED27. The sequence continues at coordinate 18,052 of CAYGQG010000006.1, read as the reverse complement.
AATTTCACTCAACAACGAGTGATGCTGCGGGTTATAGGCCGCATTTCGTGTGATTGCAAGTATTTTTAGTGAAAAAGGCTCAAGCGTTGCCTAGGCTTCCAGAATATCAGATATACCGTCCTGAGTGCGAATAACGTTCCGTGCCTGCGAAGAAAGACTCCACCGTTTAGGAAGCGTAAGCTGAACAACACGTTTATCATCAACGCGTACATGCAGATTAATGACCATACTGCCCTGCCCCTCTATATCGAGGAACTTCTTGATTTCATTGATGGGTTCAGCCCGATCCATATGAATATTGATCGCCCGTATCTTGTTTTCCAACGCACCGTCTAATGGCTCTATACGGGTACAGGTAAAGCGTATCTGGTCCTCGCGCTGCTCGGCCTCCACGCCCAATAACAACGAACTCCCCGCCTCTAAATACTCCCGCGCCGCGACCAACATCTCGGAAAACAATGTAACTTCAAAAATTCCGGTCGGGTCGGAAAGCTGCAAGAAGGCGTATTTGTTTCCTTTTTGGGAGACTTTCTCCTGCTTCTTCAGCAATACCCCCGCCATTTGGAAACGCGAAGCCGCAACATTCATCAACGCCGCCTCAACATCCGCATAACTCGAGATATTCAAATTCTCGAATTGCTGCTGACGGCTATCAAGCGGATGCGCAGACAGATAAAAACCGACAGCCTTAAACTCGCGCTCTAACCTCACCAACGGATCCCACGGGGTAATATCGGGTAAGGTCGGCATACCAAGACCTGTACTGCCTTCATCACCACCGCCAAACAAGCTGGATTGGCCCGATTCCTTCTCTTCAGCCAAGTTCTGCGCATGACGCAGCATAATCTCCGCCCCCGCTGAAAGCTGCGCTCGATTATTATTAAGCGTATCAAACGCACCGGCCGCGATCATGCCTTCAAGCTGTCGCTTATTCATGGATTTGTAATCTAGGCGCGAAGCATAATCATCGACCGACTTATACTTACCGTTGGCCTCACGCTCTTCGACCAATGAACCCATCGCTGCCGCACCAACGCCTTTTAACGCGCCAAGCGCATATCGCACCCCTTCACCCTCAACCTGAAAATCAGGGAAAGAGTAATTTACGTCAGGTTGCTTGAGCTCCAGCTCCATACGGTCCAGCTCTTGTTTGAATACACTCAGCTTATCGGTATTGCCCAGATCAAGCGTCATCGACGCAGCCATAAATTCAAGCGGATGGTTCGCCTTCAGCCATGCGGTCCAATACGACACCAAGCCGTATCCCGCGGTGTGCGCCTTGTTAAAACCATACCCCGCGAACGCGGCAATCTGGTCGAAAATATGGTTGGCCTGCTTTTCAGGGATTTTGTTGTTATCATTCGCCCCTTTAACAAACATCTCCCGCTGCTTGTCCATCTCCTCTTTAATCTTCTTACCCATCGCACGACGAAGAAGGTCAGCACCGCCTAGCGTATAGCCAGCCAGCACCTGCGCAGCCTGCATCACCTGCTCCTGATAAATCATCACGCCGTACGTATCTTCAGTAATGGGTTTGAGCTTGTCATGCATGAAATCAATATCTTCGGGCTTCTTAACATTCGCCAGATATGTCGGAATATTCTCCATCGGACCTGGGCGGAACAACGCAATAACAGCCAAAAGCTCTTCAAGGTTAGAAAGGCCAATCTGCTTACCCAAATCCCGCATCCCCGCGGATTCAACCTGAAACACCCCGACATTATGCCCCGCTTTGAGCATTTCGAAAGTTTTCTCATCATCAAACGGGATTTCGAGAATATTGATGTCGATACCCTTGTTCTCTTTAATCATTTTGACGGCACGATGAATCACCGTCATGGTTTTCAGGCCCAAAAAGTCAAACTTCACCAATCCCGCCTGCTCGACATATTTCATGTTGAACTGCGTCACGGGCATATCGGAACGCGGATCACGGTACAGCGGCACAAGTTCATGCAACGGACGGTCGCCAATCACCACACCCGCCGCGTGGGTCGACGCATGGCGGTATAGACCTTCTAGCTGCAACGCAATCTCGATAAGACGTACGGAGCTGTCATCCTTCTTAATCTCCAGACGCAAATCAGGGTCACTATCAAGTGCCTCCTGCAATGTTACGGGATTGGCGGGGTTATTCGGGATCAACTTCGCCAGCCTATCCACCTGCCCGTATGGCATCTGCAAAACGCGTCCCACATCGCGGACAACCGCCCGCGCCTGCAACTTACCGAACGTAATAATCTGCGCGACCTTGTCATAGCCATATTTGGCCTGCGTATACTTAATGACCTCGTCGCGGCGTTCCTGACAAAAGTCGATATCAAAGTCGGGCATGGACACACGTTCGGGGTTCAAGAAACGCTCAAAGAGCAAATTCAACTCTAGCGGGTCCAAGTCAGTAATCTTTAGTGCCCACGCAACAACGGAGCCCCCACCCGAGCCACGACCGGGTCCAACGGGAATATCTTGCTCTTTCGCCCACTTAATAAAGTCCGAAACGATCAGGAAGTAACCCGGGAACCCCATCTCGATAATCGTATCCAGCTCGAAATCGAGGCGATCCCAATATTGTTGATGATCTGCGTCTTTAACGAAATTATCCAAACGCCATTGCAAACCTGCTTTGGATTGCTCCTTCAATTCTTCAATCTCTGAACGCCCACCTTCCGTTTCGAACGGCGGCAAAATCGGATCTATAGGTTTGAGTAAAAACGAGCATCGCTGTGCAATAACGGCGGTATTGTTGATCGCTTCAGGCAAATCCTCGAACAGCTTTTCCATTTCCTTCGCACTTTTGAAATAATGTTCGGGCGTAACCTTACGGCGGTCTTCCTCGGTTACATACCGCCCCTCGGAAATACAAAGCAGAGCGTCATGCGCCTCATACGCGCCGCGATCAGTAAAATAACAATCATTCGTCGCCACCAAAGGCACATCATGCTTATACGCCAGATCGAGTAATGCCTCTTCGGTCGAATCTTCTTCGTTCCATCCATGTCTTTGTATTTCGGTATAAAGACGATCTCCAAAGCATTCCTTTAAATACAAAAACTGCTCTTCGGCTTTATCCATCTGGCGATGAAACAGCTCATAATTCACAGGCCCCTTTGATCCACCCGAAAGGCATATAAGGCCATCTGAATATGCTTTGAGATCTTCACGAGAAATAATCGGCTTACTCGCAGCATCGCCGCCCATATAAGCATCGCTAATCAATCTGGAAAGGTTGAGGTAACCCGTATTGATTTGAACCAGTAAAACAAGCTGGTGCTCA
>CAYGQG010000006.1:8922-14768 GCA_964351955.1 uncultured Micavibrio sp. | reverse complement strand
TGTTGGATGAATCCGTGACGGCTACGGCAGGCATAGATTGCTTAACGCAGAGTTTGACCAAGTCTTTCACCTTGATCGCTCCCTCGGCGAGCGAATACGCCGAATGGAGATGCAAATGCACGAACTGATTCATTTTCTAAAGATAGCAGGAAAACAAGCGGCGTTCCTAGTCGAACGGAACAATTCTCCCCGCCTTTAATTCCAAAGCACGATCCATCTGATCTGCCAATTGATGGTTATGCGTTGCGACAAGCGCGCCGATCTCTCTCTCACGCACTTCGCCCAGCAACAAATCAAACACTTCCGCCGATGTGCCGGGGTCCAGATTACCTGTCGGCTCATCCGCCAACAGTAATTTCGGGTCATTCGCCAAAGCACGGGCAATCGCAACGCGTTGCTGTTCTCCACCCGACAATTGAGCTGGCCTGTGCGTCTTGCGCTTTGCCAGCCCCAGTGAAGCTATAATGCTTTCAGCCTTATCTTTGGCCTCACCAACATTCACACCTGCAATGATCTGCGGCATCGCCACGTTTTCAAGTGCCGTAAACTCGGGTAAAAGATGATGAAATTGGTAAATAAACCCAATATCCGTATTCCGCATCAACGTACGTTTTTTCTCGTTCAGCTTTTGCGTATTCTGACCATTAATAACCACGCGCCCTGCCGTCGCTTTATCTAGCAACCCCGCGATTTGCAACAATGTCGATTTACCCGAACCACTTTGCCCGACAAGCGCAACCAGCTCGCCCGCCTCAACGTTCAGATCAAGGTTTTTGAAAATTGTCAGCGGCCCGCCGCCGCTTTTGAATGTCTTTTTCAGACCCTCAACCTGCAACAATCGACTTTGCTCAATCGGACTACTCATAACGTAGCGCCTCCACAGGATCGAGTCGCGCTGCGCGCCAAGCCGGATATATCGTCGCCAGAACGGATAAGCCAAACGCCATAGCAATAACAGCCATGACCTCACTCCAGTCAATAACGGCAGGAAGTTTGGACAGGAAATAAATCTCGTCTGCGAATAATTCCGTACCCGTTAGCCCCTCAAGGAATTGGCGGATACTCTCGATATTAACCGCAAAAGCAATACCAAGCGCCGCACCAACAAGCGTACCCAATATGCCGATACTCGCCCCCGTCAGCATAAATATCCGCATCATATTCCCGCGTGACGCGCCCATGGTACGCAGGATAGCAATATCTTGTCCTTTATCCTTCACCAGCATAATCATCGAGGAAATAATATTGAACGCCGCGACCAGAATGATCATCGTCAGGATCAGAAACATCACGTTCCGTTCAACCTGCAACGCGTTAAAGAAACTCTGGTTTAAATCACGCCAGTCATAAACGCCGGCTTGCCCTTCAACATTCAGCTCAACCGCTTTACGCACCTGCTCCAGCTGATCAGGGTCTTTCAAAAACACCTCAAGCGCCGTCACCGACCCTTTGAGCTGGAAAAACGTCTGTGCGGCATCAAGCGGCATAAACACAAACCCGCTATTATATTCATACATACCGACATCGAAGATCAGAGCAATCTTGTACGAACGTTGCCGTGGCATCGAACCAAACGGCGTAGATTTAACCTGCGGCGATGTCAGCGTGATCTTGTCACCAACCCGTAAACGCAGCTTATCAGCGAGCACAGTCCCGATCGCCACACCATTATCATGGAAATTTTCTAGCTCACCATATTCTACAGAATCGCGCAGAAGCTCTCGGTTAAAGAAATCTTCCCACTCAATCCCGCGCACAAGAACACCACTCGCCGTACCTTCGCTAGAAACAAGCGCCTGACTTTCAACCATCGGCACAATCATGTCGATACCGTCAATCGTCTCGACCCGCGTCTTGATATAATCGTAATCGTAAAGGGGACCATTCTGGGAATAGATATTCATATGACCGTTCAGGCCCAGAATACGCCCGAACAATTCAGCGCGAAAACCGTTCATCACCGACATCACGATAATCAACGTCGCCACGCCGAGCATAATCCCCGTGAAGGAAAAGCCGGCAATAACGCTTACAAAGCCTTCGGCTTTTTTGGAGCGTAAATACCGCCAGGCAACCATTCTCTCAAAAGTGGATAGCATGAAATATGCCTCTAATACGCTTTGGCGATTAACACAGTACGGCCTTCATCTTCGAAAGGCATATTACGCGTGGATAGACTGTGTTTTTTCATCACAGCATCTAACGCATCATCTTTCAAAAGTTCCACAGGCACTTTCACAAACCCAAGACCATCGGCTGCGAAGTGCGCTTCAATGTCAGCCACAGAAGAAATCGCCTTGGTATTCTCGTCTCGGAAAGCACGGGATTTAGCCAACATATCGTCATGCATCGCATCCAGAATGCCTTGCGCTTCATTCAAAAACTTATCCAAAGGCAAAGTCTGCTTGGAATCACGACCGATATCACGGCGAACACAAGTAACCTCACCGGCTTCCATTTCACGCCCGCCAACTTCAACACGCATCGGAATACCCTTCTTGATCGCATCCCACATCTTGTCAGGCGTACGCATATCACGCCCATCAACCTTGGCTTTGATACCTTTGGCTTTAAGCTCTGCCGCAACCTTGTCGCAGAATTCATTGATCTGACCCGCCGTTGCATCATCCTTAATCACAGGCAGGATCACAACCTGCTGCGGCGCTATACGTGGCGGCATAATCATACCGTCATCATCACCATGCATCATGATCAAACCACCGATCATACGCGTCGAAAACGCCCAGCTCGTCGTATGGCAAAGCTCTTCACCACCATCTTTTGTCTGATATTTAATATCGAATGTTTTGGCAAAATTCGTCCCTAGGTCATGCGTCGTGGCTGCCTGTAACGCTTTACCATCCTGCATCATCATCTCGAACGCATATGTCTCATTCGCACCAGGGAAGCGCTCGTCTTCGGTCTTCACACCCTTATAGCCGTCAACGGCGAGTACTTCGGTAAAGAATTTCTCATACAAACCCAGAATATGCAGACAGTCATGCGTTGCACCGTCATGATCCGCAAATGCGTTATGACCTTCGTGCCAGAAAAACTCCGATGTGCGCAGGAACATACGTGTACGCATCTCCCAACGCAGCACACTGGCCCATTGATTCAATTGCAACGGCAAATCACGGTAGGATTGAATCCATCGTGACATCGCCTCTCCGATAATGGTCTCCGATGTCGGGCGCACAACAAATGGCTGCTCCAACTTCGCATCAGGTGCAGGGCGCAAACCGCCGTTTTCAGGATCAGCCTCAAGACGGTGATGCGTAACAACCGCACATTCCTTGGCAAAACCTTCAACATGCTCGGCTTCTTTGGATAGATACTCAACAGGAATAAGCAACGGGAATGAACAATTCTGCACCCCGTAATCCTTCAACCACGGGTCAAAAATATTCTGCATATTCTCCCACAACGCCCAGCCATAAGGCTTAACCGTCATGCACCCGCGTACAGGTGAGTTTTCAGCAAGATCAGCAGCCTTAATAACTTGCTGATACCATTCAGGGAAATTTTCTTCGCGTGTGGGGGTAATCGCGGTTCTGGGTTTCTTACTCATCTTTATCCGTATGTTCAGGAAGAGGTTGTCCCTCTATCCCCTTTTTAATTTCAATAGTCTCTTCGGATTGAGAATTTACGGCATCGCCCTGCTCTTGTCCATCAGCATCCTCGCACAAAACCATAGTTTGCTCGGTAATATCCTGCCCGTTATAGAGAACCCGCCCATCTTGATAGACATCGACCTGCGCAACATACGGCTCAAGAATGACACCGTCATCTGTCTCGATCACACCAAGGTCCAGGCGCTCAATCAAATCAACCTGTATCGGCACACTGATCGGGTCAAAAACGGGTTGCTTTATGCCGCCACCAACATCCGCCGGAACAACATCTTCCTTACCTGCTACGTAATTCACATCATCGGCTGGCTTATGATTGGTCAAAACCTGACACAATGATTGGGCATCCTGCGCATACGAAGCAGCAGGTATCAATAACACCAACAAAAATACAACTAATCTCATCGTGTACGTCCTTCCTCGACCATAGTCTGGGCCATTTCACGGAAACTGATCAAATCAGACTGGATCACTGCAAAAACTATGCCCCAAATCACAACAGCTATGATCGTGGTCCATAAAATTTTCTTTTTCATGTTGGCTTTTACGGGCTTACCATCTTGTTCGCGCTCATGCCCGAACGGTAATACGACGAACAAGGAAACCCACCAGACCAGAAAAAACACAATCGCGCCGGATATAAGTCCCATTACACCCTCAACACATGAACACTGGTCTTTGGCTTAATACCAAGAAGATGGTTACAAAAACGACGAACGCCGATCCGTAGCTCTTCTTCAATAAAATGATCATCACCGCGATCTTCCCACGCCATATCATCCAGAATATCGAGAATTTCCTGCTCCAGATTATCTTCGATATGCTCCTCACCTGCATTGGCAAGATCAAGCAATCCCACGGTTTCCAGCTTCGGCCTACCGACCAACTCTCCGCGCTCGTCAATCGCAAGCGAGACATGGACAGTACCGCTATATTGCAACTTACGACGCGCCGCGATTGATTGGTGATCCGCTTTGATAAGGCGTTTCTGGTCAACGGCCAGCACATCGACTTCAATATGATCGATAATAGCGGGCTTTCCGGGTGCAAGCTTGATAACCGACCCGTTCGACGGCACAAGTGTGCTAGGAACCTGACAATCATTGGCAAACTCAGCATGCGCATCAAGCTGAACGCGCTCACCATGCACCGGCACAACAAGCTGTGGCCTCAACCACTGGAACATCTCGGCTATTTCATCACGGCACGGGTGCCCCGAAACATGGATGATATTCTTGGTATCACGCGGCGTAATAATATTAATCTTACCCGCGCTCAAATTGTTCTTAACGGTGTTAATAGCTGTCTCGTTACCCGGAATGGCACGCGCTGAGAAAATCACGGTATCGCCGGGGTTAAATTTCACGCCCCTGAAGTCACCACGCGCAATCTTAGCCAGTGCGGCGCGGTACTCACCCTGCGACCCTGTACAGATGATCACCATCTTATCGTCAGGCAAATACCCCAGATCATCTTCCGTAACAAAATCCGGAATACCGTCCAGCATACCGCATTCTTGCGCACAACCGATCATCCGATGCAACGAACGACCAATAATGGCAACTTGCCGATCACAAGCCTTCGCCGCTTTCGCAACACTGATAATCCGCCCGATATTCGAGGAAAAGATCGTAACCGCAATCTTGCCCTTACATTTTTTGAACTCCGCCTCAAGGCCAACAGCAACATCCGCCTCCGAACCCGAACGACCGTTCACTTCCGAATTCGTTGAATCCCCGATATAGGCGAGCACGCCCTCTTTACCTGCCTCTTTGAATGATGCCTCATCCGTAGGCGTACCGGTAACGGGCGCAGGGTCTAAATTCCAATCCCCGCTATGAACAACCTGCCCTTCGCTGGTTTTTAGAATAATCGAGCATGTATCAGGCACAGAATGGGAAACCGCAACAAACTTGGCTTCAAATGCCCCGATCTTGGCACTACTGCCTGGTTGGACGATGTTAATTTTCGCCTTTATGTTTCGCTCTTCGAATTTCTTGCGCAAAACCGCTGCCGTAAACGGGCTGGCATACACGGGACACTCGAAACGATCCCATAGATACGCAACTGCACCAATATGATCTTCATGCGCATGCGTAATGATGATCCCTTTAAGGTCATCACGGTGTTCTTCAATGAATTCAGGATCGGGGAGCAAAAGGTCAATCCCGGGAAAACGCTCATCCGCAAAACCAATTCCACAATCCACAACCA
>CAYGQG010000006.1:0-8822 GCA_964351955.1 uncultured Micavibrio sp. | reverse complement strand
AGGTCAATCCCGGGAAAACGCTCATCCGCAAAACCAATTCCACAATCCACAACCAGCATATCGCCGTTGCAGACATACGCGTTCATATTCACGCCGAACTGTTCACTCCCGCCAAGAGGTATAAAGAACAAGCCGTCTTCGTTAAAAATATCTTCTGCTGCGCTCATGATTGGTGACTTTTATGAATCAGATACAGGCCTTTTAACGTTAAGTCCTCATCAACGGATTGAATTTCTTTAATATTCTGATCAAACAACTGCGCCAGACCACCCGTAGCAAGCACATACACATCACCGCCCATCTCTTCCTTGATGCGCTTAATGACCCCTTCGATCATGCTGGTATAGCCCCAATATATCCCTGAATGCATCGCATGCTTAGTGCTTTTCCCGATCACTGTATCGGTTTTCTGCACACTGATGCGGGGCAATTTTGACGCAAACTGATGCAATGCGTTGATAGAAAGGTTCACACCCGGCGCAATGACACCGCCTGAGTACTCACCTTTTTCATTAATAACATCAAAAGTCGTGGCTGTTCCGAAATCCAATACAATCGCAGGACACTGGTAATATTCCTGTACGGCCACGGCGTTAATCAACCTGTCCGCGCCGACATCTTCGGGGCGCTCAACATCAATCCCTATCGGGATATTATCCTTGGTCACATACACGGCCTGAAGCTTGAGATATTTCTCACACAGCTTCTTGATATGGAAGTTGGTTTCAGGAACAACCGAGCCGACAATTACATCCGTAATATCTGACAATTTCAGATCCGCGAGCGCAAAGACCTGCTGCAAAAACACAGCATACTCATCTGCACTGCGCGCATTCTCGGTCTGCAAGCGCCAACTCTCCAAAAGCTTATCGCCCTTGAAAACCGCAAATACCGTGTTGGTGTTACCTGTATCAATCGCCAGCAGCATGCCGTACGTCTCCCTCGATCAAATGACCGTTTTCATCAATCTCTTGTAGAGATAAAGCATTCCACGCGCTACGAATTTTTTCAAACCCGTCTTCATTCCATATTCGGTATTGCGCCTCGATAGATGCAAGCAGCCTCACCAAAAACTCTTCAACATCAACAGGCTTCTCGGTATGGGCATTCAGGGCATTCGCATATTCCGGCGCATTCGCGAGATTTACACCAACACCAACAACAGCAAACGCGGGTATCTGCCCCATCTCGGTCTCGCTCTCAATCAATATCCCCGCGCATTTCTTACCATCCAGAAACACGTCATTCGGCCATTTCAAAGTAACAGGCGCAGACGTATACGATTTGAAGGTATCCGCCAAAGCAACGCCCACAACAATCGCCAACTGGCCAATATCCTTGAAATCGCAGCAAGGCTTGAGCACACAGGAAAAAGCGAGGTTACCCGTGCCCGTCTCCCACTCACGCCCATGCCGCCCCTTACCGGCTATTTGCCTTTGCGCACGGACAACCAACCCCTCTACATCACCAAGACGGGCAAGCTCAAAACACTTCTTTTGTGTGGATTCCAGTTCTTCGAACGTCTGAATGTCCCAATGAATGCTCATTAGCCGCTAAAAAGCACTGAGGCCGCATCAAACGAACTGGTAACAAACAGGTTCGGCTTAATCACAAAGCCCAGAACAAACAGAATAGCAATAAACAACACAGCTCTGCGGGCGAACGGCACGTCCTTATCAAACGCATCGGCAGGCTCATCAAAGAACATCACCTTAACCACTCGCAGATAGTAAAACGCCGCCACAACAGAAGACACAACGCCGATAACAGCGAGGATGTAATAACCACTAGCAACCGCGGCGTTAAACACAACAAGCTTACCAAAGAAACCAGCCGCAGGCGGAATACCGCTTAAAGAGAACATCAGAATCGCCAACGGATACGCCATACCCGGATTTGTTTGTGACAATCCGGCAAGGTCTTTCATTTTGTATACCGCCATACCCTGACGGCGCATAGACAGTACAACGGCGAAAACACCGGCGGTCATAACCATATAAATCGCAAGATACAACACGACAGCGCCCGCGCCCTCAGGCGTTCCGGCGACAAGACCGATAAGCGCATACCCCATATTACCAATCGAACTATACGCCAACAGGCGTTTAATATTGTCCTGCGCAATCGCGGCAAACGCACCAACCAGCATCGAACCGACAGCGATGAAATAGATAATCTGGATCCACTGATCACTCATCCCCATAAACGGTTCGAACAATAAACGCATCAGCAAAGCAAACGCCGCAACCTTCGGCACAATCGCAAACAAAGCCGTCACCGATGTCGGCGCACCCTGATACACATCGGGGGTCCACATATGAAACGGCACAGCTGAAATCTTGAACGCCAATCCAGCCAATAAGAAAACCAGACCGAACGTCAGACCATAAGGAACCGTGCTAAGACCGCCGATTGTATCGGCAAGTACGGCAAAATCGATTGTTCCTGTGAAACCATAGATCAATGAAATACCGAACAGCAGCATCCCTGACGACAACGCGCCCAGCACAAAATACTTGATACCCGCCTCTGACGATCTAACCGAATTACGATGAAACGCCGCAAGCACGTACAGGCTCAACGATTGCAGCTCTAGCGCCATATATAAGCTAAGCAAGTTGTTAGCCGACACCATCATCATCATGCCGATACCGGCAAAAACAATCAGGATAGGGTATTCAAAACGCTCCATTCCTTCTTGGATAATATAACGGACAGACAACGCCATAGACGCGATCAACCCCATAAGGATAAGCAGCTTCATAAAGCCGGCAAATTTATCCATTACGAACATACCGTTCAGCACCGTTTGTGTTTCCCAACCAATCCCCAGAAGGATCAGCGCGGTAATCGCAAAACCAGCAGCACACGCCCAGCAAACAACACGCGTAGAAACATTACCTTGAGACACACCAACGATGAGCAAGCCCATCCCGACAAGCGAAAGGAAAATTTCCGGCAATAAAGGAACCAGATTAAAATCGGTCATTCCGCATGCTCCATGTCCATATGTTCATCCAAGACTGTGCCTTGCGTAGGATCAGCGCTTAACGCAAGCCGTGCATTATAATTCGTAACGAGCTTTTCAACTGACGGGCTGATCTTATCAATCACGGTTCCGGGGAACACACCAAGCCAAAGGATCATCAACACAAGCGGCACAAGCAAGCCCAACTCGCGTGTATTTAAATCTTTCATAGACAAAGCATCGTCATTCACGCGCGGGCCGAAAATAACACGGCGATAAAGCAACAGCATATACGCCGCGCCCAAGATCACGCCGGAGGCCGCCAAAGCCGCAATAACTGTATCCACCTGAAACGCGCCCAGCAAAATCAAAAACTCGCCGACAAATCCGGAAGTCCCGGGCAAGCCGACAGAACCGAGCATCAAGATCATAAATACAGTCGCGTATTTCGGCATATTCTTCACAATACCGCCATAACGGGAAATCTCGCGTGTATGCAAACGGTCATAAACCACACCAACACACAGGAACAATGCGCCTGAAATCAAACCGTGGCTAAGCATCTGGAAAATACCGCCCTCAACACCCTGCGTCGTCATTGTAAACAAACCAAGTGTCACAAATCCCATATGCGCTACGGATGAGTATGCAATCAGCTTCTTCATATCTTCTTGAACAAGCGCGACAAGCGATGTGTAAACAATCGCTATAATGCTCAGCCAAAATACAAAATCAGCGAAAAACGCACTCGCATCCGGCAACATCGGCAAGGAGAAGCGCAAGAAGCCATAGCCACCCATTTTCAGCAATACACCAGCCAGAATAACTGAACCGGCCGTCGGCGCTTCAACGTGTGCATCCGGCAACCACGTATGCACGGGCCACATCGGCATCTTAACCGCAAAACTCGCGAAAAACGCCAGCCATAGCCAATATTGCCAGCCGATCGGGATATGCGTTTCCATTAATGTCGGTATATCAGTCGTCCCCGTCTGGCTATACATCGCCAGCAAACCAACCAGCATCAGCACAGAGCCGAGCAAGGTATAAAGGAAGAACTTATACGCGGAATATACGCGGCGCGCCCCACCCCAAACCCCGATAATCAGGAACATCGGAATAAGAACGGCTTCGAAAAACACATAAAACAAGATCGCATCAAGCGCGACAAACGTGCCGATCATAAAGCTTTCCAGCACAAGGAACGCAATCATGAATTCCTTCACGCGCTTTTGAATAACCGACCACGCCGACAAAATACAAACTGGTGTCAGGAACGCAGACAGCAAAACAAAGAACACGGAAATACCATCAACACCAAGGTGGTAATTAATCCCGAGCTGTTTTAACCAGCCACTCTGCTCCACAAATTGGAACTCCGCACTGGAACCGTCAAAACGGGTGTACATGAACAATGCAAACGCCAGTGTGAACAACGACACATACAGCGCCATATGCTTGGTATTCTGCGCGACAACCTCTTCATCACCGCGAATAAGCAGAATGATCAAAACACCAACAATCGGCAGAAATGTCATCAAAGAGAGTAAAGGAAAATCAATCATCTTAAGACACGCCTCCGCCTGCGGAGCCTTTAAACACAAACCAGCTAATCAAACCTATAACGGCAATCATCATCACAAATGCATACTGGTAAACATAACCACTCTGGAAACGACTGGTCAGACTGGCAATCTTGTTCGACAAGCTGACTGTACCGTCAGGGCCATACCCGTCAATCGTCTTCTTATCGCCGAATATCCAAAAGAACTTACCGAGCAAAAATGCCGTTTTCGTAAACACTTGGTCGTAAATTTCGTCGAAAAACCATTTGTTGTAGAACAGCGTATGCAGCTCCTTGAACACCGTCTTCGCAACCGTTGGCGAATTCGGACGGAACATATAAAACACATACGCCAAACCAATACCGCAAAGCCCCATCAATAACGGTAGATACTTAACCCATTTAGGAACGTTATGCGCGGCCTCAACTGTGTCATTCGCCGCCAACACCAAAATACTCTGGTTCCAGAACGTCTCTTTTGAAAGAACGAAGTCCTCGCCGTGCTCCCCGTCATGCTCGTCTTCAGCCGCGTGAATAACTTCCGCGCCCTCATCGTGAATGACAATATGTTCTTTAACAGTCTTATCAATTGCATGCGCCTCTTCGTGAAGAACTTCTTCAACATGCGCCGCGCCGTGCTCTTCACCGTGATGTCCGGCTGAACCAACAAACCCTTGATAGAAAACCATACCGGCGAACAAAGCGCCCGCAGCCAGAATAACAAGCGGCCCCAGCATAACCGTAGGGCTTTCATGTACATGACCCATTACTTTTTCGGATGCACGTGGCTTGCCATGGAACGTCATCAAGATCAAACGCCAGCTATAAAACGCCGTCATGAACGCAGCCGCAATCCCCATCCAGTAAGCGTAGTGACCAAACCATGTGCCGTCCGCCCATGCCGCCTCAAGAACGATATCCTTGGAGAAATACCCCGCAAACGGTGGGATACCAGCCAAAGCAAGTGAACCAATCCACATCAAACCATAGGTTATCGGGATTTTCTTCCATATCCCGCCCATCTTGCGCATATCCTGCTCATCGCTCATCGCATGAATAACAGAACCCGCCCCAAGGAACAGCAAAGCCTTAAAGAATGCATGTGTGACCAAGTGGAACATCGCCGCGCCATAAGCGGATACACCAAGCGCAAAGAACATGTAACCCAACTGCGACATGGTGGAATACGCAATCACACGCTTGATATCAAACTGCGTCAAACCGATAGTCGCTGCAACAAACGCCGTCGTCGCACCAACAACCGTAACCACCATCAACGCATCAGGTGCAAATTCATAAAGCGGTGACATACGGGCAACCAAGAATACGCCGGCAGTAACCATCGTCGCTGCGTGGATCAAAGCAGACACAGGTGTCGGCCCTTCCATCGCGTCAGGAAGCCATGTATGCAAGCCAAGCTGTGCCGACTTACCAATCGCACCAACAAACAACAACAAACCGATAACGGTCAGCGCGTGCGCCTCTATACCGAGGAATGTGAAATAAGACTGCGCCATTTCGGGCACTTGCTGGAAAATCTCGTCAAACTGTATAGACCCGAAGATCACAAAAATCGCCATCATCGCGAGCGCCAGCCCAAAATCCCCGACACGGTTAACGATAAAGGCCTTCTGCGCCGCCGCGTTCGCGCTTTCTTTGTGGTTCCAGAAACCAATCAACAGATAAGAGGCCAAACCGACCCCTTCCCAACCGAAGAACAGCTGGAGCAAGTTATCAGCAGTCACCAACATCAACATCGCAAAGGTAAACAGCGATAAATACGCCATAAACCGGCCCTTGGCCTCGTCATGGCTCATATAGCCGATCGAATAAATATGCACACAGGCACTGACAATATTGATGACGCACATCATCACAACGGACAGCGTATCAATGCGTAATGCCCATTTCACATTGAAATCACCGGATGTAATCCACTCGCTTAAAATCGTTGTGTACGCTTCTCCGCCATACGCAACATCAAAGAACAAAGAGATAGAGGCAAAAGCCGCAATAATGAGGGCAGAACATGTAACAAACTGACACCCCTTATCGCCAATCTGTTTTCCAAACAGGCCGGCAACGGCAAATGCCACAAGAGGCAGAAATACGGCTAATAATTCCACTACACCCTACCCCTTCATGCTCGATATATCTTCAACAGCAATAGACCCTTTATTGCGGAAGAAGACGACCAGAATAGCCAGACCGATTGCCGCTTCAGCAGCCGCAACAGTCAGAATAAACATTGTAAAGACTTGCCCGACCAAATCATCCAGATACGCGGAAAACGCGACAAAGTTGATATTTACGGCCAACAACATCAATTCAACAGACATCAGAATGACGATCACGTTTTTACGGTTCAAAAACATACCGAACACACCAATAGTGAACAGCAAGGCCGCAAGCGTAAGATAATGGCTTAATCCTATTTCCAGCATCTAAACCCCCGTACCCGGTGTGACTTTGCGAATTTCCAATACATCTTCGCGCTTACGATTATGTTGATCCGCGACATTCTGCCTGCGAACGCCCGGACGCTTGCGCAACGTCAGCACAATCGCACCAACCATAGCCACAAACAGAATCAACCCCGCCATTTGAAAAGCCAGAATGTAATCCGTATACAGAACCTGCCCCAGACTTTCAGCATTTGTCGCACCATCAAAACCGGCAATAGGCGCGGCGCGGTTCTCAAGAGCATCTGGCGCAAACGACCACACACCGTACGCTAACACCAATTCCGTGAGCAAAACGGCACCAATAGCCAAGCCAATCGGTACAAACTGCATCGCGCCCTTTCGCAAATCTGCGAAGCTTATATCCAGCATCATAACGACAAACAGGAACAGCACAGCCACAGCGCCGACATAAACAATGACCATAATCATCGCAACGAACTCCGCCCCCAAAAGGATGAAAAGCCCGGCTGAATTGAAAAACGCCAAAATCAGGAAGAGCACAGAATGCACGGGATTACGCGCAGAAATAACCATTAATGCGCTAATAACCAGGATGGCGGCGAAAAGATAAAAGGCAAGGGCCTGTATGACCATTAGATATCCCTTATTTTTATAAATGTTCTAGTCGTTTAGATGGGGCTTCGCAAGACCATCTCGCAAAAAAATACCTGTTTATTTTTTATTGCATTTTGAGTTGCTTACTGCATTATAAAGAGGGATATACGTCTTAATTTCTTAATACAATCCAATAAACCAGAGCATTTGACTATGAGAAAAACTTTATTAGCCATTACGGCTGCCGCGCTTTTGACTTCCACTACGGCTTTGGCCGATGATTCCATGCGCAAGGACATGCTGCAATTTTCCATCGGATACTACGATGTATTCGATGATGAAGAAGCTTTAGACCTCCGCGTAGAATACCGTCCCGACAGTGTCGTATACATCGACAACCTCAAACCATGGGTCGGCGCTGAACTTACAAGCGATGCTTCAATATGGATTGGTGGCGGATTGCTCTATGATTGGAACGTTGCTGACAGCTGGTACGTAACCCCTAGCCTCGGTGCAGGACTATACGCCCAAGGCAGCAGCGACCTTGACCTTGGTCACGCAATCGAATTCAGATCCCAGCTTGAAGTCTCTTACGAGTTCAACAATGAAAGCCGCGTAGGCCTGAGCCTGAGCCACCTTTCAAACGCAGGACTCGACAGCCACAACCCAGGAACAGAAGTCTTAAGCTTAAGCTGGGCTTATCCGTTTTAACGGCTAATCACTTATGAATGCCGGACAGATAGCTTTAGGCCTATTTACCTATACCGTGCTGGTCATAAGCGCCCTCGTTGCTCTTCTTTTATATGCAGTAGAAGCATTTACCTCTGACTTTATGGACGCGGCACTTGAGGCTCCGGCCAGAGTTATCAGTATTGAAGATCAAACTTACGGTGATCGTGATGTTATGGTCACCGTTTCTTATACAAACGAGCAACACCGTAACATTACAGGGGTTTTAAACGACGGTAATTCAACCGATTATACCGTTAATCAAAACATATCTGTTCTATACGACCCCAGAAATCCGTCAGTCGTAAAAAGCGCAGACGAACGCGACATCATGAAGTTCTTAAGCTCCTTCAAAATGGGGGCTATAATCGTCTTTATATTGACACTGGGATTTGCGGTTTATTCGGCGAACAACCGTCGTAATGAACCTGAAGAACGGATCAGAAATCAGCGATAAGGCGCATCCGCCGCAAGGTTAGAGGCAATTTGCGCTTCCCAACGATCACCATTCTCAAGCAACTTGTCTTTATTGTAATAAAGC
>CAYGQG010000005.1:29422-32975 GCA_964351955.1 uncultured Micavibrio sp. | reverse complement strand
GCTTGCTCTGCGTATTTTTTAAGAAATTCCGGTGCGTTATCACCTTGTGAAGCCACAATCTCTGTAAAGCGGTTTAATTCGGTTTTGAGAACTTCAACGTCTTGTGCCGTTACTGCGTCAGAAACTGAACCGTCGTTCTTTTCGACCTGCAGGATTTTGGCTGCGATTTTCGCCACGTCAGAGGCATTTTCGCCGATGAACTTTTCGGGCGCTTTTTGCGCGTAGCCGATAGTGCCGATTGCGGCGTTGGCGGCATTTGCGTCATGCGTGTTGTTTGCTATGCGCTCTAGACTTGCCCACGCACCACGAACATAGACGTGACCCGAGCCTGTAATGTCTCTCCAACT
Organism: uncultured Micavibrio sp.; assembly: GCA_964351955.1. Taxonomy (GTDB): domain Bacteria; phylum Pseudomonadota; class Alphaproteobacteria; order Micavibrionales; family Micavibrionaceae; genus TMED27. The sequence continues at coordinate 32,628 of CAYGQG010000005.1, read as the reverse complement.
GTCTTTGGCATCAACAGGGATTTCAACGCCCATAGTTTCTGCCATTTCTTTGGGGAAATCAGACAGAATAGCGATAGCCTTGGCTGCGTCACCCTCAGGTGCAGCTGGCGCAGGTTTCGGTGCGGCTTTTTCTGCTGCGTTGTTGTTTTCTTGTCCGTCAGCATCGGCGCTCAATGTCGATTTGATGTCGTTTTGTACGCGGTTTTGGAAATCGGCATTCACGACAGCAACGTTTTGTGCGTATTTTTTAAGAAATTCCGGTGCGTCATCAGCGCTGGCCAATGTCTCTAGCTGTTTGCTGAAATTATTGATTTCGCGGGAAATCAGGTCAAGTTCGTCCGCGCTTAACGTGTCCGAGAGTTTTGCGCCCGCTTTTTCTGCATCCAGAAGCTTGGCGGCGATTGCTGCGATCTCTCCGACATGCTCACCGGGGAATACTTGTGGTTTTTTGTTCGCAAAACCAACAGTGCCCATTGCCGAACCGGCAGCATCGGCATCATGTGCGTTGCTTGCCATGCGCATTAACGGTGCAGCCGCGCCACGTATATAGAGGTGGCCAGCACCTGTTAAGTCTTTCCATGTGTTTACGTCGGCTTCGGGGATATCTACGCCCATAGTTTCTGCCATTTCTTTGGGGAAATCAGAGATTGTAGCCAAAGCGTCTGCTGCTGAAGGTGTCGCTTCTGCTTGTTGCTGTCCCGCGTTTTTGTCTGTGCTTGGATTTGCATCAGCTTTCGCATTGGCATCAACAGGTGGCTTGCCTTGTAATGCGCGTATGTATGCGTTGGCTTCTTGGACGATTGGAGCAAGTGCGCTAGAGGACATGTCCTTTGCTTGCTTGCCGTATAATTCATCAAAGGTGATGTCTGCCGTATCCGGATTTTCCGTTACGCCTTGTAATGGTTTGATTGTGACGCGCAGTTTGTGACCGTCTTTACCTGTCGGCCCCGTACCTTCGATAAGCTCGACATTGTCGATATATGACGGGTCTGTGCTTACAATTTTAGCGACATGTTCAGTTAAGGCCTTGCCCCTTGCGAGCTTAGGGTCTTCGGGGTTTTCCGATGTTACGTTATCGATCGTTGCATCCGGATTAAGGTGCGGTTCTTTGCGCGTTTTTTCTTGTTCTGCCGCTTTTTTTGTACCCCAGTTCTTCGGGTTTAGCTTACTTAACCATGCAAAGCGGGATTTAGGTTTGGCTTGTTCGGCGGCTTTCTGTGCCTGATGTTCGGCTACGCGCTCGTCCATAGTTTTAGCGCCGGGTTTCATGAATGAAGGAATATCGCCCGGTTTTCTTTTTGGCGCAGGGTCTTTTGCAGGTTTTGCCTTGGGAGCCTTTTCCGCCTTTGGTGCTTTTTCTTTTTTGGCTTTTGGCGGCTGGAAGTCTTTATCACGCAAGAAGCCATCCATGTGTTTGGCGACGTTCTGGGCGTGTGCAAATGTGACAGGCTGGCCGTTAGCGCGCGGTGACATAGCCAAACGGTGTGTCGTTGTCTTGGTGCGACCGAAAAGCCCGGATTTTTTCTGCTCGAGAATCTCGATGCCGAATTTTCCGCTTTCAGGATTTCTCCATGCTTTAATGCCCTGCATATCCTTAATCTGGATACCAGTACGTGCTTCCAACAATTCTGCTTGGATTGTGTTGCCTTCTATTGTGCCGAGCGTAGCCGCCATAATAATACACCTCTCTACAAAGGGTCTAACCGTTTCTCATTTGTCCGTAGTTCCCATAAGTTAACAAAAAGTTAACAATATGTCAACAAAACTTACGGAAAATAAGACTGAGTGCGGTTTTTAGGCGTTAAAGTTTTTCAACAGTCACGTTGTCATTGGTGTAAACGCATATATCGGCGGCTATTTGCATAGCTTTACGAGCGATTTCTTCGGCGTTGAGGTCTTGGTCATATAGGGCGCGGGCGGCTGCTAGCGCGTAGTTTCCGCCTGATCCGATGCCGATTATGCCGTCTTGCGGCTCTACAACGTCGCCTGTACCTGTAAGGATCAGGGATGTCTCTTCGTCGCATACCGCCATAAGAGCCTCCAGACGGCGTAAATACTTGTCTGTGCGCCAGTCTTTGGCCAATTCTACACATGCGCGGGTTAATTGACCCGGATGGGCTTCGAGTTTGGCTTCCAGTCTTTCAAACAGGGTAAAGGCATCAGCTGTAGCGCCTGCAAATCCTGCAATTATGTTCTCGTCACGACCGATTCTGCGGACTTTGCGCGCATTATTCTTTAACACGGTATGGCCCATAGAGACTTGCCCATCGCCGGCAATGACGATTTCGTTGTTCTTTCTGATCGATAAAATGGTGGTGCCGCGCCAATTTTCTGCTTTTGCGTAGTCGTGCATAAAAAAATTTCCTTATTCTTTATACAGGGGATATGGGCGCAACCCCTGCTTCAAGTCAAGGTCAAAATGGATTGCTAATATTCTGAAACCCCCGTGATTCGGGGCTTTGCGCATTAGATAAAATTGTATCTAATATATTGAATTGCTTAAGTTTTATGCTTTAGAGTTGATTTGTAGGCAATAGATAAAATTTTAGAATATTGCATTTTACATAATATTAATCCCTTATTTACATATATAGATTAGTCTACCCCTATCAGCCGCTGTAAGGGGACTACAAGCAACGGTTGTATTTTAAATAAAAACAATTGCTTAAGGCGTGAACATAGGGGTGACACAATGGGGCTTACAGACCCAGATTTCATAGAAACTCGTGAGAGCATTACAGGGCAGGCTGGTAAGGTCGGCGCTCCTGTTTTGCAGGCAGATTTTGGCGCGACCGATCCGGTCGGTCTTGTTCATGCGCAGGCAAAGGAAGTTGAGCTAGAAGACCTCCTTAAAGGTATGCGTGGCGGTCCGGATGACGATGTTTTGACCGGTGGTCGCCAGCGCCGAAACGGCAAGAGACAGGACGGTACATTGGATCTGCTTTCAAGCAGAAACATGAATAACCTCATGAATGATATCTTGATGCAGCAAACAATGGCTGCGCTGGATGATTTGATGGCGTTGCGAGATGAAATCGTAGAATTAAAGCAAGCGCTTGCTGAGTGGGATGAGCGGAATCTTACCGCAGAACAGCGGCAAGAGTTGGCCGGCTTGCCGCCGGAGCAACAAGAAACGGCGCGGATGCGGATGGCTCGTGAAAACGTGGAAAGTGGCCGGATAACAGAAAGCGATCTTGCCGAAGCTG
>CAYGQG010000005.1:16406-29412 GCA_964351955.1 uncultured Micavibrio sp. | reverse complement strand
GATGAGAAAGAGCGTGAATATAAACGGAAAGCAGAAGAATTTTTGGACGAATATATTGATCAAATTCGTCAGATGGGCCAAGACTATGCCCAGCTTAAAAAGCGCAAAGAAGAAATTACCCAACAACTAGCAGAGAATGATCGTTTGTCCACGAGATTAGATGAAATGCGTGCAGAAGGCGAGAATGATGAAACACGCGCTGAGCTTGATGAAATCATCGAGGATCGAAAAGACCTGGATGTTCAGCTTACGGGTACTGAAACATACAGTCAGCGAATTGATGCTGTTGAATTGGCTGTTGATCGTCAGAATGTCACTTTGTCCGAAAACCTGAACGTTGTTGAAGGTGAGATTGCGATTGCTGAAGAGTTTCACGAAAAGCTTCAAGGGGTTGATCCCGGTGCGGCGCAAGCTTTTGCCAATTATTCCCAGTCCGTTGATGGTGTCGAGGTTGCGGCAGATGACGCTGCTTTAGGAAAAATGTCGGGCACGAATGGGAGCTGGAATTTGGCACTTAATGCTGAAGAGCCACTAGAAGGTCAAGGTGCGGCAGATGCCACACTAGCTAACAGAGATGACCAGCCTTTGGTTATAAAGCCGTTTAGTCTGGATGGCTAAAATCGTAAATTGTTATTTTATTCGTTTACAGCAACGAGAGTAGGTGCGTTGGGTACGTTTAGGGATGCGTGTTGTTGATTATACCCCCTTACCAAGCCTGTGAAGCTCAGTGAGATTGCGTCGGCATTTGCATTCAAATCTGCATTTGTTTGTACTTGGCTGATCAAGGAGAAATCAAACAAGAATGGCAGGTCTTTACCATTCGGAGCTTCGCCCACTACAACGCCGTAAGGGACATACGTATCTTCCAAATGCGTGTTGCCGCGGCCTAGTTGATTTCGGTCATAATAATTACCGAATTCGCCCATATATGGGGTATTTCCCTGTGCGTCACGCACAACTACGTCAACTAACATAAGCTCTTTAGTTTTGCTTTCGGGTGCAAGAACCGTGAGCGTTCTGTCGAGAATATGTTTTTGCATATCGGAAAAACGAGGGTCTTGCTCATCAATGAAGTTCAGTACAACAAGGCGATCGGAATTAGCCAATGTCATTTCTGTAGGGCCGGAAACATATTGATTCTTGGTCGCTTGATCAAAACGGACGTAGTGGTATGGGCGTTCTGCGGTTGCAGAGGAAGGTGTTGGTAAGTCCCAGCCTTCATATCTTGCTTCTTCTGTACGAACGGTGTCTGCTGCGATTGTTGTCGCGCGGAAATCCGTTGTTGTGAAGCCGGGTATTTCACGATCATCTGTAGAGAATGTCGGCATGGCGCTGATGCTCGAAGCTGACGTCGGGATTTCTCTCGCATCTTCGGCGCTGGATGGGCCAGATACCAAAGGCAGGGCAGCGATGGCCAATGCGCCAACGCCAAGCATTGCGTGTTTAAAATCTGGTTTAAACTTCGGAAAAGCCATAATTTCTCTCCAATTTCTAAACGATACGTATCACTAGGACCCGTAAAAATCAAGGGAAAACAGTCATTATTTGCCATAATCATAGCGCAGGAGTCAAGGGATTTATCGCTGATTTTCTCAAAGATTCGCTCAGCTTGGCTTAGAGGGCTTAGTAGGTGATTTGTAGTTTTTTCAATGCGTCTTCGATCGGAATGAAGAGATTGAGGTCGGAGCTGCGCTTTCCTTCGTGCATATACAGTCCGATTACGGATATGCCGACCACATTACCATTGTCATCAAAAAGCGGGCCGCCGCTGTTGCCGCCATGGATGGGCACATCGCCCTGGATGAAGTCCTGCCGTGTGCCGATTAGCTTGTAGGCGGGGCGGTGGGCGCTGACGATGCCGCGGCTAATCGTGTCTTGCATGCGCGGGGTTTTGGGTGCGCCGAGGGCGTAAATATCCTCGCCAACCTGCGGTCAGTATACGCGCAGCGGCTGTACCGTGATGTTGAGGTTTTTGGGTATGGTTTCCAATTTTAATAACGCTACGTCGCGCTGGTGATCAACACGCAGGACTTGCGCGACCAGTTCTTCTGCTTTGGAGGAGGTGACGATGCGTACCCGCTGGGCATTGCCTATGACATGTTGATTGGTGAGAATATGTCCGTTTTTTGTGATGAAGAAGCTGGAGCCATGGCCCGCGCCGCCTTGTACCAACACGGCGGTCTGTTGGCTTGGCTCTGTTCGCCCGTCCCTTCGGTCACGGTTTTATATATAGTTTTGCGCTGAAGTGCGTCGAAGACGCTCCATTCAACTTTGATATACAGCTCGCCGCGATAACCGCCCGAACCGATACCGACGGAATCGATGATTTTGCCGCTAACATGGTATTCGGTGCGCAGCAATTCATTCTCGATTTCCTCATCGAAGGTCATGTCGAGATGGCGCACAACATCGTAACCCCGTCCTTCGAGGACGTTGTTGAATACGCGGCTGAGTTCGGTGTTATCAATTCCACGTTGCAACAAACGGCGATCAGCGGGGACGGCAAGCAGGCTAATCCCCGCCACCGAATTGTCATTCAGTGTTCCGATTTTACTGCCAACGGGGATGTCGAGCCGTAGCTTTGCAAACATGATCGGCGGGGGGCTGACCGTTTCGGGGACGATTGTCGCATCGTTAAACTCCGCCTGCGGGATTTGTGTGCATCCGCAGAGGGCAAAAATTACGAAAAGCGTCTGGGCGGTTTTGGATGGAAAGCGCATAGGCCTTATGTTAAGGTGGCGTTACGTTAATACGGGTTAAGCCTAACCTAAAGTTGAAGGCCATAAAAGATGCCAAAAGATAATAGTGAAGAAAGAACGGGTAACATTACCCGCAAGACCAACGAAACCAGCGTAACTGCGAGTGTGAATCTCGACGGGCAGGGACGGTATGATGTCTCCACCGGTATTGGTTTTCTGGATCACATGCTGGAGCAATTATCCAAACACAGTTTGATCGACATGACGATCAAGGCTGAGGGCGATCTGCACATTGACGGTCACCACACGGCCGAAGATGTAGGCATTACGCTGGGCCAAGCGATTAAGGAAGCTGTTGGCGATAAAAAAGGCATTCGCCGTTACGGTCACTTTGATCTGGTGATGGATGAAGCGCGGGCAAGCGTATCACTCGATTTTTCAAACCGTCCGTTTTTGGTTTGGGATGTGAATTTCACCGTCGATCGTTTAGGCGAAATGGATACCGAGTTGTTTCAGGAATTCTTTAACGCGCTGGTGAATGCGGCGGGGATTACGTTTCACGCAACGCAGTTGGCGGGTACGAATAACCACCATATCATCGAGGCGATTTTCAAAGCGAGTGCGAAATCGATGCGCATGGCGCTGGAGACCGACCCACGTGCGGCGGACGTATTGCCGAGCACGAAGGGTGCTCTTTAGGGGCGCGCCTTAAACTTCAATCTAATGGATAAGAAATTTCGATGACCTCGATTTGCTCGAGGCCATTGTTGTTTCGTACTTTAACGACATCACCTTCTTGCGCTTTCATCAGGGCTTTACCGACGGGGGATTGCCAGTTGATTTTTCCGTCATCGACATTGGCTTCGTCAATGCCGACAAGATGAACGGTTATTTCAATTTCTTTGCCTTTAGTATTTTCTTTTGCGTAAGTGACTTGCGCGCCGAAGAAGACACGATCCAAGTTTTGCTGGTCTTTCGGATCGACGATTTTGCAGTTTTCGAGTTTCTTTTTCAGGTAGCGCAGGCGCGAGTCAATATCGCGCAGACGTTTCTTGTTGTAAATGTAATCACCGTTTTCTGAACGATGACCGTTGCCTGCGGCCCATGAAACGATCTCGCAGATTTTCGGGCGTTCAACATGGATGAGATGATCTTGTTCATCCGCCAGCGTTTTGTATCCGTGCGGGGTCATGTAATGAATAGATTCTTCGGTCGGCTGCGCCGGACTTAATGTGCGTTTGCGGGTCATGGTGCTCAGTGTTTACAGTTCGATCAGTGCGAAATAATAGATATAGGTTCCGCTTCCTGATTCCTCGAAACAGCCGAATTGTTTTCCTGCCAGTGCGGTCAGGTTGCTGTCGCCAATGTCGGTTTCGCCGATGGGCGGCACATAGGCACCATCCATCATTTCCATGGCATCGTTTAAATACGCCGCACTGTTAATTGCAGGGATGGAATCAACGGCGTTTTCCTGATTCACGCGCAGACAAATGTTCTGCTTAATGCCCGGCAGGAATGCGACGACATCGTTGCCCTTGATATCGCCTGTGGTCGAGCTGCCGATATCGGCAATTTCGAAATGCATATTGAAATACCAGTCGCCTTGTTGCTCATTCGCCATGACGGCGGGGTCGGCACGGGAATAGGGTGTGCCCGATTGCGGATGGAACACGGCGGCATCCAGATTGTTGAGCGTGCCGAAAGCTGAGGGTGGGTTAAATTCCAGCTCATCCAGTGCAATGTTTTTAACAACCATGCGTAAGATTTGTGAGCGCACTACGGTTGGGAAAATATTGATCTGTGCTGCCTTGATACCACCCGCTTCGTTGCCTGTGCCGCCCGGTGAAACAGCGGTGCTTTGAGATACTGCATAGGATAGTACAGCAAATAAAGCGACCGCGATTAGTATAAGAAACAGAACGTTGCCGTGCTCGTTTTTGTTGCGGTTATCTTTAGATGTTTCGTTTGCGTAGGACATCGCCGTGTGCCGGAAAATTTTCGTAGTCGGTCAGGGTTTCAACATCGTCTTTTAATGCTTCAAATCCTTCCTTAGTACAGTGTGACACAGAAGTGCGTTTAAGGAAATCCCAGACGGATGTGCAAGAGTAAGTGTGCGCCCAACCGCCGGTTGGCAGGACGTGGTTTACACCGATTCCGTAGTTGCCCAATGATGAGGGCGTATATTCGCCGATCAGAATTTCGCCGGCGTGTTTAAGTTTTTTCGCCACGTTATCGCCATCGGCAACTTTTAAGTGCAAATGTTCGGGTGCGTATTGATTGGCGACCGTGATTGATTGTTCCAGATTTTCGGTCAGGATGATGCCGCCGTAATCGGACATGACTTTTGTGCAGATTGATTTATGCGGTTCGGGCAATTCCGCGATTTTTTGCGGCAGGTTTTGTCGCACGAACTCAGCCAAAGCCTTGTCGTGCGTGACCAGCAAAACGGCGCTGTCTTCGCCGTGCTCGGCTTCGTTCAAAATATCCCAGCATGTGTTCTCGAAATCAGCGGTTTCATCGGCCAGCACGATGGATTCGGACGGGCCAGCGGGCATGCCCGGGTCCATGATGACGGAGCAGATGCGTTTGGCGGCAGCAACATAAGGCGAGCCCGGGCCGAGGACTTTTTTAACCTGCGGTACGGTGTCGGTACCGTAAGCCAGCGCCGCGATGGCTTGCGCCCCGCCGCATTTATAGACATCGGTGATACCGCAAAGTCTGGCGGTGTAGAGTGTCGCATCATCAGTTGTGCCGTTAGGCGTTGGCGGGCTGACGACAGCGATGTTTTGCACGCCTGCGATTTTGGCTGGAATGGCGAGCATATAGAGCGCGGATGGGAATGCGCCTTTGCCGCGCGGTACGTAAAGCCCGACACTTTCGATTGCGCTGACTTGTTCGCCCGCAAAAACACCCGGTTCAATCTCGACCATCCACGGGTCTTCGACCCGGTTCATCTGTTCTTGGTGGAATTTTTTTACATTGGCGACGCAGTGCTGAATGGCGGATTTTAGATCATCATCGAGTGCATTTTCGGCAGCGGCGAATTCTTCTTCGCTGGCTTTGATGTTTGTAATGACGGCTTGATCGAATTTTTGCGCATATTCAACCAGCGCGGTATCACCGCGCGCTTTGACATCTTCGATAATCGGCTCGACGATTTTGATGACATCGTCGATATTGGCTTGCGAACGACGCATGATGCGCGCTTTTGTCGCGTCTTCAATGTCGTTCCAGATGTAAAAGTTAATGCTCATGCCTGACTCTTAAGTTGGCTCTTAGTATTGACAAAGCAGAAGATATATACTCAAAAACGGGGCATGTCCAAAGAAACGATCCTTATCATTGACTACGGCTCAGGCAATATTCGTTCCGCCGCGAAGGCGTTCGAGCATGTTATTGCCAATGAAGCCATTGATGCGCGGGTTTTGATTTCAGATAAAGCCGAAGATGTTGCGAAAGCCGATAGGCTGGTTTTGCCGGGGCAGGGCGCGTTTGGTGATTGTCTTGAGAATTTGCAAAATACCGATGGTATGATTGACGCGTTGAGCGAGGCGGTGCTGGAAAAAGGCACGCCGTTTCTGGGAATTTGTGTCGGTATGCAATTGCTGGCGACTCGGGGTTTGGAGAATGGCGTGTATGAAGGGTTGAATTGGATACAGGGCGAGGTTGTGCCGATGCGGAGTCGGATCACGGATAAAAATCTGAAGATCCCGCATATGGGTTGGAACACGTTGAGCACGCCCAATGCAGGCGCACAGGACAATAGGCACTTTGTGCTGCGCAGCACAGAAACATCGGATGCGGGGCCACATCATTATTACTTTGTTCACTCTTATATGTTTGAATGTGAGTATAGCCATCACATTTTAGCCACAGCCGAATACGGCGTAGAATTTGCCGCCGCTGTGGGCAGGGACAATATCGTTGGTGTGCAGTTTCATCCGGAAAAAAGTCAAAGTGCCGGATTAAGATTAATCAGTGACTTTGTTCACTGGAAGCCTTAAACGTTTTGCTGCGAATATATTTTTGGGGACGCGATACAAATGAACGACCAGACCAAATTAAAGCCGTTACCGCCCGAACCGACCGTTGAGGTTCTGGAAAGCCTGACCGCGTCGGATCTTAATGATCTGTGCGATGCGACTGATGCTGCTGTTCAAGGCGGCGGTGGTTTTGGTTGGGTTGAAACGCCATCCCGGGAAGTGTTGGAACGTTATTGGCAAGGTGTGCTGGCGATGCCGGCGCGGATTTTGATGGTTGCCCGACTTGATGGTGTGATCTGCGGAACATGCCAGCTTTGGAAGCCGCCATTGAACAACGAAGCGCAAGCGCATGTTGTAACCTTGACGACGAATTTTGTAGCGCCATGGGCGCGCAGTTACGGTTTGGCAAAAATGCTGGTCGAGAAAGCCGAAGATATTGCGCGTAAAGAAGGTTTTGCCGTTATTAATCTTGAGGTTCGCGAAAGCATGACACGCGCTATCGAAATCTATGAAAGCCTCGGCTATGTCCGTTTTGGCATGCACCCATATTCAGTGCGCGTCAAAGACGAAACCCTAAAAGGTTATTTCTATTACAAAGTGATTGATCCCGAAGCGGTGAAGTAAGCTTTAAGCAGCTTCAGCGGTCGGAGGTTCAGGATGTGATTCCAGCGCTGCATTATGCGTATTGGCGACGGATACGAATGCTTCTCTGAACGGTTTTTTGTTCGATAGTGCGCCTTTAGGCTCGAGCGCTTCCAGCTCGCGCAATTCTTCAGGTTTTAACAACTCACGGAACTCACCTGCTCTGCTGTATAGAGAGATCATTTGCGCCGGTACGTGAATGTCACGCTCTTCGTAGCCTTTGATCGTATTGCGCAGGTAGTCCATATCTGTGATTTTACCCGCTGGTTTTTGATTGCCTGCCGCGTCTGTCGGCGATCCGGCAGCGACTGCGATAACCGCAGCGGCGCGTTCCGCACCAACCTCGTTATTCGGCATATAATATATCGAACCCGGATTACCTTGGGCATAACGGTTGTCGACATTGCGTACGGATAAAGGTCCTTTTTCATCAGCCACACAGACCAGGCCTTTGTTGATTGAGCCATCGCGCATCTCAATATCCATCAGCTCGAATTTATAGATCGGCATGTTCGGCGGACATTCACGCTCGTTAAAGCGTTGCAGATAGCGTTCTGTGAAATTTGCGGCGACGTTCGGGTCGAGGTGGTCGATTTGTGTAATCAACAAGCCGCCTTCTGTCGATGCGCCTTCGATTTTTTCGTTACCAATGGTAACACCGGGGTCGTCTTCCGTACCGCGATAGAAAATATCAAAGCAGCAAAAATTGGCTTCAACGCCTTGTGCTGTTCCCGAGTGGGTTGAAAACACATTGTTTTCATTCATGCCGGGGAATTCAGCTTCTAAATTGTCTTTATATGTACCGTTTGCGTTTTGCAGGTGGGAATAATCCAGCAATGAACCGACACCAAAAGCACTGATCTGACCTGTTTGTTCGATATGATCGACAAAAGCGTTTAAATCCGCATCATCGGTGATCATCAGGTATTGGCGTGCCGCTTCCACTATTTGTGTGCGTTGGCCTTCATTAAATTCAATCAGCTTAGCTGGAGTGCTCATAACTCGTTCCCGTGTGTTTTTAAGTCTTAAGATATTAACAAATCATTAATATTATGTCAAATACACATATCTGTTATGCGGTTTTAGTGTGTGTGACCGTGTGTTTGGGCTTGCATGCGTTTTCATAGCCTTGTAGGGTCGCGCCCATGATTATTTACCCCGCAATAGACCTCAAAGACGGCAAATGTGTCAGGCTCGTGCAAGGCGATATGAGCCGCGATACGGTATATAACGACGATCCGGCGGCGCAAGCGCTGGAATGGGTGCAGTCTGGGTTTAACTGGTTGCATATCGTTGATCTGGACGGTGCAATTGAGGGTATTCCGAAAAATCATTCCGCAGTGCGCGCTATTCTTAAAGACATTGATATTCCGGTGCAGCTTGGCGGCGGTATCCGTAATGAAAGTCAAATCGAGCACTGGATCGAAGCAGGCGTTAGCCGCGTTATTCTGGGAACGGCGGCGGTACGCAATCCTGAGTTGGTCAAATGGGCGTGCCATCAATTCCCTGACCAAATTGCTGTTGGTATTGATGCGCTGGATGGTGAAGTGATGGTTGATGGCTGGGTTGACGGCTCGAATATTCAGGCGGTCGAGTTGGCGCGTTTATTTGAAGACGCTGGTGTAGCTGCGATTATTTATACCGATATTGATCGTGACGGTACGGGCAAGGGCGTGAATGTCGAGGCGACAATAAAGCTGGCGGAGGCGACCTCTATTCCCGTTATTGCTTCGGGCGGCGCGGGGTCTCTGGCTGATATTGAGGCTGTTAAAGCGGCCAGCATCAGTCATGGTCTTAATGGGGTGATTGTCGGCAAAGCGTTTTACGATAAGCGTATCGATCCTAAAGCAGCCTTAGGTGTCGCTGCCTAAGTCAATTTCCATATTTTTCTTGCGCTTTTTTTTCTGCTTGGCTAAAACCCCGCTAACGAAGGTTGAAGACTATGAAAAAAATTCGCTATGACAGCGCGATGGGCGCTCTTTTCACCGAAAGTGCGCGCGGTCTTAACGTCAAACAGCAAACAACGCTGATGAGCGACCTTCGTCGTGCTTTTAACGAGCTGGACAAGGCTGGTGTGAAAGTTGATGGCAAGAGAATCGGTAATGTGACGTTGTCGATCGACTGGTTTCAAAAGGCAGAAAACCAAGCTGATCTAGTCGCCCGCCTTCATGGTGAGAGTCGTCAGTACGTGCAGTCTGCATTGACACGATTGGAAGGGGCTCGCGTTAGGTATGACGAAGATCGCGGTGCCAATATGATTACAATGCCAATAGCCGATGGTCAGCGTTAACGCGGCTGCCACCTTAAAGCAGTTGTCAGTGCACACCAGTTCCTATACATATTCCCTATGTTGAAAACCCGAATTATTCCCTGTCTGGACATTGATAAAGGCCGCGTTGTTAAGGGCGTGAATTTTGTCGATATTGTGGATGCCGGTGATCCGGTCGAGCAAGCCAAGGTTTATAACAACCAAGGTGCTGACGAGCTGTGTTTTTTAGACATTACCGCCACGCATGAAGGGCGCGATACAATCATTCATATGGTCGAAGAGGTCGCGAATGAAGTGTTTATGCCGATGACGGTGGGCGGTGGTATCTCTGAAATTTCGCATATTCGTAATTTGTTGAATGCAGGTGCGGATAAAGTGTCGATTAATTCTGCTGCCGTTAAAAACCCCGACTTTGTTAAAGAGGCCGCTGATAAATGCGGCAATCAATGCATTGTCGTTGCCATTGATGCCAAGGCGAAGGAAGACGGCAGCGAGGGTTGGGAGATTTTTACGCATGGCGGGCGTAAAGGTACGGGCATTGATGCGGTTGAATGGGCTGTACGTATGGCTGAATACGGGGCGGGTGAAATTCTGCTGACCTCTATGGACCGCGACGGCACGAAGCAAGGGTTTAATTTGCCGCTGACGCGTGCGGTTTCGGATGCTGTCCCTGTTCCTGTTATTGCGTCGGGTGGTGTCGGTACGCTGGATCATCTTGTTGATGGTGTCAAAGAAGGGCATGCGAGCGCCGTACTCGCGGCATCGATTTTTCACTTCGGGGAGTATACAATTCATGAAGCCAAGCAGGCGATGATTGATGCCGGACTAGAGGTTAGGATTTAAGCGATGCATATCTTGGATAAATTATACGGTGTATTGTTGGCGCGCAAAGAAGCTGATCCTGAAAGCTCTTACGTTGCGAGCCTGTACGCCAAAGGCTCTGCCAAGATTTCAGAAAAAATTCGTGAGGAAGCCGAAGAAACGATTGTTGAAGGGCTTCGTCTGGAAAAATCGGCGGATGATCCCGAAATTCGAAAGGCGTTGGTCAATGAAAGTGCAGATTTGCTGTTTCACCTGACTGTATTGCTCGCGCATCATGACATCGAGCCGAACGAGGTTTTTGCGGTGTTGGAGCAGCGTTTTGGCATTGGCGGTCATGACGAAAAAGCGTCACGCAGTTCTTAGGTTTTAAGCCGCGCTAATTTCCTTGCTTTTTATTTGTCATATTCTATAATCCCGCGCTATGGGACAAACACGTCGAGATTTTTTGCGTCAATTGGGCGCTGGATTTGTTGCTGCCGGTTTTGCACCGCTTTTTGCGGAAAGCGCTCAGGCCGCGCCCAGCACACGTACGCTCAATGTTGTTGAGCGCAACACTCAATCCTCAACACTGGCTATAGAGGCCGAAACGGGCCGCATATTGCGTGCACGTGACTCCGATACTTCCCGTATTCCGGCCTCTTTGGTCAAACCGTTTGGGGATATGGTGATTTATGATGCTTTGCGCGACGGGGTTATTGATTTGGAAGACGAGATAAGCGTTACGCGCGCGATGACCTGTACGGTGGATAGGCAGGAAAACGGTAGTCATCGATTTTTGAGCTATCACGGGTTTACTACGCTTACGGTTGATGAGGCTTTGACGCTCAAAATTCTACAATCTATGAACGAGCCAGCTTTGATGCTCGCCGCGTTGTATGAAGAGCGTACGGGGAAGAGTTTTATAGAAGCGATGCAGAATAAAGCCGATGCCATAGGGTGTGAGCACACGGTTTTGCGTAACCCCACAGGGTATTATCATGCAGAGCAACGCTCGTCCGCGATTGATATGTGCAATATGGCGCGGCATCTTATCAATGAATATGCCGATCATTATGATCGTTACGGTATGACGGAAACGGAAATGCGTGGACGGGAATTGCGCAGTTTTAACCGATTTTTGAATATGCCCGAAGCGGATGGCATTAAGACGGGGCGTTTACGTTCATCGGGCGCACATAATCTTGGTTCGGCTGTGCTGGACGGGAAGCGGGTTATTACTATCGTTATGGGTGCGCCGACATCATCGCAAGCAGCAATGGCCAACCGTCAGTTAGCGGGTTTGGTGTTTGAGAGACATTCGGCGGAATGGCCGGGGCTTGAAGCGCCTGTTGCGCCTGAACCTGTTCAAACATTGCCGACATATCCGCCGCCGATAGACGGCGCAGATCCGTTCCATCCGTATAGAACGACGGAAAATTGTCCTGATATAATTTGTGGAATGCGCTAGTTAAGCCGCTTTTGGCTCGTTGTTTTCATTCAGCAAGATAACCGTCGGGTTATAATTGCGGGCTTTTTCTTTTTCGATCTGGGTATAGGAACAGATGATCACCAGATCACCCTCTTGAACCAGTCGTGCCGCCGCGCCGTTAATGCCGATGATGCCGCTGCCGCGTTTGCCTTCGATAGCGTAGGTAGTGAAGCGCTCGCCATTGTTGATGTTCAAAACATCGACTTGCTCAAAAGGCAAAATTTCACCGACATCCATTAGGTCGCGGTCAATCGTTATCGAGCCTTCGTAATGCAAATCGCTTTGCGTTACGGTTGCGCGGTGCAGTTTTGATTTGAGCATGGTTAAAAACATGTGTTTTATATAGGAGCATCGCAACGCTAAGAAAAGGACTTTTTCACTATGCCCGGCACGTACACTTATGATGACGAGAATATTTTCGCAAAAATCCTGCGCGGGGAAATTCCGTGTAACCAAGTATACCGCGACGATTACGCGCTGGCGTTCCATGATATAGCACCGCAAGCACCGAAGCATATTCTGGTGATTCCAACCGGTCGGTATGTTTCGATTGATGATTTCGGGATGAATGCGAGTGCGGAGGAGTTAGGCGGGTTTTACAAGGCTGTTGCCCTGGTTGCCGATCAGGAAGGTTTGCTTGAAAACGGTTTTCGGACCATTGCGAATACGGGCGACCACGGCGGGCAGGAAGTGCCGCATTTCCATCTCCATCTTTTGGGCGGCGCGAAAATCGGCTTCATGGTTTCAAAGAGCTAGATTCTATCGGGCATTGAAAAACGGACTCTCAAAAAGAAAGCCCGTTTTCGTCTGGAGGAAGACTGTTTAAATTTTATTGTGCCGTGTATGTTCCGGGGAACGCGATCACGTTATCGTTGGAACCGACAGGAACTGCGTCTGCGAATGGCAAGGCATCATCATCGCCATTGGCCATGTCCAATACCTCGATGAAGGTTTCCGCAACGATTACATGTGCCCGCGCCTGTACGGCAAGAATTTCACATAGACCTGCAACTTCTTCGTTCTTCTGACTAAGGACGGCTGTGTTGACTTCGAGAAGCTCACTCATCGCTTCGAGGTCTTCGGGGATATTTTCCAGTGTTTCGAATAAATCATCATTGTGGAT
>CAYGQG010000005.1:0-16396 GCA_964351955.1 uncultured Micavibrio sp. | reverse complement strand
ATTGTGGATCGGGCGACGCGCTGCGTGGCTCATCCATAATTCGGCGTAGTCGGCCAGAATGCGGTCGGCTTCAATTTTCATGACGGCCATTGTCGGGGCCATTTCCAAATTGGCCATCGCGACCTTACGCGCGCTCAATGCAATACAGAGCAGCGCCGCATCGGGCTGGTAATCACTTAAAATCTCGTGGAGGCCATATTCAACGTCGGGGCTTAACATGCCACGGCCGCTTTGGATGTCCTGAACAATTAGGGGGATTTGCAAACGGTTTGTCAGCAGGGCTAAATCTCTATCACTCAACATTGTCTTCACCTTCTATACTCTTTCTTTTCATGCAACGGCTTGTTACGTAAAAGCCTTGGTTTTCCATAGTTTTGCGCGGTTTTTGTTGTTTTTATTTGCGCTACATCTCCCGTATTAAACTGTAAAAGTTAAGGCGGCGTTAACGGCGTATATTTTTGTGAAAACTTATGCCATAAGACAATTATAAGTTTCATTTTGGGGGAGATTCTAGATGGTCGCGCGGATTAACACTGTCGCGTTTCAGGGCATTGATGTTCAGCCTGTTGATGTGCAGGTGCAGATCAGTAACGGCTTGCCCGCCTTTACCATTGTTGGCCTTCCCGATAAAGCCGTTGCCGAAAGCAAGGAACGTGTGCGTGCGGCGTTGCATGCGCTCGGTATTACTTTGCCCCCTAAAAGATTGACTGTGAATATGGCACCCGCCGATCTGGCGAAGGAGGGGAGTCATTTTGATTTACCTATCGCGCTGGGGTTATTGGCAGCGATGGAGGTTATTCCCAAAGAAGAGCTGGAGCGTTGTGTGGTGCTTGGCGAGTTGTCGCTCGACGCATCCATTCGGGCGGTGGCGGGGATTTTGCCCGCGGCGATGCATGCAGCAACAAATGATAATAGTTTGATCTGTCCGTTTGATTGCGGCGGCGAAGCGGCATGGGCGGGGGATCTGGATATTCTTGCGCCGAATGATTTATTGCAGCTGATTAATCACATTAAAGGCACGCAGGTGATGAACCGCCCCGAAGCGCGGTTGCAGGATGATGTGGCGCGGGGCTTGCCCGACCTTGCATCGGTAAAGGGGCAGGAAAGTGCAAAGCGTGCGTTAGAGATCGCCGCCGCCGGAGGGCATAACTTATTGATGATCGGGCCGCCCGGTTCGGGGAAGTCGATGCTCGCATCTTGCCTGCCTGCGATATTGCCGCCGCTTAATCCGAAAGAAGCGCTGGAAGTTTCAATGATCCATTCTTTGGCGGGTTCGTTGCCTGATGGCGGGTTGCTACAGCATCGTCCGTTTCGTGATCCGCATCATTCGGCATCCTTGCCCGCGCTTATTGGCGGTGGGCAGCGGGTAAAGCCGGGGGAGATCAGTTTGGCGCATAACGGGGTGCTGTTCCTCGATGAGCTGCCTGAATTTGCGCGCGGAACGCTGGAATCGTTGCGACAACCTCTCGAAAGCGGCGAAGCGTTAATCGCACGGGCGAATCTGCATGTGCGTTTTCCTGCGAATTTTCAATTAATAGCGGCGATGAATCCTTGTCGATGCGGGCATTTGGGTGATCCCGATCTGGAATGCGCCAAAGCGCCGCGTTGCGCAGGAGATTATCAGTCGAAAATTTCAGGGCCGATGTTGGACCGTATGGATTTGCAGGTTGATGTTCCTGCGGTTGAAGTGGCGGATTTGAATGCTCCTGCCGGCGAATCCTCATCGATGGTGGCGGCGAGGGTGGCAGCAGCACGGAATATTCAAAATGAGCGTTATCAGGGTTATAACGTTGATTATGGCTTAAATGCACAGGCGGAAGGCGCAGTTTTGGAGAATATCGGGGTTTTCGATGCAAATGCGCAGGAACTATTGGAAAAATCGATGCAAAGCGCGAAATTATCGGCACGTGGTTATTACCGGATTATCCGTGTTGCACGTACGATTGCCGATCTTGAATCTGTGCGTACAGGGCAAAATATTGAAAAAATAGGAAAAATTCATATCGCGGAGGCGTTGAGTTACCGCCGCACCGCGATTGCATAATCTGCTTGCAAGGCATTGATTTACCATATAAAAATGAATTTATTTAATGGATTCTGCGTATGTTTGGTATATTTTATTCAGTACAAAGCCCTGAAAACAAAGGGCAAACAGTTTTCGGTAACCAAAAATTAACGACTAAAACCTATACTAATAATAACAAAAAAATAAAGGGTGTAATGTGAATACAACTCCAGGTTCACTAGGATACAGGGTAAATCCTATTCAATTGATGCAAACATTCGGCGTTAGCGCGGACAGTAAAACTGCGCTCGATAAAGCCGGAAGTGCGCTTGAAGGTCTTGCCTCCGTCGGAGTAGCACAGACCGCCGTCACAAAGCTGACAGGTACAGATTTCACAAAAGATATGCCAAGTGTTACGAATGCGGATCAATTCGGTGATCGCGCAGGTGTTAACGTTGATGCTGCCGCTACAGTCGGTGGAAAAGGCGAGACGCTGGATCAGCGCCGCGAAAGTTTCAGATCAGCCGTTACAGATATGCAGCGCCCACTTCAGGAAGCGTTGTCACAAGGTGCGGAAAATCTTGGTTATGATCAAAAAGCGGCAGATGCCAGTTACATGCCGATTGTTAAAACCGAAATGGCCGATATGGCTGTTGATGCGGGTATGGCCAAGGTTGGTTTGCAGGCTGTTGCTGCGGCAACAAGCGTAGCTGACGGTATTAATGATGTTCGTTCAATCGCAGGTAAGTTAACGCCTCTACAAGAGGCCAAGCTGGCTGACCAAATGCGCACACTTTTGACACCTACACGCGATCCTTTGTCTGGCGAAGTTACAGCGCCGCCGGCTATTGCTAATAATCTGGATCAAGATTTTCTTGAGAATGCAAAAGATCATGAGCTTGTACAATTGTTCAAACAGGCTTTGCTACCACCTGAAGACCAGCCTGAATGGGAACAGTTTATGGCTGCGGAAGCGCATCTTGAAGCTGCCGCTTCTCATCATGGTCGTGAATCCGGTGTTAATGATGCTGTTCTTGCTCTTGCAGATGCAACGGGTGAAGAAGCCTCTATTGAAAATCTTGAGGCGGATGCGACAGATAGAATTCTTATCGTTTCGGCTGCGCTTGATGAAGGTGTTGTCGGAGCACAGGCGGATGCAGCAGCTGTTGGACGTCTCAATATCAGCGCACTTCCACCGGAAGTTCGTGCAGCGATTATCAGCGGCGGCCTTGATAAAACAGACTCTCCCGAGTCCGGTGGTTTGAACCGTGAAAGCGAGTTGCTTGAGTTAGCCCGTGCCGGTGCGGCTGTTGATGCTACCATTCCAATGGGCGCTTAATCATTTCTCACTCTTTATTTTCTTTAAACATCTGATATACATGGTTGTCTAAGCAACAGCCGTGATTCATGCGTATATATTTATATTGTTTTTTACTTTTAAGCCTTGTGTGGCCAAGCTCTATCGCGTTGGCCAATGAGGATTGTCAGACCGCCAGCACTTCGGCGGATGTTATGCGTTGCCTGACGCATAGCCATGAAAAGGCGCAGGAAACTCTCAATCAAGTTTTCAGAGCATTGAGCACGAAAAAATCAGGTGAAGCGCTGAAGGATATTGAAACGCTACAAAAGCTCTGGATTGAATATCGTGACCAAGAATGTGCGGCGGAAGTCGAGGCGTTGAGTACCGAGGCGTTGAAGCGGATTGAAGGGCTGAAATGTCAGGCACGGTTAACACGTGAGCGTATCACAGCCATTCAAAGAACAGTCGCTTCGGAGACGGGGTCGCCTACATTGGGTGAGCCGCCGAATGCGCAGCAGCCGCGCTGGATTAATGCGTTGGCTGAACAGTATCAGGATGTCTACTGGCAATATGGCGGTACGCATAATGGTGATCTTGATTGTGACGGTGATGATGAATTCGTACTTTCCGGCATTGTGTTTAATGAAGAGGTATCCGATTACGAAACCGTTCTGGCGATTTCCGAAAACCCGCATACGGGCAAGCCGCAGAATACCCTGCTGAATTTGATTACAGGCGTGGCGAAAATTTCCGAGCAGAGCCCTGATGGGCAGCTCCGTTGCAGCGGTGTTGTGGTTTTCTCGTTTAATGCCGAAGAACAATCTGCTGAGGAAGAGGTGGCTACCGATTCTGAAGGTAAGACCGATCCCGTTGAACCGGTTGTTGTGGCGGAAGGCTGTAACAAGCGTTTGGTGGTGGAGCGTAAAATCAGAGATCAAGGGGCGCAATGTCCCCCCGTAACCGTTTATTGGAACGGTGAAAACTATGTCTTCAACGAGTAACGCGTCTTCGGCGGCTATTCGGTCTTTATGTGTTTTTTGCGCGTCTTCAGCCAAGCTGGATGAACAATATTATCAGCTGGGTGATGATGTTGGTCGCATGATTGCCGATCACGGTATGCGTCTGGTCTATGGCGGTGCTGCGGGCGGTGTTATGGGCCGCGTTGCAGATTCTGTGCTCGATCGAGGTGCGTTGGCTACGGGTGTTATTCCCAAAGTGTTGTCGGGGCAGGAACGCCAGCACCAAAATCTCACGGAATTGCATATCACCGAGGATATGCATGACCGGCAAAAGAAAATGGCCGATTTATCCGATGCTTTTCTTATTTTACCGGGCGGTTTGGGCACTTTGGCAGAGTTTTTCGAGATTTTGACATGGAAACAGATAGGTCTGCACGCTAAACCCATATGGCTGCTTAATAGCAACGGGTTTTGGGATAATCTTTTAGAACAGTTCAGTCATTGCCACGCTGAACATTTTATGTATAGTGACCCTCAATCATTGTTTGATAAATTTGACGACGTGACGGATATAAACGACTTTTTATCACGGATGTAATAGAATTATCTTTTGCGATGCAGGACCGCTTGATAAGCTCCAATAATACAAAATAAAGACAAAATTAGATTCAGTGCAGTATTCACATTCAAAAGAAAAAGCCAATGAATTTGCCAGTGAAGCCCTTGAGAGGATTCACAAGGAAGAATTATCGCCCGTACCGCAGAACTTTGAGCTGTGGTACGTGTATTATGCCAGCGCCGATACCGAAGTCGTGCGCGCGATCGATATTCTGATCGCGAATAAGCAGAAAATTACGGATGATATTTGTAGCGAGCTGCATCAGCGGTTTTTAAGCGACAGCAAAGAGAACGAGCGCGTCCGTCAGGCAGGCGATCAAATTCAGGAAACAATCAAGGGCGTTAAAGAGCGTGTTGGCAGTGTTAAGGCGATGACGCATGAATATAGCGAAGTCTTACAGAATGTGAGTGGCAACTTGAATGAAGAAAGTTCGCCAGAGGAAATGAAAGAGACATTGCAGACGATTATTGGTAATACGCGCAATGTTTTGGAACAGAACCAGCAACTTGAAGAAGAGCTAGAGCGTTCTACGGTTGTGATGCAGGAATTACAACGTGATCTGGAGCTGGTGAAGCAGCAGGCGATGACGGATGGTTTAACCAATCTTGCCAATCGTAAGGCCTTTGATTCAGAGATTTTGCGTATTGCTGAAGAGGCACAGCGTGAAGAAGTAACATTCTGCCTTGTCTTGCTGGATATTGATCATTTCAAATCTTTTAACGATACATTTGGTCATCAGGTCGGTGATCAGGTTCTGCGTTTAGTGGCGAAAACCCTTACTGATGGTGTTAAAGGCCGTGATGTGGCAGCACGTTATGGCGGTGAGGAATTTGCGATTATCCTGCCGCAAACGACATTGCAAGGCGGCATCAAAGTTGCTGATTCTTTGCGTAAAGTCGTGCAAGCCAAGGAGCTGGTGAACCGTAATACGGGTGATACGCTTGGTCGTGTGACGCTTTCGGGCGGTGTTGCCGAATATACGATGGGCGAAGATATCGATAAGCTGATCGAGCGTTCTGATTCTGCCTTGTATACGGCGAAACATAACGGCAGAAATCAAATTGCCGCTGCGCCGTCTAAAGGCGAGAAAAAACAAGCTTAATTCCTTGATGTGATTTCGGGCTGTCCGAAGTTTTTTAAAACTGATTGATCTACCCTTATGCGTGAATCTCCTGCTATGCCTTCTCCATCCGATGCTGCCTTACCGCCATATATGCAAGGGTTAAACCCCGAGCAGACTCAGGCCGTGGAAACGTTGGACGGGCCGTTGCTGATTCTGGCGGGTGCGGGTACGGGTAAAACACGGGTTTTGACGACGCGTCTTGCACATTTGCTGCAAACGGGACGAGCGTATCCATCGCAGATTCTAGCGGTGACCTTTACCAACAAGGCAGCGCAGGAAATGAAAGAGCGTGTGAGTGGGTTGTTGAACGGTGCACCGGTTGAAGGCTGGTGGCTGGGGACGTTTCACTCTCTGGCGGCGCGGATGTTGCGCAAACATGCGGATCTGGTCGGGCTGTCGAGTAATTTCACCATTCTTGATCCTGATGATCAGGTGCGGCTTCTCAAGCAATTGATGGAAGTAAACGATGTCGACACCAAAAAATGGGTGCCGAAAGCGATGATTAATTACATTGATCGCTGGAAAGATCGTGGATTAACGCCGGATCAGGTGGGTAATGATGATGTCGGTGATATTGCCGACGGTAAATTGCATTTGCTGTACCAGCAATATCAGGGGCGGCTTCGCGCGATCAATGCGTGCGATTTTGGTGATTTGCTTTTGCACATGATTACGATCCTGAAAAGCGATCCGAATGTGCTTGATGAATACCATCGTAGGTTTCAATACATTCTGGTTGATGAGTATCAGGATACGAACGTGGCGCAGTATTTGTGGTTGCGGCTGTTGGCGCAGGGGTCGAATAATATTTGCTGCGTTGGGGATGATGATCAGTCGATCTATGGTTGGCGCGGTGCGGAAGTTGGAAACATTCTGAAGTTTGAAAAGGATTTTGCCGGGGCGGGTGTTATCCGCTTGGAGCAGAATTATCGTTCGACCAATAATATTCTGAAAGCCGCGCATGCGGTGATTGCCAATAACGAAGGACGATTGGGCAAGGAGCTGTGGAGTGAAGCCGGGGACGGTGAAAAGCTTCAGGTGCGCGGATTGTGGGACGGGCAAGCCGAAGCGCGCTGGATCGGGGAGGAGATCGAACAGCTACAGCGCAAGCAGTGGTCATTGAAGGAAGTTGCTATCCTTGTCCGTGCGGGGTTTCAGACGCGTGAATTCGAGGAACGGTTTATCCAGCTTGGTTTGCCTTACAAAGTTTTGGGCGGTCCGCGATTTTACGAGAGAATGGAGATTCGTGATGCGCTGGCGTATTTACGGGTGATTGCGCAGCGTGCGGATGATCTGGCGCTGGAACGGATTATTAATACGCCCAAACGCGGGCTTGGTGATGCGACAGTACAGACATTGTACGCGTATGGCCGTGCGAAGGGGATTTGCCTCTACGATTCGATTATGGATCTAACACAGACGGATGAGCTTCGTCCGAAGGTAAAAACCACATTGATGAAGTTGCTGGATGACTTTGATCGCTGGCGCACCTTGGTTGATTCGATGGATCATGCCGAGTTGGCGGCGCAGGTTATAGAAGAATCCGGTTATATGGAGATGTGGAAGCAGGATAAGAACCCTGATTCACCGGGGCGTATCGAGAACCTGAAGGAATTGATTTCGGGCATGCAGGAATATGAGAGTTTGCCCGAGTTTTTGGAGCATGTGGCGCTGGTGCTGGAAAATCAGGATAACGCGGGTGGTGATTTTGCCACGATCATGACTCTGCACGGGGCGAAGGGGCTGGAGTTTGATGCGGTGTTCTTGCCCGGTTGGGAAGAAGGTTTATTCCCATCACAGCGTTCAATGGATGAGAATGGAATTAAAGGTTTAGAGGAAGAGCGCCGCTTGGCTTATGTCGGGATAACGCGGGCGCGGAAGCGGGCGTATATTTCCTTTGCTGCAAATCGCCGTATGTACGGACAGTTTGTGAATGCGATCCCGTCGCGTTTCGTTGATGAATTGCCCAAAGATTACGTCGAGGTCAGTAACGATATGGGGTTATCTGGTGCGGGACGTTCGTCGCATTGGGATTCGTCGGGTTTTGCGCCCAAGGTTCAAAAGCGTCAGGTGCATGACCGTAAAACCCGTAGTGAAGACGGTACGGTGTTTGCGCGCGGCGACCGTGTTTTCCATGATAAATTCGGGTACGGGAAGATCATCAATATTGATGGGCATAAGCTGGATATCAATTTTGATCATTCAGGTAAAAAACGGGTAATGGATAGTTTTGTCGAGAAGCACGACTAGGTGTTAATTGCTTTGCCCTGCCGCGTTGATCGGACCGTAGCCTGATTTTTGCGCGATGACGATATAGGCATCGATTTCTTTATTATCAAAACCTTCGAGTTGGCGGGTATCGCCGTTGCCGTTCCAGTCACCGCCGGAGGCGTATTCGATCACGGCGTTTTTATAAGTGACCGTTTTTCCGCTGTTTTCACCTGAACCTATGCTCTGTGTGGTTTCGTGTTTAATACCTGCGATCCAGAGGGTGTACGTGTCGTTTTCGATAGTCGGAAGGTCGATGGTGAGTATGTTATCGTTGCTGACGGATACGGTTATAGGTTCTATCGTATTGGCGGCTTTGAGCGCGTTGGCGATATCACCGCCGCGCGAGCCGACGAATTCGCGTGTACCGTTCACAATCATTTGTGGCGTGTAGACACGGCTTTTGCCGACATAGCGTGAATAGGCGCGTTGGCGATCGGTTGCAAATTGATGGCTGAGTGTGTCTTTCCAGTGCAGATGATCCCAATAGGTTACATGGAAACCCAGCGCGATGACGTTTGGATTTTCGGCCAGTTTAGCGAGATTTTCATCGGCAGGTGGGCAGGAAGAGCAGCTTTGCGAGGTAAATAACTCGATAACGACGGGTTTGTTCATGTCGTTCGTATTAAAACTACCAAAGCGCGCATGAAGTGATGTCGCCCAAAATACGATCAGGCCCATAATAACGCCGGTAAGGAGTAAGTTTTTGCTCATATATTCAATATTCGCATCATTAACGGGAAAGTTTCAGCCTTTTTCCGCAAAAGATACTGGTTTTTGGGCGTATGAAAGTTCATATTATCAAGCAATAAACCCCAGTAATCTATTAGGGATATGGCAAAACCATGAATAACAAGACAGCTTGCATTTTTGGAGGTACAGGATTTATCGGTCGCCAGATCGTTCGCGAACTGGCGAAGCGTGGTGTGACGATCAAGGTTGCGACCCGTGTGCCCGAGCGTGCGTATTTTCTTCGCCCTGCGGGTGTTGTAGGGCAGGTTGTGCCCGTGCAATGCGATTATAACGATGCGGATAGTATTAAGAGCGCCGTACAGGGCTGTGATTATGTTGTGAATTGTGTTGGCCTTTTATACGAGAAAAAAGGGAAGCAGAGTTTTCAGCATGCGCATGTTGATGTGCCTGCGCGGATTGCTACGGCTTGTGCGAAGAATACTATTAAGGCTTTTGTGCATGTTTCTGCGCTTGGTGTGGAAGATAGCCAGGCCAAATATGCGCAAACCAAGCTGGAAGGTGAAAAGGCGGTGCAGGCCAATTTCCCGAAAGCAACGATTTTACGACCGAGTGTTGTATTTGGCGAAGGCGATGATTTTTTCAATAAATTTGCCGAAATGGCCCGTTATGCACCGGCTTTGCCGTTGATCGGCGGCGGGGAGACTAAGTTCCAGCCCGTATTTGTCGGTGATGTTGCGGATGCGGCTATTCAATGCCTTGAAGACTCCGCGACGCAAGGCAAAGTTTATCATTTGGGCGGGCCGGAGAAAGTGACGTTCAAAGAAATTTATGAGCGTTTGTTTGAATATACTGGTCGTAAGCGTCTTTTGGTGACTTTATCCTACCCGATTGCCAAGGTGCAGGCGCGTTTGTTAAGCTTGCTGCCCGTGCCGCCATTAACGATGGATCAGGTTGAGCTTTTAAAATCAGATAACGTGGTTGCGGATGGTGCGATTGGATTTGCAGATTTAGACATTGAGCCCACAGGGATGGATGTTGTTTTGCCGCATTATCTGGAAACTTATCGACCCGGCGGACGCTACTCGGTTTTTAAAGTCGGTTAAACGGCGTTATTCTTTTATCAAATTTGGTGAATATTATTATGCGTAAAATTCTGAAATTCTTATTGCCCTTGTTTGCTGTTGTTGTTTACGGCATGGCGCACGCCCCTGCTTCGGCTATGCAGGAGGGGGTTGCTGTTGTAGTGAATGAAGATGCCATTACCCATTCCGATGTTCATGATCGCTTGATGTTGATTATGGTTTCATCAGGTTTGCCAAACACCAAGGACACCCAAGAAAAGCTGCGTCCGCAGATTGTGCAGGCGCTTATTGACGAGCAAATCCGTTTGCAAGAAGCGCGTCGTCTGGATATTTCAGTGGCACAGGAAGAAGTAGAAGTCGGTATTGATACAATTGCGCAGCAGAACGAGCTGGACCCGCAGGAATTTCGTAAGCGTATACAAGCCAGCGGGTTGAAGCTGTCTACTATGCGTGACCAGATCCGTGCGCAGATTGCATGGGGCAAGGTTGTGCAAGCGGCGATCAGGCCACAGATAACGGTTACAGACGGTGACATTGATAATTTCATGGAGCGTCTACAGAGCAATACCGGTAAATCGGAATATCTGGTCGGGGAAATTTTTCTGCCCATTGATAGTGCGAATGACGAGAATAAAAGCCGTAATCTTGCGCGTAAACTGGTGCAGGAAATTCGTGGTGGTAAAGCGCCGTTCTTTCGCGTGGCGCAGCAATTTTCAAAATCTGCCGGTGCGGAACAAGGCGGTAATCTGGGATGGATTACGCAAGGGCAGCTCGATGAAGAGTTGGATGCGGTGTTGCCGCTTATTGAAACCGGCGGCATTAGTGACCCAGTTCGTACATCGTCCGGATTCCATATTTTGAATGTGCGCGAGCAACGCGTTTTGACGGCAGAAAATCTTCCAAGTCGTGATGATGTAGGTTCACGCCTTGGATTGATGCGTCTTGAACGTCAGGCGCAGCGCTATTTGCTGGACCTTAAAGCGACATCCTTCATCGATAATCGTCTTGCCCTCTGATACCCATATTCAGGTTATTGAAAATTTGCCTCCGTTAAGGGAGGTTATCTCGCAGCATGATTTGCGTGCTGAAAAGTCGCTCGGGCAAAATTTTTTACTCGATCAAAATTTAACCGATAAAATTGTCAGGCAAGCAGGGGAACTTGCCGGAAAGACTGTTATTGAGATCGGGCCGGGTCCGGGCGGTCTTACGCGGTCGTTGCTAAAAAGTGATGCTGCAAAGGTGATTGCCGTTGAATATGATCCGCGCGCTGTTGAGGCTCTGCAAAGTCTGAAAGACGCAGCGCAAGGCCGTTTGGAGATTATACAGCAAGACGCGCTGGAGCTTGATATTCAATCATTGTGCGATGGGCCACGCGTGATAGCAGCCAATCTTCCGTATAATATTGCGACACCATTGTTGTTGGGCTGGCTCAAAAATTTGCGTGAGACACCCGGTTGTTTTGATGAAATGATTTTGATGTTTCAAAAGGAAGTGGCGCAGCGTATTTGCGCCCAGTCGGGCAATAAAACCTATGGTCGGTTATCTGTGATTTCGCAGTGGTTGTGTGATGCGAAAGCGGTGATGGAAATTCCACCATCGGCGTTTACGCCGCCGCCTAAAATTAAATCCAGTGTTGTGCGTTTTGTTCCCAAGGCTCTTGACGGCGATGCGCCGCAATTTGCAACCGTTGAAGGATTAACAGCCCAAGCGTTCGGTCAGCGTAGAAAGATGATCCGTTCTACTTTGAAGGGGTATGTTGATTATTTTGAAAAGCTTGGTTTGAAGCCGGAAGCCAGAGCTGAAGAATTAAGTGTTGCCAGTTTTATCGCGCTCGCGAAACAGATTTAAAGGCCACTCATTAATCCTCTTACGAAATCGGACAGGCCGACAACGCGACGGCGTTTGATCCTTTCGGCATCCAGAATAAGCTGCGCTTGCTCAACGGCTTTTTCTATATCGCTATTGATGATGACGTAGTCATATTCGGTATAGTGCGACATTTCATCCGCGGCTTTGGACATGCGCCCACGAATTTGTTCTTCACTTTCGCGGGTATCAAGCGAGCGATCACGTAAGCGTTTTTCGAGAGTTTGTCTGGATGGCGGTAGTAAAAATACACGGACTAAATCTTCGGCAGCCAGTTCGAAAAGTTGTTGTGTGCCTTGCCAGTCAATGTCGAAAATAACATCTTTTCCGTTCTGGAGTGCCTCTTCTACCGGTGCGCGGGGTGTTCCATAGTAGTTTTCGAACACTTTTGCGTGTTCCAGCATTTCGCTGTTATCGACCATTTCACGAAATTCATCTTTGCTGACGAAGAAGTAATCTTGTCCGTGAACTTCACCGGCGCGGCGCGGCCTTGTTGTTGCAGAGACAGAGGCTACCAAATCTTTGTTTTTCTTTAGTAATTCACGCGTTATGGTGGTTTTGCCTGCACCTGAAGGTGAAGACAATATATACATTAAGCCGCGACGTTTAAGTGTGTCCAAAGTGATTCTCTGCTCAGAAGTTTTTTACAGTTTAACGAAAATGCCGTTCTCAGCAAGAGGTTGAAAAAAAACAGATAAAAAAATTAATAGTGTTCTGATTGAATTTTGTACAATATCTATGCTAATTTAAGGTTGCGTGCTTGTCGGATACGGCGTATATGCATACCTCTAGAATTTTTTTGAGTTTTTATAAATTTATTTTTAAATAGCTACATTTGTTGCTGTGAACATTTAACGAGTTCAAGACACGCATTTAATTATGGAAGAAAAACCTGTAGATGAAAAAGTCAAAAGGGCTGTCAAGACGCTCAAAGCATTATCAAACGAACGCCGTTTGATGATCATTTGTGCACTCTATAATGACGAACACGGTGAGTTAAGTGTTGGTGCTCTTGAAGAAATGATCGGACTGAGCCAGTCTGCACTATCGCAGCATTTGGCCCGTTTGCGTCGTGACGGCTTTGTTAAAACGAGACGCGATGCGCAAACGATTTATTACTCTCTTAATTCTAGTGATGTAAAAGAATTGCTTACATGCCTGCATGGTATGTATTGCCCAGAGACCAAAAACTTCGGCTAATTTCAATGCATTGTTGATGATTGTTTTGTCGGTTCTTCACGCGGTTTGAAGTGCTGTAGAACTTCTTCGCCTTTTAGGTCAGCTAAATCTTCTTTTTGGATAACGTTTACATTTTCACCTTTTGGCGCGTGGCGCACGGGGTTGCTGTGCTTGGAAAATAAAACGAGCGAAGGGCAAGATGTTGCGCCGATTAAATGCATCGGGCCTGTGTCATTGCCGATGGCTGCTGCAGCATTTCTGCCGAGTGTTGCAATTTGGTGCAGATTTGTTCTGCCTGTCAGGTCTAGGGCCTCGGGGCAGGCTGCAGCAATTTTTTGTGTGGCATCCGCTTCGGCTTGTGTGCCGAGCAATACGGGTTGGTAGCCCATGGAGTGGATCAGTTTGGCAAAGCGTCCGTATTTTTCTGCGGGCCATCTTTTTTCCGGTCTTTCGGGTGCGGAGCCGGGGACAAGCAGGACGTAAGGTTCCTTTAAGGCAAATGTCGATAGATCGCCTTTCATCCATTCCAGACGATCTATTTTGACTTTTTTGATCCCCGCCAGAGTAAGCGTCTGGACGTGTCCGTCAAAGGCGTGTCCTGCCGTACGTTCCTGAGATGTATTGCGGTGTGATGCGCCGGGGGCGACACCTGACCATTCCGGTTTAGGTGCAGCAAAAAGTTTGAAATACATGGTTGTGCGGTCGTTGTTTTGTAGGTCGTATACGCGCAGGAAATGGCTTTTATTCAACGTTTTTCGTAAGGATATCCAGCCCAGAATGTTTGCAGCTTTTGGGCGCTTGTCGATGATGACATCGTCAAAATACCCGCATTCCTCAGCGAATCCTTGGAACCCTTTTGTCGTTAGCAGTGTGATATGTGCGTTTTTATGGTGTTCACGGATCGCAGCCATCGGGCCGAGGGCTTGAATGAAATCGCCGAGCGCACCGAGTTTGATGACCAGAATCTTTTGTTGTTCTTGTGTCATGATAATCACGACATCCCGATATTACGCTCTTGGCTCTCGTGAAACGGCTTGTTGCCGTTTGAAGGTGCAAATTCCTGACGAAGCAATTCCGCATAAACATCCAGTGTTCGGTCTGCCATGTGGGTTTTTGTGAACTGGCTTGCGATATGTGCCATTGCACGGGTTGCGAGCATAGAGCGCTGTGTCGGGGTTAGGCCCAGAGCTTCTTCGATGGCACCGGCGAGGGCTGTTGAATCGCTAGGTGGTACGAGCCAACCTGTTTGACCGCGCAGGATTGTTTCCTGTGCTCCGCCGTGGTCTGCGGCAATGATCGGGCGGCCCATGGCTTGTGCCTCGACAGGGACGCGACCAAATCCTTCCGGGTCGGTAGACGGGCAGACGACGATGGTTGAAAGCATATAGGCGGCGGGCATGTCGTTGCAGTGGTCAACCATGCGGACGCGGCCTTCCAATCCTTTTTCCTTGATGGCTTCTTCGAGCTCTTTTCTGTATTCGGTGCGGCCCTGGTCAGACCCGATAATGACGGCGAACAGGTCGGTTTTTTGCAGACGTTCCATTGCTTCGATCAGGACCATGTGTCCTTTCCAGCGGGTCAGGCGACCGGGCAGCATGACGATATTCGCGCTGTCGGGTATGCGCCAGTCTTGGGCCAGAGTGATCAGGCGCTCAGGCGTGACAGCGGTGGGGTGGAATTTTTCAATCGGGATACCGCGCGGGATCAAACGGATTGTACGGTCATCCAGCTTATAGTGGTCACGTAGGTAATTTGCCACATAGTTGGAGATTGCAATGACGCGTTCACCGTGCGCGATAGAGCTGTTGTAGAATTTTTTGGCTTCGCCGCTGATGTTATAGGGTGCGTGGCATGTTGTGATGAAATGCGCCTTGGTCTTTTTGCAGGCGTAATACGCACTCCATGCGGGTGCGCGGCTACGGACATGGACGATGTTGACGTTATAGCGGTTGATCAATTTTCTGATCGCCGAAACATTGCGCCACATGACAACGGGATTTTTGGAGTGTACGGGCAGGTTGATATGTACAGCGCCTACGCGCTCCAGTTCGTGCACGCGTTGACCGCCGTTGGATACGACGATAGCTTGCGCACCGCCTTTGACGATTTCAGCGGCAATGTCGATACACCCTTGTTCCGCACCGCCGGGACCTAGCTCCGGGATGATCTGCATAATAACCGGTTGGGTTTGAAATCCGTTCATTATCGTCTTTCTTTGTTTTGGTGGGCTTTAAAAGATTAGCCTTGTTGAGAACACCCTTATCGGGACATACGGTTTGCTTAAGACTGGCAAGCCCGCCCCAGATCGTTTATCTATAATAGGGTGAATAAGGTTTAGCAACAATATCCGATAATCATCACATAGACAGAGGACAAGCTATGAACATGCAGAATGCTGTTGAAACCAATGAAGTTTCCATACTCGAGCGCGATAACGGGCCAAATTTGGCATATGTGTTTACGCCGCCGGCGGATACGGGCGCGAAATTACCGTTGGTTGTGTTTTGTGGCGGGTATCGTTCGGATATGAACGGCACCAAGGCGACGTATATGGAAGAAGAGTGCCGTAAACGCGGGCAGGGCTATTTACGCTTTGATTATCGTGGTCATGGTGAATCCGATGGTGTTTTTGAAGATTCGACAATTGGTGATTGGGCGCAAGATGCGCAGGATATATTTGATCATATCTCCGGTCAGTACCCCGGACATGCAGCTGTGTTGGTGGGGTCGTCTATGGGGGGCTGGATTGCTTTATTGTTGGCTAAAGCCCGTAGCGGGACTGTTCGTGGGCTGGTCGGTATTGCGGCTGCGCCCGATTTTACCGAAGAGATGTTCGAAACGCGCTTAAGCAAAGAACAACAGGCGAATTTGATGGCGACAGGCGTTGCCGAGGTCGCGAATGATTACAGCGATGAGCCGTATATTTTTACCAAAGATTTTTATGAAGAGGCCAAAAAGCACTTATTGCTGACTTTGCCGCAAAACATTACATTTCCGATCCGTTTGGTGCAGGGGATGCTGGATAAGGACGTACCGTGGGAATCGGCAGTGAAAATCCAGAAAAACTTCGTAGGATCAGAGGTTGATATCGTTTTTGTTGATGATGGTGACCATCGTTTGTCTCGTGCGGAAGATCTGGATCTAATTAATCGCGAAATTTCCAGCCTTAGCGAAGATATTGCCAGAAATGGGTAAACGCCGTTATTTGCGTTTGTAGTTTGCTTTTTTGGATTTTGATCCGGCGCGGAAACTTTCTTTTCTGGCGCTTTTTGACTGTCTGCCAAGGCTCATTGACCCCGAGC
>CAYGQG010000004.1:0-37739 GCA_964351955.1 uncultured Micavibrio sp. | reverse complement strand
GACCTGAAGAGATCATGTTGTTGACGGCGTTGCCGCCCGCGCCGCCGATACCGGCCACGATAATTTTAGGAGAGAGTTTGTTTGCGTCCGTAGGCTGTTGCTGCATCTTAATGTTGATCATAGCTTTTAGGTCCCCGAAGAAATTTGCAGTTCTTAAATGACAGAAGAATTGCGGTAGGTTTTGTTTAGTGTAGGAAAGAAAATTCCGTACGAAAAGCGAAAATTGGTTAGGATTCACAGGGTTTTCGCCCAAAACCCTTAAAATGAGTCTAGCATCGCTTCAGACGTTTTTGCAAAGAATCACGCTAAGTGACTCATCCGATTCAACTTTTAGAGAAAAACACAACACCTTGAGCCTGTGCACAAACAATACACACCATCTTGTGGATAACTCGCTTATTGAGCAACTTCTAATGTTGATGTGGCTTGTGCGACCTCTCGAGCGTTACGCTGCTGCTTATAAATTACATCAGGGTGATTTGAAGAACGCAGGCCTTCGCCCTCTGTTACACGCCACCATGTCAGCATCAAATCACGATGGGCAGGGTTAAACTTAAAGGCATGATCTTTGTATTCTTCCCGCAACTGATCGATCGCATCCTTCAATGATTGCGGATATTCTTCAGCAGGAACAACTTGCGGATTATTCATATGATCGAGCAAGAATTTTTTAAGCTCAGGCGTTAACACCCCATCAGATGTGTAAAGAGCACCCTGCTCATACAGCTTACACAACACAATATTCGGAGAGACAATTCCCGTTTGCGCTTCATGTTCCAGATCGATCAGCACATCGCGCATATCGTCTATATACTCCGCCATGCGGCTGAGCCTTGCGGCTTTTGGAAACAATCGCGGCACATCGCCGTAAAACAAGCCACGGTCTTTGGCCAGTGCGCCTATTTGCTTGTCAGCCACACAATGCTGGAGAATATGCACGCCAAGCACTTCGGCCAGTCGGTGATTGGCCTCGGTTATAAGCTGTCGACTACGGGCGCAGCCGGTTTCTTCATATACTTTAGTTGCCCTTGCACCTTCGCGAATAAGCACCGCATAGACATTACTGAACGCAACCTCTTCTTCGTAACTCAACACGCCAGCCTGCGACATCTTGCGCATAGCCACA
The DNA here is from genome assembly GCA_964351955.1 of uncultured Micavibrio sp. Taxonomy (GTDB): domain Bacteria; phylum Pseudomonadota; class Alphaproteobacteria; order Micavibrionales; family Micavibrionaceae; genus TMED27. The sequence goes on along the minus strand of CAYGQG010000004.1, from coordinate 36,613 downwards.
TCATATTCGGGCATAATAGCCTCACCGTTTTCAATAAAATCACACGGTGTGTTGCCCTCTTTCGCCTCGCCTAAACTCAAACGCTGATCAGGGCCCATTTCGTCTACGATGTCGTCGATTTTTTTGACCAGATGAAACAAAGAGAACATCAGGTCTTTATTACTTCTGAGTTTACGCATCTGCGAGGCAACGTGAACTAGTGAAGCGCCATTATCACCTGCGTCATTCGCCGTGAGCAGCGCGGCTACAAAAATATTTTTGGAGCGCTTATTGAAGCGGAGATGATCAGCCAAAGTCGCGTCAAACGCTCTTTGCCAGAATGTCCTTTGTAAAGGCTGCGCGGGCATCACTGTTTACTCAATAATTGAAAACAGTGCAAAATAGTGAGGTTTTCAAATTATGTCAAATTTACCAATTCTCTTTAAGCCACATACGGATGCGGTCATAGAGACTGCCTTGATCGGCAGTAGCCATAATTTGCGCGGGCATTTCGCCGCTGCGCTGCGCGATATAGGTGAACAGGCCCGCAGTGGTGGCGAAAGCCGGACCACTGACGGCATCAGGCAACCCCGTGAGACGGATTGGTTTTCCTAAGCGCACTTGCTTATCCAGCACATGCTGCGCGAGATCTTTGAGGCCCGGAATTTGAGCACATCCACCCGTCAGGACAACACGGCGACCAATGGCATTACCCAGCCCACTATCGTTCAGCTTCGCCCGCACCAATTCGAATATTTCCTCGATGCGTGGCTGAAGAATTCCGATGAGCAAGGAACGCGGTACGTGGTTATAGCTGTGCCCCTCTTCGCCCAAACGCGGCACATCGATCAATTCGTTTTCATCAAGATCGGATGCCATGGCGTGACCATATAAATGCTTTAAGCGTTCCGCATCTTGCACGGATGTCGTCAGCCCCTTGGCTATATCATTGGTGATGTTAATCCCGCCCAGCGGCACGGCATCACTGAAGACCATTTGTCCGCCCTGAAAAACCGCAAAGGATGTTACGCCGCCGCCGATATCTATAACGGTGCAACCCAAATCCATTTCATCGTCAACAAGACAAGCCAGCCCCGCCGAATAGGCAGAGACACAAAGCGCCGTAATGTCGAGATGTGATCGTTCAATGGCGGTCGCCATATTTTGCAACGGTCCCATATCGCCCGTGACCATATGAATATCGACGGACATTTCCTGTCCGCGCATACCACGCGGATCCTGAATACCGTCATTGCCGTCGATACGAAAATCAACGGGAATAGTATGGATCAGCTCATACTCGTCGCTGATTACCTGTTCTTGCGCCTTGGCGAGCACGCGACGGATATCATTATCGGTTACTTCATGCCCCGCGATCTGCACATCGGAGGTATAGCCGTGGCTGGCGGCGTGCGTACCGGGCAGATTCACGATCACTTCACGCAAGGGGTAGCCCTTCATGATGTCGGCAGCCATGTTTTCTGCGGCGTGCACAGTTTGGCGGATGACCGCCTCAGCTGCTTCGAGATCGACAATCGCCCCGTTTTTAATGCCCTTTGATGCGTAGTGCCCGACACCGAGCACCTCATACGTGCCGTCATCATCGACCATACGACCGATAAAGCACGCGACTTTGCTCGAACCTATGTCGAGGGCAGCCAGAAGGGAGCCTTTTAATTTTGAGGATGCTTTGTGTTTCATGGACGCAGCGATGAGGTTATATGTTTTCTGATTTCTTAACGGGGCTTTGCGGGGCGTTTTTTAGATTGGCTTTGTATTCCTGAATTTTTCCCGGCTTGGTGCGGATGCTGATGCGGTCTTTTTCACGCATATCAATTTCGGTTATATCCTGATCGAGCAACGCATCATCGCTTTGAGCGCGAACCAAACGGGCGAGAGCCTGCGCCTGATCTTCCTCGGGCATTTTGATTTTAATGCCTGTGTCGCTTTGCAAGTCCCAGCGGCGTTCACCGATGCGGGTCGCGGAGGATACACGTTTATGTAGGTCTTTATGCTCAGAAAGATCAGACAGCAACCCGCCGATTGTATCCCGAGAGCCTTTACCCGAAACGGTTATAAGGTCTTTGAATTCGTGCGCATTATCGGCGGCAATCACTTCCCCGTCCTGATCCAGCAATTTTGACTGCTTGCCGTTTTTCCAAAGCGCGACAGGAGTCTTTTCCTGCAGACCTATATATATAGTGTCGGGCCAGCGGCGTTCGACCTGCGCGGTCTTTACCCAGCTTACCTGCTCGATCAAATGCTGTGCATCATGCGGATCGAAAGACAGTAGCGGATCACCTTTTTCTATATTGATGATCGCCATGATCACATTCGCGTCTGTTTCCTTACGCCCTTCGACCAGAATGTTATCAACGGACAGCCCCATATTTGCAGAAGCCAGCAGCAAAGAATTTTGAGCCCAGTTACCGGCGCGATCAACTGTACCGCTTAGGAGCAGCCATGAACCAATCCAGATGGTCAGGACAACCACGCCGAGCACCGCGCCGAAACGTTTCATCCACGGAATAACAACAGACAGCGCGCCTTTACGGCGTTTATTCATCGTGCTTTGGCGAGTGCCTTTTGTTTTGCGTTTTGCAGCCATTATGATGCTCTCTTGAATAGACGGGCCTCGTTAGGCACAGGGTCTTTGGGCATGCGACGTTTTTTGTTTTCGATAAACGCTTCTTCAATCAAGCCCGTCATTAAATCAGTGAACAGCACTTGATCTTTTGCAGCCTCCCACAAGAAGTAGCCGATTGAACCCGGCCATGGATTAACTTCGTTCAACCACAGCTCGCCACTTTCGGAATTGCCAATGAAGTCGATGCGCGGCGCGCCCGTCCCTTCGACAGCCAAGAACATCGCCTTGGCCCAATCTTTTATATTCTGTGCTTTTTCAGCAGGCAGATCGGGGTTCAGCTCACGGGTCAGCGAGAGCATGCCTTCACTGATCGTCCCCATAGTTTTTGTGCCGCCCGTTTTATCGCCCGTCTTACCGTCACCGCCCGACAGATATTTCTGTTTGAAATCGAGAAGCTCATCAGTTGCTTTGGGGCGTTCGATAGCGGAGAGCTTTATATCGCCGAAAGCTTTTGAAACAGCAACGTTGTATTCAACAAGGTTTTCAACGAAGGGTTCGATAATCGCGGCATCATCGAATTCGAAAATTGTCGGCAAAGATGCACGGATTTCCTGCACGTTATCAGCTTTGGCAACGCCGATCGAGCTACCCAAGTGAGATGGTTTTACGATACACGGGAAGCCGATGTCTTTTGTTTTCTCCGCCAAAATATCTTCGGCGATCATGAATCCTTCATCAGGGCGGTAAATCATTGTGTATGGCAGCACGGGAATACCCGCGCCTTGCAGGACTTTTTTCGTCGCGCCCTTATCCATTAAAACAGCCGAGGCCATTGTGCGCATACCCGCATAGGGCACGCCCGCGAATTCAAACAGCCCCTGAATATTGCCATCCTCACCGAAAGAGCCATGGAAGCTCGGCACTGCGGCATCGAATTCGATGACCTTACCGCCGCCGAACAGGCCTTTTTTAAGCGGGACAAGACGACCACGCGCACCCGGCTTTAAATCCAGCGTTACACGTTGCGCCGCTTTGCGTGATTCTTCACTCAACAAATACGCGCCGCGATCATGCAAGACATCGCCGACCAGCCATTCCCCTTCGGGAGTCACATAAACCGCAAAGGCATCATAAGAGCCGCGATCAATCGCGTTCAGAACCTGCAGGCCGGAAACCACGCTCACATCGTGTTCGGGAGAACGTCCGCCAAAAAACACCGCGACTGTTTTTTTATTCTGACTCATTTAATCGAAACCTTTTACGGTTGCAGTTATGGCAAGGCTTGCCTTGAAGGTTTTAGTCTGGCTCTTGGTTTTATCGAAGAAGCTTGATAGACATCTATTTGAACAAACATTTTAACCATCTGAACCGTCGATGTCACAGGATATTTATTCCCATCACATTAAAAATCAGGATACGCCCTCTAAAACGCGTGTGTTCTGGGGGCATGGATGGGGACAAACGCATCATTCACTGCTGCCGCTTGCGGAATCGCTCTCAAAACTAGGTGACCATACGCTCGTTGATTTTCAGGGCTTCGGGCAATCCCCCGCCCCAGCAGAAGCATGGGATAGCGGTGATTACGCCGATGCGATGGCGGAATATATCCGATCAAACACCGATGAGAAGATATTCTGGGTCGGACATTCATTTGGTTGTCGCGTGGGACTAGAACTGGCGGCACGCCATCCAGATTTGATTGCTGGGCTATGCCTGATCGCCGCGGCAGGTTTAAAGCGCAAACGTTCGCCGTTCAAAAAAGCGTATTTCAAGGCGCGCATCGCTTTGTACAAATTCCTAAAAAAACTCATCCCGTTCGGCTTACCCGAAGAATGGCTGCTGAAAAAATTCGCCAGTGCAGACTATAAGAACGCGGGGGCAATGCGGAAAGTCTTGGTCAAAGTCGTTAATGAAGACCTCACAGACGCTGCAAAAACGGTTGATTGCCCTGTATTGCTGATTTTCGGTGAGAACGACGATGAAACGCCGCCCGAATTCGGCGAGCGATATAAATCACTGATAAAAGACGCAGAATTGATTGTGATGGGTGGTTTTGACCACTACACTATCCTCAGTGACGCACGGCATCAGGTCGTGCACAAGATCAAAGGCTTTATCGAACAAAAAGGTGTGGGTGCATGATTGTTTTCGCCAGTACATTGCTGATGTTTTTTGCTTTCGCAGGGTTTTCGCTTAAGCGAAGCCTGACCTATATGCACATCTATCAGCAAGAAGAGTATGACAGCGGACGATTTTTCGGATGGATCATGAAAAACAAAGCGTTCGACAAACGCTTGAGCTTGTTGATTTTTATAATTGCAGGACTGACGCTCTATTTCTTTTCATCCAGCAGCATTAACGGCGATCAAAAGCTTTTCTTCTCTAATGCGGCGATTGTTATCGCCATGGTCCTGATCACCTTTATCGAGCGCGATCCACGCAAGAACTCGAAAAAGAAACTGGTGATGACCTCACGGGCGAAGCGTATCTTTGTGCCCGCCTATCTGATCAGCGTTGCTTCGGCGGCATGGGTATTTTTGCCCATATATCCGCCGCAGCACTGGCTATGGGTTGCGAATATCCAACTTGTTCCGTTCATCATTATGTTTGTGAATTTGGCCCTCGCACCGTTTGAAGAAATGAACCAGAAAAAATTCTGGAATGAAGCCCATAACAAGGTGCAAGATTATCAGCCCACCGTGATCGGCATTACCGGATCGTTCGGCAAGACTTCGGTTAAGCATATTCTCGGGCACATTCTAAAGACGCAAGCGCCGACATTGATGACCCCGGGCAGTGTGAACACACCGATGGGGATCGCTCGTGTCGTGCGGGAACAGCTGGAGCCGGATCATAAATATCTGATCGTCGAGATGGGGGCTTACGGCCCTGGTTCTATCGAACGGTTATGCCGTCTGACCCCGCCGGATATGGGCATCATCACCGCGATCGGGCATGCGCATTACGAACGTTTCAAATCATTAGAGACCGTCGCAAGAACCAAGTACGAACTTGCAGAAGCCGCCACCGCAAAAGGCGGATCGGTGATCGCGCATGAACGTACGCTGCGTTTCGAAGCCAGCCGCGAGATTAAAGAGCAAAACGAAAACCAGTTCGTGATTTGCGGTGACGGGCCGGATGCGGTTAAAGCCAAGGGCATGGATGACAACGCGTCTTTCCTTAAAAAAGGCGATCTGGCAATCAACGCGATCATTCAGAAAGACAAAGGCCTCGAAGTCCGTTTTAGCTGGAAAGGTGTGCAATATAATGTCGATGTTCCGATTTACGGCGTTCATCACGGCCATAATGTTGCACTCGCTTTTGCCGCCGCGTTCGAGCTTGGGATTTCATCCGCCGATATACAGACTGCGCTTTTAAGCATGCCGCAAATTCAGCACCGCCTTGAGGTGCGACAGCAAGGCGGCGGAATTACGATTATTGATGATGCGTATAATTCCAATCCCGTCGGGTTTCAGGCCGCGCTTGGATTGCTCTCACAGATGCCGGGCGGCGGGCGTAAAATTCTCGTCACTCCCGGAATGGTCGAGCTGGGCGCGGTCCATAGCGACGCGCATAAAACAATCGGTACACTGGCGGCATCATCTTGCGACATTGCCATTGTGGTTCAGGGCAAGCGTATCCCGACCTTTATCGACGCGTTCAAAAGCAATGGCGGCAAGGAATTAAAAGAAGTGAACACGTTTGCAGAGGCGCAAAGCTGGATCACCAAAAACGCGAAAAGCGGCGATGTGATTTTGCTGGAAAACGATCTGCCCGATTTGTACGAGCGTGTGCCGAAGTTTTAGGCCTTCTCGCCGATCCGTTTGATTTCCCAATGCAGATTTAGCCCTAGATCTTCACGCGCTCGACGGATGAGTGTATCCCCCAGCATTTCCAGATCAGTCGCCGTGGCATCACCCGTATTGATCATGAAGTTGCAATGTTTCTCACTCATCTGTGCGCCGCCGACATTCATGCCGCGCCCGCCGACTTTCTCCACCACTTGCCATGCGCGCATATCTTCGGGCAAGCCTGCATGGCGCAATTCTTGTGGTGTCGGATTGGCAAAGGTTGAACCGCCTGTTTTTTCCTTGATCGGCTGGGTGTCGTTACGTTTCTTTTTGATCTCCGTAATACGTGCTTTTACGGTGTCGTAATCTTCGGGAACGCCTTTTAGAATTGCACCTGTGAAAATCATTTCTTCGGGGAGTTCGGTATTACGGTATGACATTTTAAGATCGTCAGGAATGACGCGTATCGGGTACCCCGCACGGGTTACCGCATTCACACCGACCAGAATATCCTTCATCTCCGCGCCATATGCGCCGGCGTTCATACGCAGCGCCCCGCCGAGAGTTCCAGGGATACCGGAGAGAAATTCCAACCCGCCGATGCCCGCCTTCACGGCGGAAGCCGCGATATTGCCATTCAGCGTGCCGCAGCCTGCCTCGATATAGCGTTCATCCAGCACAGCAACATTGGCAAATGGTTTACCAAGTTGCACAACCGCACCGCGGATACCTCCATCGCGCACGATAGTATTCGCAAGACCACCAAGAACCATCAAAGGTTCAGCAATCGGCCATTGTTTTAGGAATGTGGCCAGGTCATCACTATCAGCAGGTTTAAAAAGAAGATCGGCTTTGCCGCCACAACGAAACCAGCTTTGCTCGCCTATCGGCGCGTCTTTGATGATTTCACCGCGAACGTTTAAATTCACGCGGCGTGCCCTTTGGATTTTTCGAGTTCAGCTTCGAGTTGCTCAGGCAATTCATACGCCCAAGACGTGATGTCGCCAGCACCCATGCAGATTACAAAATCATTGGACTGCACATATTTGGACACGATATGCGCCAGCTCTTTACGATCAGGCAAAGCGATGACTTCACGATGGCCATGGTTTTTGATGCCCTCGACAAGATGGCGTTTATCGATACCTTCAATCGGGTCTTCACCCGCTTCATACACATCGGCGATGATGACCGTATCCGCATCGTTGAAACATTTGCAGAAATCCTCGAACAAATCTTGCAGGCGTGTGTAACGGTGCGGCTGCATCACGGCAATCACGCGCCCGTTATTCGCCTTAACGGCTGTGCGTGCGGTTTTGAGAACGGTTTCAATTTCGATCGGGTGGTGCGCGTAATCGTCAATGACTGTTACGCCATTGGCCTCGCCCGTATTCGTGAAACGGCGTTTTACACCTGTGAAATTTTCCAGCGCCTTTTTCATGATTGGTGGTTTAACGCCCATTTCCTGCGCGATTGTCAGCGCGACCATCGCGTTTTGTACGTTATGACGACCCAGCATCGGCAGGTATACATCGCGAAGAACCAATTCTTCGCCGTCATTAATATGCGGCGCGATTGTCACATCAAAACGGCTGCCGTCGGCGCTCATCTCCAGATTGCTGACCTGAACATCGGATTGCGGGTTAAAGCCATAGGTCAGGATTTTACGGTCCTTAACAGACGGGATCATCGCCTGAACTTCGGGGTGATCAAGGCAAAGTACCGCAAAGCCATAGAACGGAATATTGGTGATGAACTGACGGTATGCGTCCTTTACGGCATCGAAGGAGCCATAATGATCCATGTGCTCTTCATCAATATTGGTAACGACAGCAACGCAGGCAGGAAGGCGGGTGAATGTACCGTCACTCTCATCCGCTTCGGCGACCATAAGATCGCTTTGGCCCAGACGCGTGTTCGTACCGTAAGCATTGACGATACCACCATTGATTACGGTCGGGTCGAAATCTGCGGTTTCGAGCATTTGGCCGACCATGGATGTCGTTGTGGTTTTTCCATGCGTACCGCCAATAGCGATCGACCATTTCAAACGCATCAACTCAGCCAGCATTTCGGCACGGCGAACAATCGGCACACCAGCCGCGCGGGCTTCTTGTAGCTCAACGTTATCTTGTTTAATGGCGGAAGATACCACGACAGCAGCAGGGAGGTTGCCGTCAGCATCTTTGATATTTTGAGCTTCGTGCCCAACATTAATACGGATGCCTTTATCGCGCAGGCGCTTAACATTCGCGCCTTCCGCCTGATCCGATCCTTGAACGGTGTAATCAAGGGTATGGAGGATTTCAGCAATACCACTCATGCCGATACCACCGATACCGACAAAATGCAGAACGCCTATTTGTTTTGGCAAACCGTATTGAACACTCATAACTCACTCATCTGTTTTAAATTTCGTCGTCCCCTGCCCAGCCACTTATAACAGCTGTCACCAGATTGCCAAGCTTTCTTGCGGCATCGGGACGGCTGCATGAGCGAGCCTTTTCAGCCGCGCGGAACAGAATTTCCGAATTTTGCAGGAATGTTTCGATCCGTGCAAGTACTGCGTCGGGGGTAAAGCCGTCTTGGGTCATCAACCATGCGCCGCCACGGTCTGTTACGACATCGGCGTTCATCTTCTGCTGCTGATCCTTATGGTGAGGATACGGCACATAAATGGCAGGTCGCCCTGCCGTGGAGACTTCAGCAACGGTGCTTGCGCCCGAACGTGCAACGACCAAATGAGACTGTTTTAAATACTGCGCGACGTTGCTGATGAAAACATGCAATTCAGCTTCGATATTGGCTTCGGCATAGGCTGCTCTGGTTGGCTCAATATCTTCTTCACGGCATTGCTGCACGATACGAAGGCGCGCACGGTGATTTTCCGGCAAGCGCGCCAGAGCTTTCGGCAAGACTTCACTGAAAATATGTGCGCCCAGCGAACCGCCCATCACAAGAATATTCAGCTCCCCATCATCAGTCAAAACAGGGTATGGCTGCGTGTAAAGGGCCGATATTTCGGAACGCACAGGATTACCCGTGAACACGGTGCGCACTTTGTCTACATCTTCAATCCCCCGGAGTTCGGGCGTTGATGATGCTATACGCTCGGCCTTATGCACCAGCATAGCGTTGGCCTTGCCGATAATTGCATTTTGTTCATGCAGGATTGTCGGAATGTTTTTTCCTTGCGCGGCGTAGACAGCGGGAAATGAGGGATACCCACCAAAGCCGACAACGACGGCTGGCTTAATGCGGGAAATAATTTGTTTTGCCTGCATGATGCCGATTCCTAAATCCGCAACACCTTTTATTTTGCCAATAACCCCCGCGCCAAGTGTACCGGCGCGAATTTCGTGGATTGGAATGCCCTCAAAATTTTCGACATATTTCATGCCGCGCTTATCGGTAATCCATTCGACAGGATAACCACGTGATTTTAAATCGAGCGCTAATGCTTGTGCAGGCATTACGTGTCCGCCAGTTCCACCGGCGCTTAACAGGATTGGTTTATGCTTCATGAGGCGGCCCTTGCTTGCGGGGCTAATGGCTTCGGTGCTGAGCTGAGTGATAACCCACCTTTGGAAATACCTGTGCGATTTTTGTGGCGAGTTAATGCCAACACAACGCCCATTGAAAAACCCATAGAGAGTAAAGACGATCCGCCATAGCTGATAAATGGTAGCGTCATGCCCTTTGTGGGCAGCAGGTGCAGGCTCGATCCCATATGGATGAGTGCTTGCAAGCCGAACATGGTCAGCAAACCGCCGACTGCGAGAACGGTGAACATGTCATTGGAGTTCATAAGGCGGTTATATCCGCGAAGAAGTATAAACCCGTACAGACCGAGTAACACAAGCACAGCCATCAGGCCCATTTCCTCGGCAGCTACGGCAAAGATAAAGTCGGCATGCGCATCGGGGAGATCCATTTTGATCACGCCCTGCCCCGGCCCTGTGCCGAGAACGCCGCCATTCTGGAATGACTGCACCGACAAATCGACTTGGAATGTATCGCCCTTTTCAGGGTGGAAGTAGCGGTCGATACGGCTGTGCACATGGTCAAATCCCGCATATGCCGCGCCCATTCCCGCCGCGCCCAGTACAAGCAAGACAACCAGAAGACGGAACGGAAATCCGGCTAAGAAAATCTGCGCTGCCCAAATACACGTAACGATTACGGTCATACCTAAATCAGGCTGCATCAACAACAAAACCACAGTTAGCGCGTATAGGCCGGCAGTTACCGCGTTACCCGGAAAGCCCTGCTTTTCCTTTTGCATCGACATCATCCATGCGGACAAAATCGCGAAGGCGGGTTTGACAAATTCACTGGGTTGCAGAGAAAATCCGAGCACGTGTATCCAGCGCTGCGCACCTTTGATCTCCATGCCCGTTGCCAGTGCAAGCACCATGGCAATCAAAGAACCAACAAAGACAAGCGTTGCGAGACGGCGAATATTTTTTTGGCTAAAAAATGAGAGTCCGACCAACAAGGTTAGGGCGGGCATCAATATAATGACATGGCGAATAAGGAAGTGGTACGAGCCTAAGCCAATGCGTTCAGCCACTGGCGGGCTTGCGGTCGCAACAAGCAATATGCCCAGCATAGCCAGCACCAAAAATGCGACGATCATGCCCTTATCAACGGTCCACCACCATTGAGCCAATAAGGATTTATCTGTACGGGAAAAACGGCTCATCCATTGGCCCTTTTCTCGCTATCTTCCTGATCTTCAGGCAAGGCAGCCACCAGCTCTTCGAAGTGTCTGCCGCGATGCTCGAATGATTTGTATTGATCCCACGACGCGCATGCAGGAGAGAGTAGCACAACACCGCCGCCGCCCGGTTGTCCGCGTTCTTCCTGCGCATCTTTATGCGCTTCTTGAACGGCCTTAGTCATGTCACCGCATAAGGAATATGAGACGGAATATTGATCGAGCCACGCGGAGAATTCATCCATTGCATCACCAATCAGATATGCGTGATGTATCTTTGACAGCAAGGGCTGAAGGCCTTCTAAACCATCGCTTTTCGCCTGCCCGCCTGCTATCCAGTAAATGCGGTCATAGGCGGAAATCGCCTTGCTGGCGGCTTCTGCGTTTGTGGCCTTACTGTCATCAATATACGGAATACCGTTGATGACGCGGATTTGTTTTTGCCTGTGTGGTAAACCGGGATAGCTACCCAGCCCGTCGAATATTTCCTCCACCGATAATCCAATATCTTTAGAGACGCAAACGGCATAAGCAGCAGCGGCGTTCTGATGATTATGCAGCCCGCGCAAGGCCGTCAGGGTTTTAAGCGATTGACGCTCCTCATGCAGACCGTTTCGCGTATCAAACAGAACACTGTCTTCAATATAGACACCGTCTTCGGTTTCGGTTGTGAAAGAAATCGGACGTGTTCGGCGTTTACCGAATTCAAATGCGATCAAACGTTCGTAAATTTTTCTACACGGTTCATCGTCAATCGAGATGACCGCCAGACCTTCTCCGTCACCATCGTATTTGAAAATTCCGGCTTTCGATTCGGCATAGTTTTCAAATGTGCCGTGGCGATCAAGATGATCGGGCGTGATGTTGAGCAGTACGGATATATCAGGGGAAAATGTAGGACACAGATCCAGTTGGTATGAGGACATTTCCAAAACGATGATGCCGTCTTTTTTGGGCAACTTCATAGCCAGCGCGGCTTGCCCGATATTACCGCCCATAACGACGTTTCGCCCAGCCTCTTTCAAGACATGGGTAATCAGGGCGGTCGTCGTGGATTTTCCGTTCGTGCCCGTGACGCCAATGGTCTTGCAGCCATGACCACAACGGTGCAACACCTCCAGATCACAGATGATTTCCAGATCATTCGTACGCGCAGCTTCTGCAACAGGATGCGGTTCAGGAAAGTGCAACGGGACACCGGGGGCAAGGATCAGACATGCGCAATCGCTCAATGCCTTTTCGTTCAGCTCGACAAGCTCTGCACCCAGTTCTTTTGCTTTATCGCGAGATTCGGACTTGTCGTCCCATGCTTTTACTTTTGCGCCGGACTTACAAAGCGCTTCGACAGTCGACAAGCCGGACAACCCCAATCCGAATACCGCAACGGGTTTGTCATTCAACTGTTCTACAAAACGGGTGCAATCAATCATCTAACGCAGCTTCAAAGTCCCCAAACCAATTAATGCCAAAATTACAGCGATGATCCAAAAGCGTATTACGATTGTCGGCTCCGACCAACCTTTTTTCTCAAAATGGTGGTGCAGAGGTGCCATCGCGAAAACGCGCTTGCCGGTAAGCTTGAATGAGACGACTTGTACGATCACCGATACGGTTTCGAGCACAAACAAGCCACCAACAATCGCCAGCACCAATTCGTGCTTAACGATTACTGCGATTGTGCCCAGCACGCCGCCCATCGCCAATGAACCTGTATCACCCATAAAGATGGCGGCGGGAGGGGCGTTGTACCACAGGAAGCCCATAGCACCGCCGATAAGCGCGCCGCAGAGAATCGCCAATTCGCCCGAACCGACAACGTATGGAATGTTGAGGTATGCGGCGAAAATTTCGTTACCGACGAGGTAGCTGATGAAGCCGAAACATGCGGCGGCAATCGCCACAGGAACAATAGCCAAGCCATCCAGACCATCAGTCAGGTTTACAGCGTTCGACGCACCGACCATGACGAGCAACGCCCACGGAATAAAGAAGATGCCCAGATAAATATAAACATCTTTAAGAATCGGGATTGCGACATGTTGGCTCACATGGTCGGGCAGTGCATCCATGATCCAGAATGCGGCCGCGCCGCCAATTGCAATCTGAGCGAACAGTTTAAGTTTTCCGGGTAGGCCTTTTGTATTGCGCTTTGTAAGCTTTAAATAATCATCGCCAAAACCGATGATGCCATACCCCACCATCACCATGAGCGCGATCCAGATAAACGGGTTAGCCAGATTGGCCCAGAGCAAGGTCGATGCGGTGACGGAGATCAAGATCATCAACCCACCCATCGTCGGCGTACCCGCTTTTGCGAAATGTGTTTCAGGTCCGTCGTCGCGGATAGGCTGACCTTCTTTTTGTTTTTTCTTTAACCAGCGGATCATCGGCGGGGCGATAAGGAAACAAATGACCAACGCAGTCATAATTGCACCGCCGGTTCTGAATGTCAGATACCGAAACAGATTAAAGAAAATAAACTCTTCAGAGAGTGGAAACAGAAGGTGATAAAGCATAAAACGTCACTTAACTTTCGGTTTAGATTGCTTTGGCAAGCGGTACTGCGCGTATAACACCGGCAAAACGAATCTTCATTTGCGGGCCTTCATGCTTGAATAGCATAAAATCACCCGGCGCAATAACATCCGGCACAATCGGCGCGAGCTTCACGCGCCCGCTAACCGCTTTCACGGCTTCCAGCACATCCGTCACAACCCCGAACGCACCACCTGTATACACGCAATTCAAATTGGCGATACGGCGCGGAAGCGTTAAACCCTTGTTTGATTTTGATTTCGTAACAGGCATATCCATCAGGTCTATTTCCCACACCGAAGGCAAAGCATTTTTAAGCAGAACCGTTTGCTGCCCATTACCTGTATCAATCAAGCCCCCGACTTTGAGAACGGTATATGGTGTCCTCGGTTTAGGCTGAACGCTGACGGTGATAGCGCCAAGCTTCACGGTCCTTGAGTTCATATAATTACTTCCCAACATTTTAAGGTGCTCCTTTTGCTGTATTTTCGATTTCAGGGGTTTGGGTTAGAAGGTCGATGGCTTTTTTGGTTTCATGCACATCGTCAAAATCTTCGGTACGGTCAGCAAATACCTGACCTTGTTCATGGCCTTTGCCGGCAATGACTAAAACATCACCGCCTTGAAGCATTTTCACAGCGGCGCGGATGGCCTCTCTGCGGCCTGGAATTTCAATCGCGTTTTTCGTCGCAGCCAGAATTTCAGTGCGGATAGATTGCGGCTCTTCGCTGCGCGGATTGTCGTCTGTAACAACCGCAGTATCGGCGAGGCGTTCGGCAACCTCACCCATTTCGGGACGTTTTGTTTTGTCACGGTCACCGCCACAGCCAAAAACGCATAACAACTTACCGTCCGTATGCGGGCGAAGTGCGGTTAAAACATTTTCAAGCGCGTCGGGCGTATGTGCGTAATCAACATAAATACCGCATTGTTCGGGGTGGCCCTGAACGGATTCCAAACGACCACGTACACCGTTCAGATTCTCAAGAGCCGAGGCTGCCGAAGCCGTACTCTCAGAGTTTATAGCGAGCACCAAACCCAATGCGCACAGGGCGTTCATGGCCTGAAACTCACCAACCAACGGTAATGTGATGTCTTTATGCGCGCCCATAACACCCAGCTCGATTTGCTGACCTTGGGCCGTTGGTTTTAAAGATAGAATTTTGATGTCATGACCTTTGCGACCATAAGAAATCACCTTGATGCCGCGCTGCTCACACATTGTTTTTAACGCTTCGTATTCTTTCACGTCAGCATTAAGAACAGCCGTGCCGCTTTCCGGAATAAGCTCAGAGAACAAGCGGGCTTTGGCTTTGAAATAGGTTTTCTCATCACCATGGTAATCGAGATGATCGTGACTCAAATTGGTAAAGGCCGCAGCAGACAGCTTGACACCATCAAGGCGGCATTGATCCAAACCATGCGAAGATGCTTCTAATGCCAGATGCGTCACGCCATCTTTTGCCAAAACCGCAAGCTGTTCATGCAAGGCGGCAGCATCAGGCGTGGTCATTGATCCTTTTAACGTGCCGAGGCTTTCGGCGCGCTTGCCGATGACTTTGAAAATTTGCTCAACGAAACTGACGACCGATGTCTTACCGTTTGTCCCCGTGACCGCGACAATGTGCTCGGGTTGTTCCTTATAAAATGCCGAGGCGATACGGGCGTAGGCCTGCCTCGGATTTTCGTCTGTGTACAGCGTGACACCCTGCTGCTCCAGCGTTGTGTCTTTTGGTGCGAGAACGGATGTCGCACCTTTTTCAATCGCGGCGGGAATGAAATCACGCCCATCGACCTTCGTTCCGGGTAAGGCCGCGAACAGATAACCCGCCTCAATAGCACGACTATCTTGCGAAAGACCTTTGATTGATTGCGCGATAGCTTGAGGATCGGTCATTATCCGCCCTCCTTCAAGCTGACATATTGCTTGAGGCTGTCGCCAAATTTATCTTGCGCCGAACCTTCGGGTGCAGGAGGAATACCGAGCACGGATGCCATAGAAGACACCACACGCGCGACCGCAGGTGCAGCAACCCAGCCACCCGTAGCGTAGCCCCATGTATCTTTTTGGCCTATCGGCTCATCAACCATAATGTAGATTGCGTATTTCGGCGCATCCATCGGGAAGACCCCGACAAAGGATGAAATCTTTTTCTTGTTATCGTATTTGCCGTTGACGATTTTTTCGGCCGTGCCCGTTTTCCCGCCAACACGGTAACCTTTTACTTCTGCATTCGACCCCGTACCTTCGGTCACGACAAGACGAAGCAGTTGCCGCACACGCTGTGCGGTTTGTGCAGACACAACGCGCATTTCGGGTGATGCTTTTTCTGCATCCTGATCAATAACCAGTCGCGGCTTAACCGCATAGCCACCATTAACGATAGACGACACCGCCGCGACCAGATGCAACGGTGTTGTCGAAACACCATGACCGTAAGAGGCGGTCAGCGTATTCACCTCACGCCAAGGATGCGGAACCAGTGGTCGAGCGACCTCCTTCACTTCAAAATCTATTGGATCAAGGAGGCCAAGGTCTTTGTAAAAGGCACGCAGCTTTTCCGTACCGACCGCTTGCCCCATCAAAGCCGAACCGATATTCGATGAATGCATGAACACTTCGGGGGCGGTCATGACACGGTTTTTCGCATGGTAATCGCGAATTGTGTGCCGCCCTGCCTTGATCGGCTCGCTCGCGTCGAAGGTCACACTCATCGGGACATTTTTATTCTCAAAAAACGCGGCAGTTGAGAAAATTTTGAACACCGAACCCAGCTCATACGTACCGAGGGTGAGCATATTGAA
The DNA here is from genome assembly GCA_964351955.1 of uncultured Micavibrio sp. Lineage (GTDB taxonomy): Bacteria > Pseudomonadota > Alphaproteobacteria > Micavibrionales > Micavibrionaceae > TMED27. The sequence goes on along the minus strand of CAYGQG010000004.1, from coordinate 20,196 downwards.
AATCTGCCCGTCCTTCGCACCGCCCGGATCGTGAGGATTGAAATCGGGCAAAGACACACCCGCCAATATCTCTCCGTTGGTGACATCCATAATAACGCCCGCGCCACCTCTGGCTTCGAATTTATCAATCGAACGTGACAGCTCGCGATGCAAAATATGTTGAAGGCGAAGATCGAGCGTTAGCTTTATTTCACGCCCTTCATTGAGATGATTGTTGAAACTACGCTCTACACCAGCCAGACCTTGCGCATCAATGTCACCATAACCAACCAGATGCACCATCTCTTCGCCTTGCGGATAAAAACGACGGTAGGAATCCCTGAAATCCAGACCAGGTTCGCCAATTTGCAAGACCTGCTCATAACTTCTCGGGTGTACGTTTCGTTTGATCCATGTAAAGCGCCGGCCACTTTGCAGCTTTTGCAGAACCGAACCGTAAGACAGATCGGGGAAAATTTTCACCAGCTTCCGCGCAGTTTCTTCAGCATCGGAAATCAAATACGTATCGGCGTATAAAGATGATGTCTTTAAGGTTGTCGCCAGCAACTCGCCATTGCGGTCATAAATATCGGCGCGTCCTTTTGCAACCACCGACACCTCACCTTCATCAGACGGCTCATCGCTTTGCGCAACTTCAACCGCTTCATTCTCATAGGGGAGATCGAACGCCTGAATGACGGATAAATCAAATGCACGAATAGCAAAGATCAGATAAACCAGACCGAAGAAACCGCTGATGAGAACCAAACGACCACGCGCCAGATCGAGCGCGGAGCTACGCTCCCCTTCAAGCTTGATCGAGTTTCTGCGCAAACGATGCATAGCCATCATGTCCCGCCTCCGATCTTGCCAATAAGGGCGTTAAAATCTTTCGCGTCATCATCACGCTTGGATTCAAGTTTTGGCGCTTCGGGCTTTTCCGCAGGCTTTGGTGGCACAGCAGTCGATTGCGAACCAACAGACACAGGCTGGAGCACCGGCTCGAAATCCTTTTCCCGTTCGAACTCATATGCAGGCTCGGATGCGAATTCACGCATATCACGATCGTACATTTGCTCGGGTGCGGGCGGCAAAACATCGAGAAATTCATTCGCCAGCTTTTCAAGACGTTCAGGGCGATTGAGTGAAGCCCACTCCGCCTTTAACAGCCTGATTTGCTCTTTTTCGTTTTCAATCGTGCGTTCGTAATCTTCAAGACGGCTTTGCGCATCCTGCACCGTTTGCGAGGTATGCAACAGCAACGCGCCCGATATAGCGGCAAAAGCAAACACGATAAATGTGCGGGGCTTCATCACCTTCATGCCGCACCCCCGACATATTTAGCCGCACGCAACCGCGCAGAACGGGAGCGCGCATTTTCAGCAACCTCCTCGTCCGAAGGCTTGACCGCCTTTCGGCTCAGCAACTCGAACGACACTTTCTGCTCGGTAACGGGCTGGTAACGGGAAACAGACTCGCCGCCCGATTTCTGGCGGAAGAAGCGCTTAACCAAACCATCTTCCAGCGAATGGAACGACACAACGACCATGCGCCCGTCAGGTTTCAGAACACTCTCGGCTGCATCAAGTGCACGCTCAAGCTCACCCAACTCATCATTCACAGCGATACGCAACGCCTGGAATGTGCGCGTTGCAGGATCAATATCACCGCGCTTTGGACGCGGCAGGCAGGAACGTACGATCTCCGCCAATTGCGTTGTGGTTTCGACCGGCACTTCCTTACGCACCTCAACAATCTTATGCGCAATACGGCGGGACTTACGCTCCTCCCCGTATTTATAAATCAGATCCGCGAGATCCTTTTCATCATGGCTCGCCACAACTTCCGCAGCGCTCTCGCCGTTTAGCGGGTCCATCCGCATATCCAGCGGCGCATCTTTTGAAAATGAAAACCCACGCTCCGCCTCATCAAGCTGGAACGAGGAAACCCCTAAATCCAAAACAAAGCCATCAACCTTGCCGATACCCGCCTCCGCCAGTAAATCCGCAACATCACCAAAACACCCGCGAAGAAAAACCAACCGCCCCTCATAGCCCGCAGCCATATTATCGGCGCGCTTTTGCGCATCAGGATCGCGATCAATCGCCACAACGGTACAATCCGCCGCATCGAGTATCGCCTTCGCATACCCGCCCGCACCGAACGTACCATCGACATACACACCGCCATCCACAGGGGCGAGCGTGTCGAGCACTTCATTAAGCATGACAGGATAGTGACCCAAGAGATTGAATCCTTTTAGTGAATCAAAACAATGAATTACGCAGTGATGTTCGAATCGGTTAAGAACGGCAAAAAGGCTTTTGAACAAGCCTTGACTCTTCTATGAGTATCACTTGGGTACGAGATTCGTCAATTTATCCGCCGAGTCGCACACTGACTTGTACACATATAGTTTTTTGTGGAGGAATCGTTCACATAACGAATTTCTTGCAAATTCCGGCGAAAAACATCATATTCCTCGGTACTTAAGAAGATTGGACGGCTGCGGCTCGCAAGAGCTGAGGAAAGTCCGGGCTTCATGGAAAAACGATGCCGGCTAACGGCCGGGGGGCGCAAGCCTACGGAAAGTGCAACAGAGAGCAGACCGCCTGATTTATCAGGTAAGGGTGAAAGGGTGCGGTAAGAGCGCACCGCGTATCTGGCAACAGATGCGGCATGGTAAACCCCATCGGAAGCAAGACCGAATAGGAACACGTTATGACGCTTTTTCACGTTGTGTTCGGGTTGGTCGCATGAGCGTTTTGGCAACAAAGCGCCTAGATGAATAGCCGTCACTCCTTTCGGGGAGTACAGAACCCGGCTTACAGATCTTCTTATACTTATGATGGGCCGCCCGGAGAAATTCGGGCGGTCTTTCTTTATGCCGCTTGTTCGGCCTCATGCCTTTGGCGGATCAAGGCCAACAAACGGGCGCAGCTCAGCACATCCGGCTCGTCGGGGCGGTCATCCCATTTGCTGAATTTTTCAGGATAAAAATGGCGATGATACGCGATGACCGTTTCTTCAAAATCGGGTTCATAATGATAACCGTAAGCGCAAAGCAGTTCATGGAACGCCGCGTGGTTCACGAGCATGTCCTCCCCTGCCTGATAATCCATTTCGGTCGGAACGGGCCAGAGGCCTATATCTTGTGCCGCAAGATCAGCCCAAGGAAACAAATGCCCCGGATCGAGTTTACGGGTGATCGCTACATCGGAATGGCCCAAAATACGGGCAGGTGAAATTTGGTATTTGAAAATCAGGCTTTTACAGAGATCGATCACGGCTTCGACCTGCTTATCCTTAAACGGAACGTAGCCGAATTCATGTCCCGGATTGACGATTTCAATACCAACAGACGCGGAATTAATATCCGCCTCCCCCGCCCAGAACGCTTTGCCCGCATGCCATGCGCGTTTATTATCGTCGACCAATTTATGGGTTTTGCCCTTTTCATCAATCACATAATGAGCGCTGACTTCCGCGCTAGGGTTACACAATTGCTCCAACGCTTCTTTCGCGCTGCGCATTCCCGTATAATGCAGGACAATCATCGACGGTATTTGCCCGTCTGCACGGTCATTAAAGTTTGGCGATGAATAAGACGGTTTGAGTATCATGTAACGCTTTTATGGTTTTCTTCGAATTCTATCTTAGTAAAGGATACGGCATTTTGAGGCGTGAAAGAAGCTAAAGGAAGAACAATAAAATGAATAAAATCATCGGTGTATTTGTAGTCGCGTTTATTTTAATCGGCCTCGTTCTCATTTTTAACAATGACAGCCTTGCGATGAAAAAGGGCGACGACCTGATGGCTGACATGCCGGATGGTTACCCCAAAGCGTATTTTGCAGGGGGATGTTTCTGGTGTACCGAATATGAATATCGCGCGATTGACGGCGTTTTGTATACGCGTGTCGGTTATATGGGCGGCAAGCTCGAGAACCCGACATACCGCGACATAACATCCGGAAAAACCGGACACGCCGAAGTAATAGAAGTGACATTCAACCCCGAGAAAGTCAGCTATGACAGTCTTGTTGAATATTTCCTGACCGACATTCATGACCCAACGCAGTTAAACCGCCAAGGCGTTGATGTCGGCACGCAGTACCGTTCCGCAATTTTTCCAATAAACGAAGAACAAGAGACCACCGCTAAAAGCGTGATCGCACGCGTAGAGGCCGAGAAGATCTACAGCAAGCCGATTGTCACCACGATCGAACCGATGGCAACATTCTGGCTCGCCGAGGAATATCACCAACAATACTACGACAAGTATAAAGAAGAGACAGGCACAACGCATATTCGCGTCATCTTGAAAAACAAGAAGAAAGCGAAAAGGCTTTAAGCCGCTTTTTTCTGCGCGACGGCATCGGAGCAACGGTTACAGATCGCGCCATTGTCTTTGACTTCAGGAAGAACTTTCCAACAGCGGGAGCATTTTTCGCCTTCCGCCTTTGCGAACTTCACTTCGAGCTTGTCGCCTTTTTCTATTTGCACTTCAGACGTGATTACAATCTCGGCAACATCCACACCTTCAAGAGCCGTGGCATACGCATCATCAACGACAATCACAGGCGCAGCCTCAAGGGACGAGCCGATAGTTTTATCAGCGCGATGGGGTTCGATTGCGGCAGTTACGGTTTCGCGGACCTCGCGGATTTTCGCCCATTTTTCTGCCAGAGAAGGATTATTCCAACTTTCCGGTGCTTTTGTGAATTCGCGCAGATGTACGCTTTCCACATCATCAAACACATCTTCGGGGCGATATGACCACGCTTCTTCAGCTGTGAATGACAGGATCGGCGCAAGCCACGCGGTGAGGCCGTTATAGATCATCGCCATTGTCGAGCGCGTCATACGGCGTTCATGGCTGTTCTGGTGATCACAGTACAGTCGGTCTTTACGAATATCGAAATAGAAGGCCGAGAGATTTTCGTTACAGAAATCATGCAGCGCCTTAGTCATGCGCATGAAGTCGTAATCTTCAATCGCTGTTCTCACTTTTTGATCCATCTCGTAAAGCTGGTGCAAAACAAGCTGTTCCAATTCGGGCGCTTGGGTCGGGTCGGCGAAGTAGTCATCGACCATCTCGTCTTTCGTGAAACCATCAAGTGCGCCGAGCAAGAACCGCAATGTGTTTCGGATACGACGGTACAGATCGCCCGTTTGTTTGATCGTGTCTTTACCGATGCGGATGTCGTCGGAAAAATCGCAGGTCAATGTCCATAGGCGGATGATATCCGCGCCGTATTGCTCCATCAGCTTCAACGGATCGACAACATTGCCCAAGGATTTGGACATTTTGTAACCTTTTTCATCGAGCACAAAGCCGTGGGTCAGCACGGATTTATATGGTGCACGGCCTCGCGTGCCAACGCTCTCGAGCAAGGATGAATGGAACCAGCCACGATGTTGATCTGACCCTTCGAGGTAGAGATCAACGTGATCTACGCCTTTGAAATCAGGCCATGTTTCGGTGTCTTCAACCACGAATGCGTGGGAAGAGCCTGACTCAAACCAGACATCAACGATGTCGAAAACCTGATCGTAATCATCGGATTTATAATCATTGCCGAGGAAGTCTTGCGGGTTTCTGGACCACCAGCTATCAGAACCTTCAGCTTCGAATATATCGCCGATGCGGTTCAGCACAGTTTCATCATTCAGCACTTCACCCGAGTCCTTATGAACGAAGAGCGCGATCGGCACACCCCATGCACGTTGGCGGGAAATACACCAGTCGGGGCGGTTCTGGATCATCGAACGGATACGGGCCTCGCCCTTGGCAGGAACCCAGCGTGTGTTTTCGATCGCTTTCAACGCGTTATCGCGCAAGTCATTCTCCTTCATAGAGATGAACCATTGCGGGGTTGTGCGGAAAATCAACGGAGCTTTGGAACGCCAGCTATGCGGGTATTCGTGTTTCAGCGAGCCTTTAGCGAGTAGTTTTCCTGCCTCATCCATCGCTTTCAAAATTGCGAAGTTACCGTCGCCCAGCTTGCCTTCCTGTGTGTAGACTTCCATACCTGCAAACAGCGGCACATGGTCGCGGAATTTACCGTCATCCGAAACATTGTCAGTGACCTCAACATCATTGGCGGTGCCAAGATAGAAGTCATCCTCACCATGGCCCGGTGCGATATGGACAAAGCCCGTACCCGCATCTTCGGTGACGAAATCAGCAGCCAATAGCGGCACTTGGAAAAAGTCATAGCCTTGCTCAGACAACGGGTGCTTACAGATTGTACCAGCGGCTTCAGAACCTTTGAACGTACCGAGTAACTCCCATTCTTCGATCTTAGCATCCGCTTTAATGCTGTCGGCTAATGAAGTGGCGATAGCCACCTTCGCACCGACTTCGGCCTTACCGCCCTCAGCCAGTGATTTGATTTCGTAAACGCCGTATTCGATGTCTTCGCCGAATGCGATGGCACGGTTGGACGGCATGGTCCACGGGGTTGTTGTCCAGATGACAACGTCCGCATCTTTGAGTAATTCTACATTTGTCTCAACGACAGGGAAACGAATCCAGATGGTGACGGATTTATGTTCCTTATATTCAACCTCGGCTTCGGCGAGGGCGGTTTTTTCCACCACCGACCACATCACGGGCTTCGCGCCCTTATACAGACCGCCGTTTTTAGCGAATTTATGGATTTCGCGAACGATCTTGCCTTCGGCGCGGTTGGTCATGGTCAGGTATGGATTACTCCAATCACCTGTTACGCCCAAACGCTGGAATTGTTCGCTTTGGACATCGACCCATTCTTTGGCGAATTGGCGGCATTCCTCACGGAATTGCAGAGCCTCGACCTCGTCCTTATCCTTACCCGCATCGCGGTACTTTTCTTCGATTTTCCATTCGATCGGCAGACCGTGGCAATCCCAACCCGGAACGTATGGCGTGTCATAGCCCAGCATAGCGTATGATTTTACAACAACGTCTTTAAGAATTTTGTTAACCGCGTGACCCATGTGGATGTTGCCGTTGGCGTATGGAGGGCCATCATGCAATATCCATTTTTCTTTACCTTTCGCGGCTTCGCGCATTTTGCCGTAGAGACCAATTTCATTCCATTTCGCTAGAATCTCAGGCTCTTTTTGCGGCAAACCGCCACGCATGGGGAAATCGGTTTTCGGGAGGAAAACCGTGTCTTTATATTTGTCTTTATTCTGGTCGTTATCAGTCATATTTGCGCTTACCTATTACTAGCAGCGCACTATGCGATAAAAAGGATGCTCAAGCAAGACAAGCGATGAGAAAAACTAGGGGTAGAAGGGCGTTAGCACATCTGCTGCGTGCACGCGTATCCATTGTCGTGCTGGCGCGTGTCATCTTCGTGCCATGCCTCAGCAAGATTTTTGTATGATCCCGGTGATACCTGTCGTCTATGACCGTCGCCCATCTGGCGATGCGAAACGTTGCCGCTACCGTGTTGGCGGATATTGCCATGCGCTGCGTCAGCCCAGGTTTTTTGATTAATAGGCACTGCGCCCATCTGTTTTGTCATATTTGTTCTCCGTAACAAATGCGGGCGGAATATGACGCAAGCGATTCAAAAGGTCAAGCCTTTTAAAAAACGCCTAAAAACAAGAGGATACAGGGTATATAGAACAGGGCGAAGACGGTGCTAAGCAAAATTGTGGTCGCGGCCTTTTCGGGTACCAAATCAAGCTGCGCGGCAAAAGAGACAATATTGGCCGCAGGCGGGACAACACTCATGACCAGCATCAGATTATAAATGCTTTGATCGAACATATGGAAGAAGTGCCTATCCGCCAGAACCCAAAGGAACACCAAGCCGGGCCAGCCGACAAACTTTCCGATAAACACAAGGCTAAGGAAGCGAGGGCCGAATTCGAATTTCGTGATTTTCGCCAGCGCCGCGCCGATGATCATCATACCGATCACGACATATGCGCCTTTGAAATACGTCCAGTAGGTATAGAACATTTCGGGCAGCTCGACGTTGCTCACATTGACGAGCAGCGCGATGGCGATGGCATAGAGAGACGGAAATTTGAGGAGTTTGATCAGGCTGTCGCGCACATTATAGCGACCGCGCACGGCAATGTAGTAGCCAATTGTCGCCTCATACGCCGTACCGCCGATCATGGCAAAGATATAGATCGCGACCTGTTCGGGGGTCAGGACCAGCAGCGCCAGCGGGAGACCGAAATACCCCGTATTCCCCATGGAGGCAGCCATTGCGAGGATGTTGGCCTCCGGCCCATGATAAATTTTCCGCCCGAGCGCCAGAAAACCTAACCCTATAATTGCCTGCACGAAATACAGGACAACGGGCAAAATAACAAAATTAAGCTGGAATTTAAGATCGACGATGAAACCGAAAACAATGATCGGCAGGAAGATGAAAATCGCCAGATTGGCCAGCGTGTCACGGTCGACCTGAAAAAACTTTCCGGCTACAAAACCAAGGCCTATCAAGACATAAAGCGGCACAAGGTTCATCAGCAATGTGAAGAATACATCCATATTACAGCCCCAGAACCTCTTTGGCCTTTTGGCAATCCTTGTCCATTTGCGCGATTAACTCATCGAGGCTATTGAATTTTGCCTCGCTACGCAGGCGTTCGACAGGTTTGACCCGTATAGTCTTACCGTAAATTTCAGCATCAAAATCGAAGATAAAACTCTCGATTTGTGCGGTCGGCACTTCGAACATCGGGCGGATACCGATATTGGTCGCAGCGGCGCGCCATATATCTTCTCCTTCGATTTGCACCATCGTCGCATAGACACCATAAGCAGGATGGATGGTATCGCCCAATTTTACATTGGCAGTGGGGAAGCCGAGTTCACGCCCGCGCTGATCGCCCTTAATCACTTCACCGCGCATTTCCCATTCCCAACCGAGAATTGAGTTAGCAGCCGCCAGATCACCCGCACGCAGGGCCGAGCGTACGCGGCTGGAGGAAAGAACCTCGCCGTCTTCACCCGCGATTTTTTCTACGATTGAAACGCTCACGCCCGCATTCTTTATGTCTTCCGGCCCGCCTTTGCGCATTTGTCCAAAACGAAAATCTGCGCCGATAACGACGTGCTCTGCGTGCAAACCGTCGATCAAGATCGTTTGGATAAAATCTTCCGCGCTTTGAGAGGCGAAATCCCAATCGAACGGCAATGAAACAAGCACATCAACGCCAAACTCTTCCAGCCGCCAATGTTTAACCGCGGGCGGGGTTATGCGGTTTGGCAAATCTTCGGGGCGGAATAAGCGCTTTGGGTGAGGCTCGAATGTCAGAACGCCGAATTTAACACCTTTGGCCGCAGCCTCGTCCTTGGCTTTTTGCAGCAAAGCCTTGTGACCGCGATGAACACCGTCAAAATTTCCGATAGCGACGACTATCGGGTCGGTATTTTGCGATAAATCATCCAAAGACGCGTAAATATTCATAACCACCTATTATTCTATAATTCTGCATTCGAAACCACGTAAAGACTCGCTTTTTTTATACAAGCTTGTAACGTTTTTTCAGTTGGTGACGAAATCATCAACAATGGCTTCCTAAACACAAAGAGGCCTCATACTAACCATTTAAAGGAGATAGAAAAGATGGTTTCTAAAAAAACACTTAATACACTTTTGGCATCTGCAGTTGCTGTAACAATGGCGGGTGGTATCAGCTCCGCTGATGCAGCCCCAGGTGCAGGCAAAGAAAAATGCTACGGCGTTGTCAAAGCCGGTAAAAACGATTGCGGTAACGCATCCAAGTCGCACTCATGTGCCGGTTTGGCCGAAGCTGACAGCGATGGCGGCGAATGGGTAACTGTTCCTGAAGGTCTTTGTGAAAAGCTTGCCGGTGGTTCTCTTGAGCCTGTAGCGGCTGATGCTGACGAAGGCATGGACAAAGAGCACTAAGCTTAGCCGATGAACGGACAAACCATTCATACGAATGACACTGTCCATAATTATGGACCATTCCCACCGGCAGCACTCCCCGAAGAGCCGGTGGGGATCGGCCTGCGATACCCCCATTACCAAGAAGTTCTGGACACGGACCTCAACCTCGGCTGGATCGAAGTTCATCCCGAGAATTATTTTGGCGGCGGCGCACATCGCCATTTTTTATCCAAAGCCCGTAAAAAATATGATCTGAGTCTGCATGCTGTGGGCTTGTCCCTCGGCTCTGACCAGCCTGTATCCGAAGAGCATTTACGCGGATTTAAAGAGCTGATCGATATTTTTCAGCCCTTCAATGTATCCGACCATGCCTCATGGAGCGCCAGCGGGAATGCACATTTGAATGATTTACTGCCCCTGCCCTACACACAAGAATCCCTAGACAGACTGGCGCGTAATATCGAGCAAACACAAGAATATTTCGGACGCACCATTCTGGTTGAAAACCCGTCTACTTACGTCGCGTTTGATCACAATGAAATGCATGAAGACGAATTTATGAACCGCATTGCCGATATGACCGGTTGCGGCATATTGCTCGATCTCAACAACATATATGTGCAAGCGCATAACCACGGATACGATGCGTGGAGTTATATCGACACCATCAACCCGCACCATGTCGGCGAGATGCATTTGGCGGGGCATGTCGAGCAGTCAGTTGGCGACGGTATCATTCTGGTTGATACGCATAGTCGTCCCGTTAAAGGCGATGTTTGGGATTTGTATGAACATGCGGTGCGCAAGATTGCACCAATCAAAGGCTTTGTGCCCACATTGATCGAATGGGATACCGATATCCCTGATCTGGCTACACTTGTCGGTGAGGCCGATAAAGCACGGGCGATTATTGCCAGCATTCAGAATGAAAGCATTTCCAATGCGGCTGAATGAATACCAGGACCAGTTTAAAGATTTGATGCTCGATCATCCAGACGCGCTTGAAACACCGCCGGAGAATTTAGCCAAGTTCTGTACCGAAGGTGACATCCCCCTCCCTGCACGCCTCAAAGTATACCGTAACAATATTGTCGGCAGTTTGACGGATTTGCTGAAGATCACTTTCCCAACCGTGCAAGCACTGGTCGGGGAGAAATTTTTTGAGACTATGGCGCGAAGCTTTATCCTTGAAAACCCACCGAGCAAAGGTGTTCTCAGCCATTATGGTGAAGGGATGGATGCGTTTGTTGCCGATTATGCCCCTGCGAAAACGCTACCGTATCTTTCGGATATTGCGGCCTATGAAATTGCGAAGAACCATTGTTATCAAGCACGTGACGATCAGGCTTTAACAGCCGAGGCGCTTGCCGCCGTGGATGCGGATGCTTTAGACACCCTGCCCGTACGGCTGCGAATTCATGTTTATCTGGTACAATCGGATTTCCCCCTCACGGCAATCGAAGCGTTTTGTCAGGAGAATGATACCGAACAAACACTCGACCTTGATCAAGGCGGGCAAAAATTGATGGTGTTCAGAAACGGTATCGATGTCGAAGTCATGGTCTTGGATGATGCGGAATATGCATTCCTTAGACATCTTCAAGACGGAAAAAGCCTGGGAGAGGCAACACTCGACACTCTCGAACATCATGCAGATTTCGATATACAGGCGGTTTTGCCGAAGCATCTGTCGCTTGAAACTTTTGCCGCGTTGTAATCGAATAGCATCACAGAATATTGAATAAGGAGTTTTTATGATCGGATTTGCACGCAGTATTGATAACGGTATCGAGCCGTTGCGTAAGCTCGCCAATAAAGGGTTATCGCCGTTACTTGATCTTACGATACGGCTTTATATGGCGAATATTTTTTTCGCGTCGGGCCGTTTGAAGCTCGATAATTATTTGAACAATGATTGGGGCTCGACCGTTTTCCTGTTCGAAGAAATTCACCCCGTGCCGGGTATCCCTGCCGAAACAGCGGCAATTATGGGTACGGGCGGAGAGATCATTCTACCCATCCTGCTTGCTTTTGGTTTATTCGGGCGATTTGCCGCCGGTGGTTTACTGGCCCTGACGGCGGTTATACAATTCGCCGTGCCTGCCGATTACGGCGTATCAAATCCCGAGCACTATCTATGGATGCTTTTGCTTGCCGTTCCGTTTCTTAAGGGTCCGGGCGCGATTTCACTGGATTACCTGCTGCTCAAAGGTATTCGTAAATAAGATTTACAATTGAACGACTAATGCAAAAGCGCTAAAGGATCAGCATGGCTAAATTTCCCTTCCTGTTCCTCAGCGCTTTTTTACTGGTGGTCGACCAGCTTAGCAAATGGACGGTCACCGAGTATTTGATCCGTATCGCGCTGGAAAAACCCGACCCACAATCGCTGGGGCTTATCGAATGGTATCTGCATACGCCGCCTCGTCTGCCCTTTGTATCCGTTGATGTGCTGCCGTTTTTTAATCTGGTGATGGTATGGAACCAAGGGATCAGCTTCGGACTGTTTAATAACGGTAGTGATTACGGACCGATGATCTTGTCTGGCGTGTCGTTTTTGATCGCTTCGTTTTTCATAGTCTGGCTGTTTCGCAGCGAATCAAAGCTACAGAATATCGGCATCGCTTTCGTGATTGCGGGCGCGCTGGGCAATATTATAGACCGTCTGCGTTTTGGCGCTGTGATTGACTTTCTGGACTTCCATATCGCAGATTTACACTGGCCTGCGTTTAATGCAGCCGATAGCTGGATATTCATCGGTGTATTATTGTTGATACTCCAGTCCTTCTTTTTTGAAACACCGCAAAAAGATGCTACATAAAGTGATGCTTATGAATAAGAATACGACCACATATATGTTAACTGCCGTAATCGGCTGCGCGAGCTTGCTGGCTCTTTCCGCATGCAGCACCGCCAAAGAGCAGTTAGGCCTTGAGAAAAGCAGCCCTGATGAGTTTCAGGTTGTTAAACATGCGCCTTTGGAAATGCCGCCTACTTACAGCCTGCGCCCGCCGCGCCCGGGTACACCGCGCCCACAGGAGCAGGCCCCGATTAACGAGGCCCGTGAGAGCGTCTTCGGCGCTCAAAACAATGTTCCGCAATCCGTATCGTCCACTGAAAACGCGTTGTTACAACAAGCTGGTGCAACCAATGTCGACCCGAACATCCGCGACAAAGTGAACAAAGAATCAGCCGAGTTGAAGCCTGACCGCCCTGTGGTCAAAAAGCTGCTGAACATAGGCCGCGATGAAGAACCGGGTGCAACGATTGTTGATGCCGATAAGGAACTGGAACGCCTTCAGCAAAATAAAGCCGAAGGTAAGCCCGTAACCGAGGGCGAAACCCCTTCCATCGACCAATAAACCTCAATATGAAACATTTATTTCCTTCAAAAGCGTTGTTTGTGGCCGTCATCGCGATGGCTGTCGGTCCTTCTTCACTTGCTACAGCGCAGAGCCTTGACCCCGAGCGTGCGGCCGTTCCGGCTCCTGAACAAGCTAAGGGCGAGAAGGTTTTTGATGCGGAAACATTTACGCTCGATAACGGGCTTGAAATCATTGTTATCCCGAATGACCGTGCACCGGTTTTGACGCAGATGGTCTGGTACAAAGTTGGTGCAGCCGATGAAGATCGGGGCAAGTCGGGTGTAGCACACTATCTGGAACATCTCTTGTTCAAAGGGTCAAAGCAAGTCGGCGGGCGGGACCTTGCCCCCGGTGAGTTTTCGGAAATCATCCGCAGCATGGGCGGCAATGACAATGCGTTCACGTCGCAAGACTACACGGCATATTATCAGTCCGTTCCATCGGAGCATCTGGAAACAGTTATGCGCATGGAAGCCGGACGTATGCTCGATTTCATCGTGCCGCTTGATGCCTATCAATCCGAACGCGATGTGATTATTGAAGAACGCCGTCAGCGCACGGACAATGACCCGCGTGGACAGTTCGGGGAACAGATGTCGGCTGCTGCATTTGTAAATCATCCTTATGGTGTTCCCGTTATCGGTTGGAAGCATGAAGCCGAAGCATTGACGTATGATGATGCAAAAGAATTTTTCAACCGTTGGTACGCGCCGAATAATGCCACGCTTGTTGTTTCCGGTGATGTAAGCCCTGCGCGCGTATTCGAATTGGCGATCGAGATTTACGGTAAAATTCCGAAAAAGACTTTACCTAAACGCGACCGCACAGGCTCTCCAGAATTAAACTCGCGCACACTTGTAACGCTTGACCATCCGGCTATTCGTCAAGCCGTGGTGCAGACATTGTTCCGCGCGCCGAGTGCGCGCCAGAACACAAAAGATGCACGTGCACTTGAAGTCCTAGAAGAAATCATGTCCGGCGGATCATCTTCCCGCCTTTATCAATCACTTGTCACCAAGCAAAAAATTGCATCCGGCGCGGGCCTATCCTATCGCAGCACCGTTTGGGATGATGGCAGCATTTATGTCTACGCCACACCAATAAGCGGTCAGACTTTGCGCGGCGTTCATCAGGCCTTGATGAAGGAATTGCGTGAATTGATTGAAGACGGTGTCACCTCGGACGAGCTTCAGAACGCCAAAAGCACTATGCGCGACAAAGCGATTTACGCTCGTGACAGCCTGACTGGTCCGGCTATGGTTATGGGCTTGGGTGTTACCACAGGTGAAAGCGTAGACGATATTGAATATTGGCCCGATGCCATTGATGCGGTAACAGCCGAGGATGTGCAACGTGTTGCGACACAATATCTTAACCCCGATAAGTTCGGCGTTCATCCGCCAGTGAGTGGTTATCTTTTGCCACAAGGCGAGAGCGACGGAGGAGATACGCCATGATGAAATACGCACTTCATATTGCTGTATTTACGATTTCGGTTTGTCTCAGTCATACCGTTCACGCTGCTGTTTTAGACATCGAAGAAGTGACCAGCCCGGGCGGCATTACCGCATGGCTGGTGCAAGATGACAGCGTTCCCGTCATCGCAATGGAATTCGGTTTTAAAGGCGCAGGTTCAGCGCAAGACCCCAGTGGAAAGCAAGGATTAGCGCGCATGTTGTCCAACACCATGGATGAAGGTGCGGGCAGTTTAAGCGGGCAAGAATTTCAAGAGGCGTTGCGCAAGGATGCCATCAGTCTGGGGTTTTCCGCCACTCGCGATTCCGTGGGCGGTTCTCTTAAAACCCTGACGAAAAACAAAGACCGCGCTTTTGAGCTCACCGAACTTGCGCTTACCAAGCCTCGCTTTGACAAAGAAGCGGTGGACCGCATGCGCGAAGGCAATATGAGCCGTATTAAATCCTCGCTTGCCGACCCAGGTTGGAAAGCGGCGCGACTGATTAATGACCGCGCCTTCGAAGATCACCCCTATGCGCTTAACAGCGGCGGGACGTTGAGTTCCCTAAAAAGCATCGGGCCGAAAGACCTTGATAAATTCCATGAAAAAGTAATCGGTAAAAACAATCTGCATGTCGCCGTGGCGGGTGACATCAGCGCCGAAGACTTGGCGGCTGCGCTTGATCAAATTTTCGGTGATTTGCCCGATGTTGAAATCGACGAGCCGGCAAAACACGAGATTAAAAACCAAGGAAAAGTCTATGTTTACAAGGACGATATTCCGCAGAGCGTGATCGAAATCATGCAACCGGGTATTTCCCGTACCGACCCCGATTTTCAAACAGCACAGGTTATGAATTTCATTCTCGGGTCTTCGGGTTTTGGTTCACGCCTGACCAAGGAGATCAGAGAGAAACGCGGCCTGACTTACGGTATTTATTCTTATTTTTACAGTCTTGATCATCTTGATGCTCTGGCTATTTCCACTTCTACCGCGAATGCCAATGTTGCGGAGATGTTGAAGCTCGCTCCGGCTGAGTTCAAGAGAATGGCTGATGAACCCGTAACCGAAAAAGAATTACAGTCGGCGAAATCTTATCTGGTCGGCTCTTTGCCTCTTTCTCTGACATCAACCGACAAAATCGCAGGATTGATGAACAGCATGCAACTTGATGGTCTTGCCAAAGATTATCTGGATACGCGCAATGCGCAAATTGAAGCCACTACGATTGAGGATATCCAAACCCTTGCGCAGAAATTACTGAACCCTGCGCAATTTGTGACGGTTATTGTCGGCGCGCCCGAAGGTTTGGAAGAGGCTGGCTTTGATGTTGAAACAATCAAAAAATTACCGAATGTCGAATAACCCCAAAAACAATCTGATCTCAGAAACGCCCGCATGGCGAGCGCTTTCAGAATTGCCCGAGCTATCGGGTGACATTAACATTGTCGATCTTTTTAAAGGCGATCAACATCGATCTGAAAAATTTCAGATTGCCGATACGGGCGTGTTTTTTGATTTTTCAAAGCATTTGGTGAGTGATGCCATCCTCAAGGCTTTATTGGATTTATTGCCTGCTGCCGATTTTAGAAACAAGCGAGAGGCTCTTTTTGCGGGCGACCCGATCAACGGATCGGAAAACCGTTCGGTGCTGCATACTGCCTT
Source organism: uncultured Micavibrio sp. (assembly GCA_964351955.1). Taxonomy (GTDB): domain Bacteria; phylum Pseudomonadota; class Alphaproteobacteria; order Micavibrionales; family Micavibrionaceae; genus TMED27. The sequence continues at coordinate 3,856 of CAYGQG010000004.1, read as the reverse complement.
GCGCGACACCCCGACATCAGACAGCAGCGTGCGTGATTTCGTTAACAATACTCACGATATAATGCGAAAAATCAGCGCAGAAATACGTGATAACGCCGCGATTAAAAATGTTCTGCATCTCGGGATCGGCGGTTCGAATGTCGGGCCGTCTTTAGCAATTGAAGCACTTGATGGTTTTGCCGACGGGCCGCGTATACACTTTATCTCCAATATAGACGGGCAACATCTGGATAGTATTTTGAAGCAATGCTCGCCCGATAATACGGCTGTGATCCTCGCATCGAAGACATTCAACACGCAGGAGACGATGGCGAATGCGACTGCAGTTAAAGTCTGGCTCAACAACGATCAACGCCTATATGCGGTTACAGAACAAGCAGACGCGGCGACGGCATTCGGCATTTCCCCCGACCATATTTTACCGATGCGCGAATGGATCGGCGGGCGATATTCAATTTGGGGCGCGATCGGTTTGCCCGTCGCGATTGCGGCAGGTTACAAAAATTTCGAAGAATTTTTGCGTGGTGCTGCGGACGCAGATAAGCATTTTCAAAATGCACCGGCGAATAAAAACATCCCGATCATCATGGCTGTTCTTGGCATCTGGTATCGGAATTTTATGGATTTTCATGCGCATGCGGTTTTGCCCTATGCGCAAGGGCTGGCCAAATTTCCGCTATATCTTCAGCAAATCGATATGGAGTCTAACGGAAAAAGCGTAACCAATGACGGCGCATTTGTTGACTATAAAACCAGCCCGATTGTTTTTGGCGAAGCCGGCACGGATGCACAGCACACATTCATGCAGTGTTTACATCAGGGAACGGACATTGTTCCAGCTGATTTTATCATGTTCAAGACGGCCACCCACAACCACCAAGAACATCACAATATCCTAAACGCGAATGCATTGGCGCAAAGTAAAGCGCTGATGGAAGGGCAAGAAAATGCCGCCGAACCACATCGCCATTTTGGCGGCAACAGGCCAAGCTCAACCCTCATCCTGGACCAACAAGATCCGTATCACTTGGGGTTTTTGATGGCTTTATTCGAGCACAAAATATTCGTTCAAGGCGCAATATGGGGCATCAACAGCTTTGATCAATGGGGTGTCGAGCTTGGGAAAACCAATGCCAAACCTATCCTTGAGGCTCTAAAATCAAAAAATAACGAAGCAAAAACAGATACTTCCACAAAATCCCTTCTTAACCACCTTTGCGGCAAAAAAGATAAAAATTTATAAAATTTTAGGGGATGTTGGGATAGTATAAGAGTTCCAAGATAGATATTCGGGCAGAATGGCCCAAAACAGAGCGAAGAAGGCGCGTATATGACACTTCCAGTCCCAGACCCGAGTGAATTGTCTCCGCTTTCTCAGGAAGAACTTGATGACATTGTTAAACGTCACATGATGTTCCTGAAGGGGCAAAATGGTGGTGCGCGCGCCGTACTTCAATACCGTAATCTTTCCAATCTTGATTTTAATGGCAACGATCTTTCACAGGGCGAGTTTACAGGCTCGTTATTTATTGAAAGTGATCTTTCCGGCGGTACATTCAAAAGCGCCTCGTTCTTTGCATGCGATATGCGCAATGCGGATATGAGTAACTCCAATTTCAGTCGTGCAGATTTTCGCGGTGCCTATGTTGCGGGAGCTAACCTCTCCGGCGCGGATATGAGCGACGTTGATTTGCGCGAAGGAAAAATCATGAAGCGCGACAGTCAGGGAATCCTGGAAGATCGCAAACGTTCAGGCGGGCAAGGGTTCCATACCGTTTTTTCAGGTGCAAAGCTAACAGACACAGACATGACGGGGGCGCAGGCTGTTTCCGCTGATTTTTCCGATACGGATATGTCGGGCGTAAAGATGAACGGGGCGAATGTCAGCGGCGCATCTTTTGAAGGTGCCAATCTGGCCGAAGCCGATCTGTCCGACACTGATCTTTCAAACACCAATATGCGCCAGTCCATTTTGACAGGGACAAACCTGCAAGGTGCGGAAAAACACGGCATGGATAACACCGCCTCTATCACCGAACGTGATATGGGGGACAAGCTCGAGAACCTCGGGAAGACCCTTCCAGAGCTACTTGAGGAGCACACATTATGGGTAGCAACTGCGGGTAAAGCAGGAAGACAGCTGGATTTAAGCGGCTATGATTTACGTGATGTCATTGATTTACGCCGCTTCCCTCTCACCGCCATTAACTGTATCGGCGGGAATTTCCTGTCTCAGGATTTGCGTAGCGCGGAGCTACAAAGCGGGACATTCGACCGTTCCGATTTTCGCGATGCGAAAATGATCGAAGCCGATTTACGCGGTGCGAGTTTTAAATACGCAAAGATGGCGCGAGTTGATTTGACGTGCGCTTTGCTCTGTCCGTTGGAATTTAAAAAAGAAGACGGCACCAGCACGATCCAGCGTGTGGATTTAAGCGGTGCGAATTTACGCTTTGCCACGATGACGGGTGCGGATTTGCGCGATGTCATCATGATGGGTGTTGATCTGACCAATGCGCTGCTTTACGGCTGCGATTTAAGACGGGCAGATTTAACCGGCGCTATCCTGACCAACGCCAAGTTAGAGAACTGCCGCCTTGATGATGCGATCATCGATCTGAAATCTCTCTAGAAATCTCTGCAAAAAAGTTATCCACCTTCCCAAAGCCCGTTTTTAAACGCGTAATCTGACAAATGCGTGTGCGGGTGTGTACTCTTAGCCCATGTCTATACGTTATTTGCCCGAAACGCTGATCAACCAGATTGCTGCTGGTGAAGTGATTGAGCGCCCATTCGCCGCCGTTAAAGAACTGGTGGAGAACGCGATTGATGCGGGCGCAAGCGATATTCAGGTGGATTTGAAGAATGGCGGCAAAAGCCTGATCGTGATTAGCGACAATGGCTGCGGCATGGATAAAGATGACCTTATCGCCGCCGTTGATCGGCATGCGACATCGAAGCTGCCTGATGATGATTTGGTCAACATTACGCATCTCGGTTTTCGCGGAGAGGCTCTGGCATCCATTGCGGCGGTATCCCGTTTGAGCATTCATAGCCGGAAAAAAGGCGACAGTGATGCATGGTCCATTACAGTAGAAGGCGGCAAAAAGTCTGCGCCCGAACCGTCCGCACATCCGGCAGGCACCAAAATCGAAGTCCGCGATTTATTTTTTGCGACCCCTGCCCGTTTGAAATTTTTAAAAACCGACCGCGCCGAAAGCATGGCGGTGAAAGACACGCTGACCCGTCTTGCCATGGCGCATCCCGAAATCGGATTTACGATGACGCATGACGGGAAGTCTTCGCTTAAACTTCCCCGTTCGCTTGATCCGCAAGATCGTATGCGCGCTATTCTGGGGCGCGAGTTTGGAGAGAATGCGATGGAGATACGGGCCGAGCGTGAAGGCATCGTTTTAGGCGGATTTGCCAGCCTGCCGACGTTGCATCGCGCGACGATGCAGCACCAATATCTATTCGTGAACGGGCGGGCCGTGCGTGACAAGCTGCTGCATGGTTGTATCCGCGCGGCGTATATGGATGTGCTGCATTCAGGACGACATCCTCTCGTGGCGCTGTTCGTTGATATTCCGGCCGCAGATGTGGATGTGAATGTTCACCCCGCCAAGGCTGAAGTGCGGTTTTCCGACCCCGGTTTGATGCGCGGTTTGATCATTAGCGCGTTAAAACATTCCCTTAACGAGCACGGGCATAAAGCATCGCGCAGTGTCGGTGATGCCATGTTGAGCAAGTTTCGCCCTGCCAATACGCCAAGCTTGCCGCTTCATCGTGGCTCAAGCCCCGCTGTGCCGTCGTCCTATGCGCATGGTGGCGGAGGTCACGGTAATCTGGCCGAAGC
>CAYGQG010000003.1:25064-43180 GCA_964351955.1 uncultured Micavibrio sp. | reverse complement strand
ATTAACTGAAATTTCATATAATATTAATAGATCATTAATAATTGCAGTGTAAACACAAGCCAACTTCTAAATGAATTTGGTGAGTGACAGGGAAAAATAAAATTATGTACGCATCGTCTATTAAAGAGCTGATCCGCAGCGCAGAGCAACCCTTCAATATTATTGAAGAATATGTTGCTCTTAGCCCAAAGCGTAAAGTGCTTCTATGCGATCACTTTTTCGTAGAAGGCCGCGATACATTTAAAAACACAGTCATTCTGCTTTGGCCGGAAGCCAAAAAAGAAGACATCAAGAAATTGGGAAATTTTTTAATATTGCTGAAAAACACAGCACATTAAGTTTTAGGCCTGACATAAGAAAAATTTAAGGCCAACGCTTTTGGAAAAAACATCAGGGTTTTTATGTGAGGGTTCACATTCCAAAAGCATTTACAAAAAGCCGTCTGACCCCAAACAGGCGGCTTTTTTTTGTGCGCGTCTTATGCCGCTTTTTTAGCGCTCAGGCGGTTCTGGACTTTTTCCGGTCCGATCAATAGCAACAGCTTATCCATCTCCGGTCCGTGCGCCATGCCTGTCAAAGCTTGACGCAGAGGCATGAACAACGCTTTACCCTTGCGTCCTGTCGTTTCTTTGAGCTTAGCGGTCCATTCGCCCCATGTTTCTTCCGTCCATGGTGTAGGCGGTAGCTGCGCCAGCGCTTCGGCGATATATTCCGGCTCTTCGATAACCGGCTCAACGGGGCCCTTAGCAACTTTCCACCAATCTTCGACATCGCTCAAACGCTCGATATTCGGGCTGATCGCCTCCCATGAAGGGCGGTCAACATCGGCGCGGCCGATAGCCTGTAAACGCTCACGAATATCTTCATAATCTGTGTCATGAAGAAGCTTGGCGTTCAGGCGGTAAATCTCGGTCGGGTCGAATTTCGCACTTGCGCGGGAGAATTTGGAAAGGTCAAAGCTTTCGATCAACGGATCAAGCGTTGAAAATGCTTCAATCGGATCGGATGTGCCAAGGCGCGCCAGCAGACTGCTGATCGCCATCGGCTCAAGCCCTTCATCATCGCGCAAATCACGGATGCTCATAGAGCCTAATCGCTTGGACAGCTTGCCACCTTCTGCATCTGAAATAAGCGCGTTATGCGCAAATTCAGGGGCCGTTGCGCCCAAAGCTTCGAACATTTGCACATGCGTCGCAGTGTTGGAAACATGATCCTCGCCGCGAATAACGTGCGTAATGCCAAAATCTATATCGTCGATAACGGAGCACAGGTGATAAAGCGGGCTACCGTCTTCACGAAGAACGACTGGGTCGGATAGATCGCCGCCATTAAACTTCACTTCACCGCGAATATGGTCATTCCATTCAATCGGCGTGTGGTTCAGTTTGAAACGCCAATGCGGTGAACGCCCTTCGACTTCATACTTGGCAACTTCATCAGCCGTCAGTTCCAGCGCCGCCCGATCATAAATAGGGGGCTTGCCGCGTGAAAGCTGCGATTTACGTTTCAGCGATAATTCTTCTGGTGTCTCGTAACAGGCGTAAAGGCGACCGCTTTCTTTAAGGAACTCGATCTGCTCCTCGTAACGGGCAAGCCTGTCTTTCTGGTTGGCTTTTTCATCCCAGTTCAGGCCAAGCCATGTCAGGCTGTCTTCGATAGCTTCTTCATACTCGACTTTTGAGCGTTCCCCGTCGGTGTCATCAATACGCAACAGAAAGTGACCGCCTTGATTACGGCAGAACAACCACGTGATAAGAGCCGTGCGGGCATTCCCGACATGCAGCATGCCTGTGGGCGAGGGGGCGAAACGAACTTTAACACTCATACTTAAATCCTTTGTAGACACGCAGTTATAGGGGAATTCTTAGCGAAAATAAAGGGATCAGCATAGGTATTTTATTGACATAAAAGTGATCTTGTATTTATGGTGCGCATGTTGAGGAAATCACCATTATGAGACCCATACCCAAAAGCCGTTCATTGATCCCCGTCGAGGTAGATGGCACAGAAAAAAACCGCCCACCGCATCTATACAACATGGTGCTGATCAATAAGGGCGTGGGAATGAGCAAGGCGCAAGAAGGCTTGCTTGAAGCTTTATTCAGAATGAGTCATGACGATGCACACGAACATATGGTTGTGGCACATCTGAATCAGGAGAGAGGCTCACACATTATGCGCTCTTCACACGAAATCATCGAAACCAAAGTGATGCTGGCAAATCGCCAACGCAGGGAAGCCGTAGCGCAGCATCCCGAGCTAGCGGGCATTGCCTTCGCGATGGAGCAGGCTCTCTAGGCTTTGCTCGATTTTAAATAATGATTGGTGATCGGGTAACGGCGGTCACGCCCGAAATTTTTGGCGGTGATCTTAACACCGGGCGCGGATTGGCGGCGCTTATATTCGGCGCGGTCTAACATCTGCCATACCCGTAAAACCGTTTCTTTATCATGTCCGCGTTTGGTGATGTCTTCCACCGCCATTTCGTGCTCGATCAAACATTCTAGAATATCATCCAGAACATCGTAAGGTGGCAAGCTGTCTTGATCCGTCTGGTTGTCTTTTAACTCTGCTGTCGGGGCTTTGGTGATAATACGTTCAGGGATAACATCGTCTTGCTCGTTACGCCATTTTGCTAGTGCATAAACCTGCATTTTATAAAGGTCCTTAATCACGTTAAATCCACCGCACATATCGCCATACAGCGTAGCATAACCAACCGCCATCTCGCTCTTGTTACCGTTTGATAAAACCATCTTGCCGCTTTGGTTCGAGATACTCATCAGGATCAATCCGCGCACACGGCTTTGCATATTTTCATGTGCAATACCGTCAAGATTTTCGATCGTGTCCTCAAAGGCCTTCATCGCATCCCCGATCGGAATGATGTCATAGGCGCAGCCGAGATTCTTGGCGACTGCCGCCGCATCGTCCAGTGAGTCTTGCGATGTGTAGGGGGAGGGCATCATCACACAATGCACACGATCCGCACCCAATGCATCGGCGGCGATAGTGGCGGCAAGGGCGCTGTCTATTCCGCCGGAAAGCCCGAGCACAAGACCCGGAAACCCGTTCTTCTCTATGTAATCTTTCAAACCCAGCTTAAGCGCGCCATATAGCTCGGCTTCGTCACTTAAGTTCTCGGCGTTGTCTGCGCCCGATACTGAATTATCTCTTAGGTTCAATTCAACGTCATATATGCCGGTTTCAAACTCCGGCGCTTGGAACAGCATCTCGCCGCCGCGACCGAGGATAAAACTCGCACCGTCAAACACCAACTCGTCCTGACCGCCAATTTGATTGACGTAGACAATGGGCAAGGCGGTTTCACTGGCACGCTTTCTGGCGTAATCCAGCCGCGTTTCGTCTTTTGTGATTTCGAACGGGCTGGCGTTGGGAACGATCAATACTTCCGCGCCTTCAGTCTTTAAATGACGAGCAACATTCGGATACCACATATCTTCACAGATCAGGATACCGAGCGTATGACCGCGAAATGTAATAGGCGAGGGCAGCTTGCCGCTTTTAAAAATACGGTATTCATCAAATACACCGTAATTGGGTAAATGATGCTTGGCCTGTGTGTGAATGACTTCACCGTTTTCAATGATAAGCGCGGCATTGTAAACTTCGCCGTTAATCCGCCATGGGCAGGAGATTAGCGCCGCAGACTTAAAAGCTTTACTTTGCTCGCATAACGCTTCGACATGCTCATGAATTGTATCGATGAAGGCAGGTTTGAGGACGAGATCTTCGGGGGGGTATCCGCAGACAATCATTTCCGAAAACACAACGAGATCTGCGTCCGAGCTTTTCCAGGCGTCCAGAATTTGACCAACGTTACCCGCAATATCCCCCACGACAGGATTAAGTTGCGCCAGCGTCAGGGATAGGGTGTCGGTCATAATCTTATTCGGCGGCAGCAGCCTCGATAGTGTGTAAATCGGTCGCGATGCGCAAACCTTTAAGCTCGTCCGCCACAAGGAACGCTAGCTCCAAAGCTTGGTTAGCGTTCAGGCGCGGATCGCAAGCCGTGTGATAACGGCTGGACAAATCTTCGTCCTGAATCTCTTCTGCTCCGCCAACACATTCGGTCACGTTCTCGCCGGTCATCTCGAAATGAACACCACCCGGATGTGTGCCTTCGGTACGGTGCGCGGCAAAAAAGCCTTGAACTTCTTTCAGAATGTTCTCGAAACGACGGGTCTTATAACCGCTATCGGCGGTGAAGGTGTTGCCATGCATCGGGTCACAAGACCACACAACGTTGCGGCCTTCTTCTTTAACTTTGCGCAATAGAGGCGTGAGCTTTTCCTCGACCTGATCCGCACCCATACGGGCGATCAGAGTCAAGCGACCCGGAATGTCTTCGGGGTTTAGAACATCAATAAGGCGCATCAGCTCGTCCGGCTCTAATGTCGGTGAGCATTTCAAGCCGATCGGGTTTTTGATGCCGCGAACATATTCGATTTGCGCGTGATCTTCCTGATGTGTGCGTGCGCCGATCCAGAGAAAATGCGCCGATGTGTCATACCAATCGCCCGTCAAACTGTCTTCACGGGTCATGGCTTGCTCGTAATTCAGGTGCAATGCCTCGTGTGATGTGTAGAAATCGGTTTGGCGAATAGCCGGAACTGTTTCTGAATTCACGCCACAAGCCGCCATAAAACGAAGGGCGCTATCGATTGCATCGGATAATTGCTCATAGCGCTCTTTCAGAGGGCTATCGGCTACGAAATCGAGGTTCCAGCCGTGCACACGGTTCAGATCGGCATAACCACCCTTGGCGAATGCGCGTAGCAGGTTCAATGTTGATGAAGCCTGATGATATGCGCGGATTAAACGCTGCGGATCAGGAATACGGGCCTCTTCGGTGAATTCGATACCGTTGATATTGTCACCGCGATAGCTTGGCAACGTAACATCACCACGTGTTTCTGTGTCGCTGGAGCGAGGCTTGGCGAATTGTCCGGCAACGCGACCAACCTTAACAACAGGCAAAGACCCGCTATAGGTAAGAACCACAGCCATTTGCAGCAACACACGGAATGTATCGCGGATTTTATTTGCACTAAATTCTTGAAAACTCTCGGCGCAATCGCCGCCTTGTAGCAAAAATGCTTGCCCTTGGGCCACTTTGCCAAGGCTTTCTTGCAAATTGCGAGCTTCTCCGGCGAAAACCAGCGGCGGCATGCTGCTCAATTCGTTTTCCACAGCCTTCAACGCAGCCTGATCATCATAGGATGGTAACTGCTTGATCGGTTTTGTGCGCCAGCTCTCGGGGCTCCAATTCTGTGTCATGGTCTGTATGTCCTTATAACCTTAACGTAAGCCTCAGAGTTATAAAGGAAAGCTTTGCGGAGCACAACATTGCTTAAGCCTTGCTGGGTGAAAGTTTCCGCAAGATTAGTGTTTTTGCATTTTTCAAGCTCTTCGAAAACGCGTAGAATAAAGGAATAGGCTATAACCCGAGTTTTTTCATGTTTCCCTTTTTTAAATCAAAATCCAGTAAAAGTCAGTGCGAACAGATACTTAAGTCGCTCGATCCTGTGCTGAAACAATGCGCGGCATCGTCGGTATTGGACAAAGACCGCTTGTTGCAGGGGTATAAGGCCGCTTTGCAAAAATTTGACAAGGATTTTGACACATTCGCGGGCAATGAAATCATGAGCGCGAGTGGCAAAAAAGCATCGGAAAACACAGACGAGGTGATTGCCGTATTCCGCCGCTGGCAAAGAACAGGGGCGGCTCCGTCACTGATGGCAATGGCGACGGTTATGATCGACGAATTCACGATTACACAACCCGATAACCGTCACATCGTCTTGATGGCGGCAACATTAGGCGGGCTGGAACTTGAACTGCCATATCACAACAATCTGCATTTCCGAAAAGTGACGTTGCAGCTTATGCGCCTGATACAGGTTCATAACGACATCTACGGCGAAACATCAAAATCACTGACGGAAGACGAAATCACGCTGCTGCTTGCGTCGGCCTGTATTCATGACCTTGAACATGACGGGCGGGGCAACACGATCAAAGGTGTTCACGAGCCATGCCGTCTGGAAATCCAGTCTTACGTGATTGCCGAACCGTTCTTGAAAGCGGTCGGCGCTTCGGATGAGGGGCTTGAAACGATGAAGTTGCTTCTGCTCTGCACGGATGTTTCCCCGCTGGGTGAACCGACCAACCCGATCAGCCAGATGAAGGCGGCGTATCGCTATCACTTTATGGGTGATGACAGCAAAATTTCATCTCTCAATCTATCTGAAGATATTAAAGCGCTCGAAGCTAATGCAAAAGCAACGCTGATGGCGTGCTTGCTTCAAGAAGCCGACATCGCGACTTCCGGTGGTTTATCCTATGAGGTAACCCAGTATGAAACCGCGCTCTATCGTAGGGAAATCGGTTTCAGAGACGCATGCCCGAAACATATTGTCGATTTTCTGGATGCGGTTTGCCAGCGACGCTTTTTAACCGACGCAGGGCAAAAATTATTCGCCGCCAACATGGCGCGTATTTATGCATTGTCCGAAAAAGCCGTGACCGAAGGGAATGAGGAATTTCCAAAACCGGAACATACCGATTTTATTCTCGGCAAGTCGGCTGCGCACAACACATCCAAAACACTCAATTAATCTTTGAAATCCGCATCGCCTAATTCGCGACAACTCCGCATGGTCACGAACTCTTCGGCGGCGGTCGGGTGAACCGCCATGGTACGGTCGAAATCGGCCTTCGTAGCGCCGCAATTCATCGCCACGGCAAAGCCCTGCACAATCTCCGGCGCATCCAGCCCCATCATGTGCAGCCCGACAACCTTATCCGTTTCGCTATCAACGATCAGTTTCAGGACGGTTTTCTCATCACGACCGCTTAAGCGGTGTTTCATTGGCGTGAAGGTGCTGTCGTAAATCTTCACTTTGCGCTTTTGCGCAATCGCTTCGTCTTCGGTAATGCCGACGGTGGAGCAGGGCGGGGCGGAGAAAATCGCCGTCGCAATATAATCATAGTTCACGCTGCGGTCTGCCTGCTTATCAAACAAACGATCGGCGAGCACGTGCCCTTCTTGGATCGCGACGGGCGTTAACGGGTTCTGGTTCGTGACATCGCCCACCGCATAAATATGCGGCACGCTGGTTTCATATTGGTCATTCGTGATGACTTGCCCGTTATCGGCGAGTTTAACATCCGTGTTCTCAAGACCAAGCTTATCTGTCACAGGGACACGGCCAATCGCGGACATAACAAGATCAACATCAAGTTCTTCATCGTCATGCGTTGTACTGACTGTGTAATGATCGTCTTTTTTGTTAACCGCCGTGATGTCACAATTAAAATGAATATCGATACTGGCTTTCTTCATCTCGTCGGCCAAAGCGATGCGCATGGTTTCATCAAACCCGCGTAAAAACAAAGACCCGCGATAAAGCAAGGTTACATGCGCGCCCATGCCGTGGAAAATATGCGCGAATTCAACCGCGACATACCCGCCGCCATTGATCAGAATTCTTTTAGGAAACTTATCGAGGAAGAACACATCATCGGACACAACCATATGCTCCGCACCTTCAATATCGGAAGGGCGAGGGCGACCGCCAACCGCGATCAGAATTTTATCCGCCGTAACAATCTGCCCGTCGATATCCAGAGTATTATTGTCGACAAACTTGGCATAGCCATTGAATAACTCGACACCTGCATTCTCCAGCAAGCTGCCGTAGATCGTGTTGAGACGGTCAATCTCCGCATTCTTGTTGTCGATCAATGTGTTCCAGTTAAACGGAACATCCTGCGGTACATCCCAGCCAAAGCCGCGCGCATCTTCCATGTGGTAACCGTAATCCGCACCATACGCCATCAGCTTTTTAGGAACACAGCCCAGATTGACGCATGTACCGCCAAGCTTTGATCCTTCAGCAATGCCGACTTTTGCGCCATGTCCGGCTGCGATCCGTGCGGAACGAACGCCGCCTGATCCTGCGCCTATCACGAAATAGTCAAAATGCTTGTCACTCATAAACGTCGTCTTTCCATCGTCTGTGTATCCATAGCCATTGTTCGGGGCATTCGCGAATAAGCTCTTCCAACATCGCGTTGGCTTCCGCGATTACATCCTCAACAGGCAACGGTTCATCATTGTCGTCGAATAACTTGATCACAGGACGCAAGGTAATCTCGAAATTGCATCCGTCAACCCGTCGGCAATTCGCGGGCATAAGCGTGCAGCGGTATTTCTGCGCCAGATGTACGAAGATCGGGTTGGTCATAGCGGGATTGCCGAAAAACGGCAACTCCAGCCCTTCGTTATATTTCTGGTCGATAAGAATACCGAGCATCTTTTTGTCGCGCATATCACGCATGACGGCGCGACCACCTTCGGGGGATTTCGTATGCGCATCCAATTGACCGTCGAGTGTACGAACCTTGCGTAGCATCGCATGGCTCCACGGGTTGTTCGGTGCACGGTATGTTGATGAAACTTTACGACCGAATTGCGTGAACATGGTCAATACGTTCATCTCCCAATTTCCGATATGACCGCTGATGAAAATTGCGCCGTTCTCATCGTTCAAGGCTTGTTCCAAATATTCTTGGTGAATGACTTTGGTGTTGTTCTTGGAAAGGTCTTCTGCATGCGGATATTCCGCCATCACCCGTCCAAGATGATCCCACATACCGAGCAAAATATTTGTATGCTCCTCATGGCTTTTTTCGGGGAATACAAGCTCCAGATTGGTGTAAGCGACCTTGTTCGATTTAAGGCGCGGGCCGATTGTACGTCCGATCCAACCACCGAAATTCGATGCCGTATGCTTGGGCAGTAAACGAAAAACCCGGATAAACAGCCATAAAGCTGCCGCCTCCAGAGCATAACGAACAGTTTTAAGCGGCGTTTTGTTCATCGGTAAGCCGCGCCTTTATTTGCTCTATTCGCTCCAGAAAAGGAGAGGGGTCATCAAAGCCGATCGTGATATTAGCCACGTCAAGGTGAAGGTCTTCGGTAAAAGACGAGGCCGCGGGCACGCGCACCATGTCTTTGGCTGTCGTTAAAAGCCGCGCTTCGAGCTGCTGCGCATCTCTGTGCATGGCGTTTAAATCATCACGTCGATACGCATGATGATCAGGAAAGCCTTTGGTTTTGACGATGTTCAGCCCCATATCATACCGCAGAAAGTTAAAGAACTTCTCGGGATAACCCATACCGGCAAAGGCGTAATACGGTGTATCTTTGTTGATAGGGATACTGTTCGCGGGTTGTATATTTCCGCGCATAACGGGCTTGCCTTTTGGTAATAACGGCAGGACATCGCGAACATCTTCACCGATCAAGATAAACATGTCCGCATCCTGCAATCCTTTTTCCAAAGGCTCTCGTAATGGTCCGGCGGGTAAGGTCTTTTGATTGCCGAAACCCATTTCGCCGTTGATCACCATGATCTTCAGGTCTTTTTTAAGGCCGGGGTTTTGTAACCCGTCATCCATGATCAGCATTTCCGCGCCTTGCTGATGGGCGAATTTAGCGCCCTTTGCACGGTCGGCGGCGACAATCGTCGGTGCATGATTGGAAAGCAAAAGTGCTTCGTCACCGACTTCACGATAGATATGGTCACTCGGATCAACCAGCAAAGGCCCTTTGCGCAATCCACCATATCCACGGGTCAGAAAGCCGATATTTTTGCTTACGCCGTGTTGTTTCAATATACGCAGTAACGCAATAGCAGTCGGGGTTTTACCGCTTCCGCCCGAAACCAGATTACCAACACAGATAACGGGAATATCAACCGCGTGTTGGGTAAAGCCGGAACGGTGGATCTTCGATACCCATTGATATAGCGCGCTTATGGGGGCTAACAATTTCTCTATGAGAGGTGTTTTGCCTTGCGCGTCTCTATACCAGTATTGAGGTGTTTTGATCATGCGGGTTTGCTCAAATTCTCGACCATAGGCCGAACGTGGTCCATAACGCGTGAAAGAACGGATGTTTTGGCATTGGCAAAATCCGCTGCGCGTTTTTGATTGTCCCGTAAAGTATCAGGATTGCCGAGGTTCTTTTCAAGCGCCGCGTGTAAAGCATCCGCATTCGCGACCTCTATCGCCGCGTTTGATGTCGCCATATCGTCATAAATATCCTGTAAATTCTGGATAAGCGGCCCGTGCATGACCGCGCAATCCAGCTGCGCCGCTTCGATCGGGTTGTGCCCGCCGCCGCCGTCACTGCTCAAGCTGCGCCCGATGAACGCAATGTTGCTCAATGTATAAAACAGCCCTAGCTCGCCCAGAGTATCGGCTACGTAAATATCAGTATTATTTTCAGGCAATGCTTTGTCTTCGCCGCGGAAAACAACATTCAGTGATGTCTTGCTCAGCACCTCGCGAATATCATCACGGCGCTCGGGGTGGCGCGGCACAATAATCGTCAGCAGTTTCGGGTGCTGGTCTTTTAAACGTGCGTGCACATTTGCTGCAATCTCTTCTTCGGGCGCGTGAGAACTGGCATAGACCCAGCTTGGACGATCGCCCAAAACATCCTGAAGTGCTTTTAAATTGTCTTTATCCGCGCTCAAAGGCTCGGCGCTGTATTTCAGATTGTCCGTGACATGAACATTATGTGCGCCAAGATTAGCATATGCATCCGCATCAGCCTGCGTCTGGCAAAGGATAGCGCTAAAAGCGGAGAGTAGGCGTTTGGCAGATCTGCGCAACATTGCCCAACGCTTGAATGATTGCGGCGATAGGCGGGCGTTGACGAGCGTGCATGGTATATCGCGTTGCTTGATCTCCCGCAGCATATTGGGCCACAACTCGGACTCCATCCAAAGAACACCGTCAGGTTTCCAGTAATCCAGAAAACGGCGCACCCATTGCGTATGGTCGACAGGGTAAAACTGGTGAAACGCCCGTTCGGGCAGCTTCTTGCTCATCAACTCCGCAGACGTTCGTGTGCCAGTTGTAACAAGGATATGCAGCGCAGCGTTTTCTTGCAGCAAGGTTTCAACCAGCACAAGCGCAGACTGCGCCTCACCCACACTGGCGGCGTGCACCCATATAAGCGGCCCTTGCGGGCGGGGCATGGATGGCGTTCCCATACGTTCGGGTAAACGTTCGGGGCTTTCCTTACCTTGTTTTAAGCGGTGCTTGAGAAGCGCACGAATGAACGGTTTTCCCGCCGAAGTGCCCCAAGCGTATACGTCAAGTATCATGGCAACGGACTATAAAAGATATTGCGGCAAAACTCTATTGCGAATCTTAAGCCGATATTCAGAACGATAATATAGAATAAACAGATGTTTGGCCCGCAATTTGCAATGAATTCAGGCGAAGTATAATTTTTAACAAAGAGATGATTTATGGGCTCTAAAAATTCAAAAAAATCTATACAGGACAAAGCGTTAGCGCAGATGCGCAAAACCCGCGCTGCATTGGAAGCAGATCATCCTGAGCTAATCAAGGCGCTCAGGCTGCTCGTTGCGCGCTCCCAGCCTCAGGAAGCGGTTGTAAGCCAGGAAAAGCATGAAGCACCAGCAGAGGAAGAAACGGTGTTCATCGATCGTCGTAAAAACATAGAAGCGGTGATGAGATACGCAGCGCTAAACCCCGGCTCTGAAAAATTAAGAGAGCAACTCAAAGAATTTATGAATTAAGGGAATACCGTCTACGGCACGTATTCTTCACAGCTACCCGCGGTAGCGCTTGTCGGCACGTAATAACAGCCGGGAACAACACATACATGCTCTTCATAATTGGTCACGCTACCTGATGTACGGTTCACGATCAGACCTGTTTTAAATATTGAAGAGAACGAACCGCTGGTAACATTACAGTTAGCCGTACCTGCGGGTGTTATAATAAATTCATAGAATGTCCGAACAGCGCTTTCTTCCCAAGGAGTGGCCGTGTCCAGTGTCGCATTGTCCATATTGGTCTGGAAGTCTGCGGTTTTACCACAACGCGTAGGCAGGAAACGTTTGTCGCCTGCGGCTTCGTATTCAGCAAAGGTAAAGAAGCCGTCTTCGGCAGCGTTATCAATGAAATCCATACATTTGGCATCTTCCCAAACACGGTTCATAACATCGCAAGTATAAGCACCGCTAGGCAGAGAGGCCGGAAGATCGTGAACTTCCGTAGAACGTCCGCCAAGAAGAGAGTGGTTAAAATTAGCTGTCTGATATCGGTCCATCGCTGTCGCGACAACCGCGTTCAGGGAATTTCGTACGTTTGACGGGGGTGTGCCCCATCTGTCTGTATCTGTAAATAACTGAGACGAAGAAGGGGAGCCATCGGCACGATCTGCCAAAACACCAAGGAATGAGTCAAAACAGGTATATTCAAGCACACTGTCCGATTTAAAGATCAAATTCTGGTTCTGGGTGATTTCTCTCTGAGCTTCCAGCCAAGCGCGAGCTTCAAGAGATTCGTAATACTGGGGGTCACAGGCATCATCTGCAAAAGTACCGGCGATAACGGTGTTATTACCGATCAGCATACCGCAGCCAAGCGTCATCGCGAGTGTTAAAACACTCTTTAGTCTTGAATGTGTGTGCTTGTTTTTAAACCGATACATATGCTCTCTACCTTTTATAATTGTACGCTATTCAGTGGTTTATACGCAAATAGCTTTTCTTTTAATTTGTTATGGCTGTCTCTCGCAAGTGTCGTCACCGCCGCCTGTATTGTTGTTGTTTTGAAAGAAACATGCCGGATTAGAACAGAATTTGTCTTCATACTCATACTCGTTCACAACAATCGGGTTACCGGCGGGATCTTGATCATATTCTTTGTAGTAGACCATCACACCTGTCGGTATTGGGTCTGAGTTTTCACAAGAGCCGCTGAAATCCGAGGCGCGATTAATTTCAAATTGAGGTACAACGGGATCGTTGGCCGACCATGTCCAGTCCTCGTTCTTGGCGATAGCGATAACAGCTGGCGTAACCTGATGCAGAGCAGGGCAGACAACAGGTAACGTACGTGGGTCTGTGCTTTCCAGCGCGGGTGTCGAGAAAAAGGCTTCAAATTCGATAAAAGGCGGGTTCAGGCCAAAGTCTTCGCATTTGGCAATATGGTTGATGTTAAACATGAAATCACAAGGTCCGGTCGCGCCGACGGTCGCCTGTAGGCTGTGGTCGTCACCCGAAGCCGCACCACCAAGAAAATCATGCGGAAACTGTGAGTTTGCGTATGTCACCACGGCGGGCAATGTCATAGCCTCGATATGGCTGTCCAGTCGTGTATCGCCCATAAAGACATCAATAGTTACGCTTGCGCCGACAACATCAATGTTATCCGTGCTCCATCGGTCGCTCTCGGAAAATATAGGGCCGGCATCTTCGGCAACCGGTGTAACAAGCTGGTCAAAACAGGAGTATTCAAGAACACTGTCAGGCTTCAGGAGTGTTGTGTTCGCAACCACCACCTCGCGCTCGGCCTCAAGAAAGGCTTTGGCGTAAATCTGGTTCATGAAGTTGGCATCACAAGCTTCGGTCGAGGCCTTGTTGGCATTAGGGCCGGTCGTCGGGTCAAGAAGCTGTGCTGCTGATGGCGCGGTGTCACATGTCGTCCCGAAGGCTGAACCACAGCCGGGTCCGGCGGCATGAGGCATGGACAAGGGAATGCACACAGAGATCGCTGCAATGAAAAGTACTTTTTTGATATGCGTGTAGTTCATTACAGCCCCGACTTTCGGTAAGACGATGACATAGGATGCCACGTATAGAGACTATAATCAAAGTCGTTTGTTGGACTTTCGAATACTAAAATATTACGTACTCCGTGGCTGAATTCACTGCCGAGCACCAAATTGGAACCTCGAAAGTCACCAAGCGGTACAATCTTCTTGCTGGCTTCGGCAACAACGTTGAACATACAGCCTTTCTGACAGCTTTTTGGTTTTAGAACGAATTCGTACAAACCATCATCGTTTAAGTCCGCGCGGGCGATCTCAAATGTTTCAATAGGTTGTCCTAAGTTTTCGTGTGTGAATTGTTTGATATATTCAAAACTGCTTCGGGATATCGGCGTATCAAAGCGCAGGTTTTCAGCGGCATACACAGTGGTTGCCATGCTTAAAGTACCAAAAATGCCGATTATGATCAGCGAGAATGCCTTCAATTCTTTATCCGCCCCTAAAATTTGCTCACTTTATAATTTTAGCAAATAGTACAAGGTACTGGCAACAAAACCATATTTTAAGCGGTTTTAAAGGCGGGAAAAGAAGAATACGCGCGCGCTGTTTAAGCGCCGATTTGACCGGGAAGATCAATCTCCAGAATGGCCATATTCATGTCGAAAGAGACATCGCCGTCTTCATCATCCTTGTAAATGAGGCCTATGAACTCCCCGTTCAGCAAGACTTCCACGGAATCTGTCGCTTTTTCACGCATTTTGAGCGCAAACCCTGTGTTTTTGAACTTATCTTGAAGATAAGCCTGCAATCGAGACACTTCTTCGGGTTTGATTTCGGCCATGACCAATGCTCCTGATGTTTTGTAATTATGAACTTTCCAACCCATTGCATACGGCTTCAAAGCATGCCTTGGCAAGTGTTTTTCGGTCAGAAAATGCGCGCGGATCGATAGAATCGTGGAAAATAACCTCAATTTCCGCGCCTTTACTCTGCGCAAAACGCCATAAATGCGGGATAAGCTCCATATCGAGCTCTCGCGGCCAAGCGTATAGGTTTTCAATATCTCCGCCGCTACTCCGTACGCCATTAATGCTCTTGACCCGCAAGGTTACAGGCTGAATGCGCAAGCTATCGTCATGTTCGCCATAAGCGATTGTGAAAAGGCTGGATTTAAACGGCAGAACACTGGTTCCGTCGGTTGATGTGCCTTCGGCAAAAATCACAAGGTTTTTACCGTCTTTGACCATGGTTTCAAGGCTTTGCGTTTCTTTCTGAGCATGGGCGGGGTTGCGGCTTATGAAGGCTGTTTGTTGCAGCTTTGCCAAAAAACCCCAGACGGGCCAGTCTTTCACATCTTTCTTGGCAACAAAATGCGGTCGGGGCAGAAGCGTCGAAAGAAGGGGGATGTCAAAATATGAAAGATGGTTCGCCATAAAAAGCGTTTGCGCATCCTTAACAGGCTCACCTGCATGCGAGATACGAATCTGAAAAACTGCGCAAGCCAGCGTGTGGTAAAGTTTCGGAACGATGTGCCTCCCTGCGCCTTTGTGCAAAGCAAAGATCAGGGCATGAACGGGAACAAGCGTGATGTTTACAACCAGAAACGCGAAAAGCTTCAGTGTCGCAATGAGCACGCGCATGTGATTATGACGTTTTGCCGGACGCAATGTGATGGACATTGCTTTCCGAGGTCGTGGCGCTGGGCATGGCTTTTTGATTTTTCCGTTCGTAATGTTTGCGGTAACGGTCGGTCACCATGTGGGTTTGAACGATAATACAAACATCGGTCGTATCAAAATCTTCGTCGATGACTGCGCCATCGCCGATAGTCGCACCAAGCCTCAAATACCCTTTGATCAGCGGCGGTAATTCCGCGAAAACGCGTCGCGCGTTCAAATCTTCCTGCGGGATTGTATTCATATCGATGTAACGCTGATCCACGGCGCGAACTCTGAATTTTTCCGGCGCAAGATGGTAGTGGTAAAGATAGGATAACGAAGGCGCGATCGCCTTAATATCTGTGCTGTAAAAGCTGGCGCAACCAAACATGATCTCGATGTCGTTATCACTGACGTAATTGGCTATGCCTTGCCACAGAAGTTGCATAATCGGGCGGGAACGATAAGCGGGTAAAACGCATGAACGGCCCAGTTCCAACAAGGAAGATCCGCAATTCAACAACGGATCGATATTGTATTCGCTCGCTGAGTAAAATTGCCCGACTTTTTGCGCGGGTTCGCGCTGCAATAATCTGTATGTGCCAACGATTTGGTCTTCAGGGCCGGAATGATCAACAACAACCAAATGGTCGGCGTGCTCATCATATTCATCAAAGTCGCGACGCTGTTTTTTAACGTCAGCACTGGGGGTTGCAGTGTGTTCTTCATAAAAAACGTTATATCGAAGCTGCTGTGCGGCTTCAATCTCTGCTTCGCTCTCGGCCAGCCGAACTGTAATAGCGTCAAAATCAGTAAAATTCAAAGACATAGCAAGCATCCTAAAGCTTTGGAGACGGGGGTCAAGTAAAGCTGCGATTTGGAGGGGGATTTAATGTGCAGGCGTTGCAGGGCCGTCAGCCTCGGCCTGCTTGAGTTTGAAATCCTGATATTGTTCCATAGCGCGCGGGTACAAATTACTCAGAACACGGGCACGGCTACTTTGTAGTGTGTTTTTAATGGATGTGATTTCTCGTCCCAAATAAGAAAACGCGCCCGAAGCCATGAAAATGGAATATAAACCAAGGCCGATGGCGGCTTCGGGGGAATCCATCCAGCTGGCATCATGGTCGTTTGCAGTGGTTTGGGGCGGGGCATCACCATGTACGTGTTTATCGTAAAGCTGGTGCCCTGCGTGGCCCACTTCGTAAATATGCGCACCCATAAATCCTGCCTCCATAGCAAAGGCAGCATTCATCACCATGCCGTCGCGCTTTTGTTCAATCACATCGGCTTTGGTCACGCTGATTTCTTCGAGAATATTGTGGTCCGCCGCCGCACGAACATGTTCGTGGTCTTCGATCGTGATACGACCGCCGCCGAGTTCGGGGTTGGCATTAACCATGTCTCTATACGCACGGTTTCTTGAAACCTTGTTGCGGAATTCAAAGCTGAGCACGGCAAAATCGACAGCACCTCTGCCGATATTTTTCCATGTTTCGGGGGATCTCGGGTTGTTAACGCAATCGAGAGCCTGCTCCCCTAGGAACTTCGCCGCATGTTTAATGGCTTTGCGGCTATGTTCCGCAACAAATTCAGGAGAGATGGTCACGCGTTTTGAGGGGTCAGGCAGGGCGCGGCTGTGCAGGCGGCGCGACAGATAATTTTTATTGTACCACAAGCCCCGTTTATCGGCGATTGTGATGTAATGGTTCTCATCGAATTGGGATAAATCACTTTCGGGGACACCGGAGAAAAGCAGGCCGGAACTGCGCATGCGTTTATCCAGCACCTCTTTAGCCATATCGGGGTTGATCGATTTATTGTTCATGAACTCGACAAAAATAGTCAAGGCGCGGTTGAACCGCTGGTTCTGTCGATGACCGCGATAACCGATAGAAGCGGCGATCCCAAGGCCACAAGCGCCGGCGATCCAGTATCCTGCATCCCCCTTCATGCCAATCGCCATCAAGGTAGGAATGTTAGAGGCCATCTCGTTACCGGCTTTTCTTATGCTGTCTTGCCATTCATTTTCGGTCGCCATGAGCGCACGGCGCAAAAGCTGCACATGGTCATGCTCGTCCCAATAGCCCTCACCAATCGGCAGGGTATCGGGAACATCTTCGGTAATGTCGTTGCCGTGTTGCTCTAGAATCAGGATTAAACCCGGAAATTCGGCTTCTATGAGCTTGCCGATATCCCCACGTTTCAAGCCGTCATAATGCTCGGCCTGTTCCATGAGGTAATTGAAGCGTTCCGCCTCGTCAGCATCTTCGGTGATGTACACGCGTTGAAAAGGTCCGTCAGTAGAGGTTTCCCCCCGTACGATGCAGTGATGGATAGCCGGAGGATCGGCTTCTTGCTGCATATCGTTACTCATAAACAATTATACTCCTACGCATTCGCACAGGAGCATAAAGATACGATATGGAAATTGCAAATTTATAAGAGCAATATTGTGTATTTATTTAACGAAAAGATGCACTTCGTTTGTAGCCGCTTGCGCGCTCTCACTATAAGCGAGGTCGATACGGTCTTGCTGTAGGCCCATTTGAACAAGTGTTCTGAGGACTTTTTCAGCATTGCGACGCGCTTTCGTGCTTTCGATAGCCACTTGCGCGGCATTGCCTTGTGTCGGTGTAACCGCCACGAGATCAAAGCGTGCATTAGGGTAGCGTTTCAACGCTTCGTTAACCGCAAGATATACAGGCTCTTCATAAGCCACATCGGCGCGGTCAAACTTGATTTTTGCCAATGGACGAGGGCCGCTTAAAGCTTGAGGCTGGTTAACGGCTGCCGGTGCAGCTGCTGTGCCCATATCGCCCGAAGAG
>CAYGQG010000003.1:0-25054 GCA_964351955.1 uncultured Micavibrio sp. | reverse complement strand
CCCGAAGAGTAAGAGGCTTGATAAGGTTGTGCGCCCGCAAACGGACGATGCGCAAGGCTACGTCCATAAAAATCACCATTCGTTACAGCCAAAGACAATACGCGAAGGTTCTCACGTTCGGAGCTAAGGTAGGTACTCATCCGTGTAATGTCGTCATTCGTGATGTTCAGAATGCGCTGGATGATAATGATGGTGTTGTTGATGGAATCTTCAAGCTGCGCCAGATTGACATGGTCTTCTTCAATCGCACCTGAAACATTATAAGCCGCGCGGGTTTCATCCAGAAGGAATGAAGCCTCGGAGGCCATGCTGGAGACATCAACGGCTACGGCATTCAGTTGCGAAATGCTGCCGCCCAATTCTTCAAGCGTTTGTTCGGCATCGCTCAGACGCGCGACAAGGCGAGGGTTGCCGGGCGTAGTGCCGGACTGAAGCTGTGTATTGATGGTCGCGATATTCGCATAGTATTCGGCAGCATCCTGTTCATGCATGCGCTCCATACTGTTTAAGTTACCCGAAAGGCCTGCAACCTGATCTTGGATACGACGTAGATCAGAGGCGATGGAGTTGGCCTTGTCACCGACGATTGTTTGAGTCGGCTGAAAATAATCTTCGCCGCGCACTTCCTTGGCAGTAATCGCACGCACTTGCATTGGCTTGCTGTATATTTGCTGGCGCAAATTTTCGGGCAATGGCTCGTTTGTGATGATCAGTGACGGTAGCCCGTTCACATTGTTTGTTTTTACGGCGGTCTGTGCCTGAGCAGGAGAGCCAATTACGCTCGCTAGCCCTAAAGCCAGCGCTGCGCCCGTTAAAAGTCTGCGAGATAAATAAATCTTTGTCATCATAAACGTCTTATATTATTGCGAAAGCGTATGTAAGGATTGGTTAGAACAACTTGGACGCAATGTAAATTACCTTTTAACGAGCATCGCGAGAAATATCTGGAGAGTCAAGTCAAAGCCCAACGATTTGAAGAGTTTTACCAAGCTAATACAATTGCCTGTACTTTAAGGCGATCCAAAGCTTGCAATACAGAATCAATTCGTCTATGTTCTGGCGACTTTTTACAAAGCCTTGCGCGCTCGTAGCTCAGCTGGATAGAGCGTCTGACTACGGATCAGAAGGTCGGGGGTTCGAATCCTCCCGAGCGCGCCATTTTCTTCAAGGCCTTCAACGCCATTATTTTTACATTTTTTCAGTATCTGCGCACATAATTTATCCTGTGCTGTGGTTGCGGCGGATTCTTAAAAGAATCCAAAACGTTAGAGTTGATAGAGGCTGTTCAAAAATACAGCGAGCATTAATTATTATTCTCTTCGCGCTTGCAAAAACTCCGAAACCCCTTTAAAACTGCCGATGTCCTCAACATATTATCCGATAGGAGAGTTTCGGAATGTCTAATTTTACCCTTGCAGAATATATCTGGATTGACGGTGCCGTGCCTACACGTTGCCTGCGCTCAAAGGCACGTGTTGTCAATGTTGGCGCTAACCCAAAACCTGAAGATTTCCCTGAGTGGAGCTTCGATGGTTCTTCCACAAGACAAGCAGAAGGCGATGATTCTGATTGTCTGCTCCAACCTATTTTCGTTTGTAACGACCCGATCCGCGGTGAGGGTAACTTCCTTGTTATGTGTGAAGTGAACAACGCCGATGGCACACCTCATGAAACAAACTCACGTCAGCAATTGCGCGATATTCTTGATGCCGGTGCGGCAAAGCAGGATCCGTGGGCTGGTTTCGAACAGGAATACACATTGTTCAGCAAGGGTCGTCGTACACCGCTAGGTTGGCCTGAGCACGGTTTCCCGGCTCCTCAAGGTCCATACTATTGTGGTGTAGGCGCTGACGAAGCTTTTGGTCGCGAAGTCGCCGAAGCGCATGCTGAGGCATGTCTTGAAGCGGGTCTGATGTATTACGGCCTGAACGCAGAAGTGATGCCGGGCCAGTGGGAATTCCAAATCGGCTTCCGTGGCGACACAAGCGAAGACCCTGGTGTCTTGGCTGTATCTGACCATATGTGGGTTGCACGCTGGTTGTTGTACCGTATCTCTGAGGAGTTCGATATTTCCGCTACGCTTGATAACAAACCTGTTAAAGGCGACTGGAACGGTGCAGGTATGCATACAAACTTCTCTACTGACGATACGCGTGATAAATCCAAGGGTAAGGCCGCGATTGAAGCAGCTGTAAAAGCTCTTGAAGCCAAGCATGCCGATCACATCGTTCTTTACGGTGCTGGCCTTGGCGATCGTCTGACTGGTTTGCATGAAACATGTGATATCAACACATTCAAGGTTGGCGATGCTGACCGCGGTTGTTCAATCCGTATTCCGGCACCGGTTGCCGCTAAAGGTTACGGTTACTTCGAAGACCGTCGCCCTGGCGCGAATGCTGACCCATACCTTGTTGCGGCACGCTTGTGTGCAACAGTTTGTGGTGTTGACGATGCTGTTATGAAGTTTAAAAGCTGGCCTCGTAAGGACAGTAAGTTAGCAGTCGCAGCAGAGTAACCGCGCTCTAAGCGAATATACTAATAGAAAAGCGCCGGTTGACCCGGCGTTTTTTTGTTCTATTTTTTGATATTATGTCAATCTATGTATTTGTTTTATTAACCTTTCTCGGGTATTCTAAAAACTCGAGCGGCGTAATTTCTTGCACATTTCTAGAGTATAAATTCAAAACATAAAGTAGTCGCAACATTGAGGAGCGAAGTAGGGGCATGATCCGTAAGGATAAAAACAAAGTTAAAATGTCAGATTCGGCACAAGGTGGTGGCGAAGATGTTGATGTTATTGATACTTTCGAAGATTTGACGGCTGAGGTTGTTGAAGAGGTTAGCGAGCCTGCTCCGGCAGAGGAAGCGCCCGAGAAAGTTGTGACTGGCGGCTCTGATGACGAGATGCCCTCAATCGATGGTGATTTGATCATTGATGAAGGGGATGTCTTTGACATGAATATACCTCCGTCAAAACCTAGTGCGTCTGCGCAAACACCTTCCGGTGAAATTGAAAATCCTGACAATCTTCCTGCTATGGCGACGCAAATGCCCGCAAGGATGGATCCCGGTCAGCAGCAACAACAAAGAACAGGTACAGAGCTTAAGACATACGCGACTGACATTACACAAGCGCCGGCTGATGGCGGCGCGGGCGATGGTGGAAGTAATCGTAAAAAAGGCCGTATTGGTGACCGTCTGGTCGATATGGGGCTTATTACCAGCGACCAACTAAACGTTGCGCTACAAGAAAAGAAAATTTCTAACAAAATGCTCGGCGAGGTCATGGTTGATCTCGGCTTTATTGACGAAGAGACGTTGAGTGCATTTTTGGCTGAAAGCTCAGGTTTCGAGCTGTTCGATCCGCAAAATACGATTTTTGATGGTGATGCGCTGGCCTTGATCGAAAAGGATCAGGCTGTAAAGCATCAACTTCTTCCTGTTTCTATTAAAGGCGATGAGCTGAAAGTCGCGATGGCTGACCCGTATGACATTGTGGCGATGGATACGCTCCGCCGTCACTTGCCAAAAGGTATGGGCATTAGCCCGATGGTCTGTACGGCCAAAATCTTGAGCGAAGCGATTGATGCTGCCTACGGTTATGCAAGTTCTGTTAAGGGGATTCTTGAAGAGCTTGAAGAAGGTAAAGAGCAAAAAGACGTTGCGTCGTTGAGTGAAGACGAAGCGTTTTCCCACCCGATTGTGCGTCTCGTGAACGCATTGGTGTTCGAAGCTGTGAAAACCAGCGTATCCGATTTGCACTTTGAACCCGAAGAAAACTTTATCCGTCTTCGTTACAGAAAAGACGGTGTGCTTTACACCGCGCAGATTCTACACAAACAACACTGGCCCGGTATTTCCCAGCGTATCAAGATCATGTCCGGCATGAACATTGCGGATAAATTGATGCCGCAGGATGGTCGCTTCGGTTTGAACATCGGTGGTCGTGAAGCAGACTTCCGTGTGTCGTCCTTGCCGACGGTTCACGGTGAAAACATCGTTCTTCGTGTTCTGGACCAGAGTGAATCGATCATGCCGATGGAAAAACTCGGCTTTAGTGAGCATAACCTCGGTTTGATTAAACAGTCACAATCCAAGCCTGAAGGGATCATCATTGTTACCGGTCCGACGGGTTCTGGTAAGACGACATCCTTGTACTCAATGTTGAATGAAATCAATGATGTACAGGTAAATATTCAGACATTGGAAGATCCTGTTGAATACTCCTTGCCGATGATTCGTCAGACGCATGTGCGCGAAGGCGTTCTGGAATTTGCTGACGGTATTAAAGCTTTGCTACGACAGGATCCTGACATCATCTTTATCGGGGAGATTCGTGACGGCGAGACAGCCGGTATGGCTCTGAAGGCCGCGATGACAGGTCACCAGGTTTATACAACATTGCACACGAACGATTCTTTCGGCGCTATCCCGCGTTTGTTTGATCTCGGCTTGAAGCCGGGAATGGTCTCCGGTGCGATTGTTGCTATTTTTGCGCAGCGTCTGACGCGCCGTCTGTGTGGATGTAGAGAAGAGTACACAGCAACAGCCGAAGAGTGCGAAACTTTAGGCGTTGATCCGAACGAGCCACCTCAGATTTTCAGGGCTCGAGAGGGCGGTTGCGATGCGTGCGGCGGCGGCGGTTACAAAGGGCGTACTGCTGTTGTAGAGATTCTGACTTTCGATGAGGAGCTTGATGAATTGCTGGCCAGCGGAGCGAATAAAGCTGAACTGAAAGTGCTGGCTGTTAAAAAAGGCTTCAAAAGTATGCGAGACGATGGCATTCTAAAAGTGCTTGAGGGTGTCACCTCCCTCGATGCTCTTGCCAAAGTCGTCGACATCCGTCGGTAATTCATAGCTCGAAAGCACAGATACATATTGTTTAGGTGTTTAGGTAGCGGAGGTTCTTAGCCATTCCAAGGTATAAGTACAAAGCAATAAATAACAAAGGTCGTCCTATTCGCGGGAATATTGCCGCGAATAACGAAGTCGATTTGTACAAACAGCTCCAGTCAGCGCACTTGGAGTTGATTGACTGTTCTGTGGTCGGAGAAGGTAAGGTTAAATCTTTCCAGCTCGGCAAGCAGAAGGTCAAGCTTCGCGATGTTATCCAGCTTTTCGTGCAGATGGAACAAATGCAGAGCGCCGGTGTGCCGCTGCTTGATGCGCTGTCTGATGTCCGTGATTCAACGGAAAACGATACCTTGCGTGACATCATGTCTGAAACGTTCAGAGATGTTTCGGATGGTTCTTCGTTGTCCGAGGCGATGGAAAGACACCCGAAAGTTTTCAAGCCGCTTTATATTTCTTTGGTAGAGGCGGGGGAAGAGACCGGAGACCTGACATCTTCATATTTGCAGTTGGTCAAATATTTGAAATGGGTTGATGTGATTCAATCGAAGATCAGGAAAGCTACACGCTATCCGATAATTGTTACGGCGGTTGTTCTTCTGACCATTACATTCATGATGAGTATTGTGGTGCCGCAGATTGTCGGCTTCCTGAAATTCCTGAATCTTGACTTGCCGTGGTTTACAGTGGCGCTGATCGCAACATCTAACTTTTTCGTTGAGGAGCAGATTAATCTGCTCGGGATACCGATTTACGGTTCGATGATTGTCCTTGCTATTCCCGTGATGATATACGCAACAATTGCATTTTTCCGTAAGTCTTCGGATGGTTTCGCTTATAAATATGACGCAATGATGCTGGCTTCTCCTGTTATTGGCCCTCTGGTTCGTAAGGTTTCGATCGCTCGATACGCGCAGACTTTTGGTGCGCTTTATGCCAGTGGTATCGATGTGATTGGTGCGCTCGAAGCATCACGTTCAACGGTTACAAACCTCGTTATGTTGGATGCGATGGAGTCGGTGGAAGGGCACGTGAAAGCGGGTAATGCTCTGTCTGAATCTTTTAATGCCAGTGGAGAGTTTCCAAGCCTTGTTGTCCGTATGGTTAAGGTTGGTGAAGAATCTGGTAACCTAACTCCGGTGCTGGATCAGGTCTCTGATTTCTATACACATGATGTGAACGAAGCAATTGAAGGCCTTATTGAGATGATTCAGCCGACATTAACTGCTATACTAGGGTTAACGATTGCCTGGATCGCTGCGGGTAGTTTGGGGCCGATTTATATGAACCTCGGTAATTTCATGGATTTCTAAAGTATTATGGCACTTTCATTTTTAACACCATCGAGAACTGTATTGCTCGTCTCCGACGAGTTTTTGACTATTTTCTCTATCAGCAGCAGTGGCGCAAAGCTCATTGAGACTGTGCCGTGGGGCGCGGATAATTTTGAGAAGACAATCTCAAATATTATTGCAAAGGATTGTGGCAAAAAACCTGTCTTGATCGTCAACGACATGGTCGAGCAGCACTACCGTAAAGAGCGCGTGGTTAAAACGGGCGTAAGCTTCGTTGATAAATCTTCGATGGTTGCGCGTAAACTGAATGTGGCATTCCCGAATTATAGTATTCGTGCGGCTTACCCGCTTAAAGAAAAAATCCCTAAAACAGATAGCCAACCTGCTGCGGATGTTTATATTTTTGCGGCGGTTGCCAATACCGACCAGATTACACAGACCGTTAGCGCGACCAAAAAATCATTGGCATCTGTTGCCGGTTTTTGTCTGTTGCCTGTGGAAGCGTCGGACATGGTCAAGGCCTTGTCCACGAAGATGGCCAAGAAGGGCCGCAAGAAAAACACATGGTCGATCTTTATCGGCCAGCATAGAAACGGCAGCCTGCGTCAGGTTTTGACGAAAAATGGCGAGCTTGCGCTAACGCGTATGAGTCCAATGACTGAAAGCGACGACAATCCTGAGGTCTGGGCACAAGAGCTGTATAACGAATTTAAATCAACCATGAGCTACCTCACGCGCTTTGGTTATGATGCTGATGATGGTCTTGATGTGTTTGTCATGGCAAACCCTGCGCCTGGCGAAGCATTAAGGTCTATTTTTGAAGTCGATTGTGATCTGAACATCATGACGGTCGATGAAGCTGCTAAGGCTTTGGGCGTTTCTTTGGGCGCGCAGAGTGATTTACGCTACGCCGATGCTTTGCATGTGGCGTGGATTGGTAGAAAAAGCCGCTTTATCCTGCCGATGAAGGCTGCAGAAGTTGATGAGGTTTCTCGCCCAAGGCAGATTGCAATGGGTGCTGCCGTGTTACTGTTCGCAGGTGTGGCTTTTCTCGGATATCAAAACGCGACCAGCTTTGGTCAGCTTTCTGAGACCGTCGGGGATATCAACACACTTAAAAGACAAAAAGCACAGTTGGATGCTCAATTCGAACGCGAGGTGCAGCGATTGGCCGAGGTTGGTTTTGACGC
Source organism: uncultured Micavibrio sp. (assembly GCA_964351955.1). GTDB lineage: Bacteria > Pseudomonadota > Alphaproteobacteria > Micavibrionales > Micavibrionaceae > TMED27. Next base: position 17,718 of record CAYGQG010000003.1, on the reverse strand, counting down.
AAAACTGGTTCAAAGCTCGTTGGCCGTCCATGACAATTTTGAAAAAGAAAAAATCGAAGTGCTCGAGGTCGTTAAAGATGTCGGTAAGGCATTGGGACGCGACTTGCGTATCGACAAGATGGAATTAAAGCGCGCAGAGAAGAACGATGTTGTTCAGGGATTCCTGAATGCAGTGCAAAGCAAAGACCAAGAGAAACCTCTTTATAACGCAAAGCTAACGATGACATACCCTTCGACGGCAAACGTTGATGAAGGGAACAAGGAAGTTGCTCAACTTCGTAACCGTATCCAAAGCATGATGCCTAAAAACAAAGTTGAAGTGATTAAAGAGCTTCAGGACTTTAGCTATCAAGAAGGCATTGTTGTCGAGGCTGGTGACATCGATAAGCAAAATGTGGAGCAAGACTTCGTCGCAGAAATTTTGATTACGGGGATGTTAGTCGAATGATAGGTGTTCTAGGTATAAAACGTGTGATCGTTCTGGCGGCCTTGGTCGCATTGAACGTTGTGCTGGCAGCCAGTGCCTATATGTATCTGGCACCGGAAAACATAAAGAAAGAACGCGAGATGCGCGGCATTCGTACCGAAGTTGGTAAACTCCGTGGCGACATTGACCGTATGCAGGTTGAGTTCGAACAACTAGAAGAGCAAAAAGCCGAATTCGAGCGTCTGGCTGCGGATGGTTTCCTGCGTGAGCAAAACCGCAGACAAGCTGAATTGGTGTTTGGTCAGATCCAGAGAAAATCCGGAGTGAGCAAGGCAATTGCCAGTGTTGATGTTGGGGTTATCGAAGACAATGAAGAGGCCCAAAAAGCCGATCATAAAATTCTCAGCAGTCCGATGGAGGTCAAAATACAGGCCGTGGACGACATCAATATCTATAACTATATCCACCTCGTGGAGAATTATTTTCCTGGCTACGTAGCCATTGAGAACGTGTTTATCGAGCGTAAATCCAATGTTACGGGCGCGGTCTTGCAATCGATAGCGAGTGGACAAAACCCGCCATTGGTCGAGGCTAACGTGAAGATGATTTGGAAGACGCTTATCTCCGAAGATAAAATTATCGAGAGGGAGAAAAACTGATGTTGAGTAATATGCGCCTTTTCATTGTTTCAGCCGCTTTGCTTATCGTAGCGGGCAGCTTCTCTGTTGCGGTTGTTGCGCAAGAAGCCGAAGCCCCGATGCTTGAAGGCGGAGAGGGTGTTGTCGTAGATGTGGATGAAGCCGCAGTAGCACCTGTTGCTGTCGCTGTGGAGCCTCAACCTGAATCCGACGGAAAACCTGTATTCCGCCCGCAAGAATATGCGTCTCTTGTTTTCACTTTCTGGGAACAGGATGCGATCGAGCTCGCTCGTCGCGCTTCTAATGGAGAGGGTACTACGCGTTCGGTTACCGATTACCAAATCGAAGAATCGCAAAAAAGAGACTTAACCGAAAAAATTAAACCACCACCGGAAGAGCGTGAAATTCGCCTTGCCGGAATTTTGTTCAATGAACGGGATCACTGGACAATCTGGCTGAATGAAAAACGCGTAACGCCCGAAGCTTTGCCCAAAGAGGTTATCGACCTGAAGGTTTACAAGAGTTATATCGAATTCAAATGGTTTGATGATTATACAAACCGCATCTACCCCATTCGTTTGCGCCCACACCAGCGCTTTAACATGGATACCCGTATATTCCTGCCCGGATAAAATACTATGAACGATGCTCATGCTGAAAAGGCCCTGTCGATCGAAGGCGTTCATGTTCTTTACGACAAGATTAAAGCCGTAGATGACATTAATCTGGGTGTAAAAAAAGGCGAGTTCTTTGGTTTGATAGGCCTTAATGGCGCAGGAAAAACGACCCTCATTAAAACGATTTTGGATTTACGCAAACAGGATTTGGGTTCTGTTAAAATTTTTGGCGCGGATGTCGACGAAAAAAGCGTGAAAAAGAGAATGGCTTTTCTGCCCGAGCGCTTCGAACCGTCATGGTTTTTAAGCGGTATGGAGTTTCTGAAGTTTTCCGCTTCTTTATATAATTACACATTAACGGAAGAGGAGTGCATAGCAGCGGCAGAACGAATAGCTCTCGATCCCGATGCTTTGAGTCGTCGGGTCCACACATATTCCAAGGGAATGCGTCAAAAACTTGGTTTATTGGGCACAATTTTGACTGGCTGCGATTTTTTTATTCTCGACGAACCGATGAGTGGTTTGGACCCGATTGCCCGTGCGCACGTAAAAGAACTGCTTTTGGAAACGAAAGAACGCGGTGCCACAATCTTCCTAAGCTCGCACATACTGGCGGATATGGACGAAATCTGCGATCGCGTAGCCATCCTCTACGATAAAAAAATACTCTATGTCGGCACGCCGGGCGATTTTAAGAAACAAACCAATTGTGAAACTCTTGAGCGTGCATTCCTACAATTCATTGAGCAAAGGGAAGCGGCGTGATAAATTAATATGAGTAGAAGTATTTTTTTGATTCGCGGGGTGTCCCCATTCAACAACTGTCATATCTGAACATAATGTTTTTAAAATCTAGATTATCAGCATCTTATAAACTTAAACTGTGCGTTGGCGCAGTAGCGGTTATCGGCTTCACCTCCTTACCTGCCATTGCGCAGGATGAGCTTAATCTGGATTTTTCAGATGATGGTGAAATTCAACAATTACTTCCTGAAGAGGACAACGGTACGGCCCTCATCGATAGTTCGATGGATGACCCTATGGCGATTGAGACCGAAGAGCTCGCGCCGGATATGTCCGACGTTGATGATGTTGCCGCCGAGGCTTTGCCCGAAGGCATCACGGTCGTAGACGAAGTTGAACAAACCGAAGCGGCGCAGCCTTCTGCACCGTTGGATGCTCCACAAGACCCTAATAATGTTATCCTGACCACTCCGGCCATTCCCTCTGCTCAGCCCGTGTCGGAAGAGGTTGAGGAAGACCTGTTTTTCGATGCTGAACAATTGGTGCCACAGAGTGAACTGTCACGTAAGGGCGCACCGTCTAAGGTCGACCCTGTGCTTAACCCCGGTACACGTCTGGTCGTCACACGCACAACGGCCAACCCCGGAAGCCGCGAAGCACAGCTCGTAGCCGCGGAGCGCGCAACGAAGTTGGGGCGCTTTGAATCCGCATTGCAAATTTATGATGGTCTTTACGCACGCAACAAACGTGACCCGAACATTCTTTTGGGCCGTGCTGTGACGTTGCAGCGTTTGAACCGTATTGAGGAAGCGATTAATGCCTACGAAGAAATTCTGGATATCCGTCCGAATAATCTTGAGGCGCAAATCAACCTCCATGGCTTGATGGGCCAGCGTTATCCTGCTGTCGCCCGTCGTAATCTGGTTGAATTGTTTGATAATAATCCGGGCAGTGTCCCCGCAATCGCACAGTTGGCAATGGTTGAGGCGAAATTGGGGAATTACACTGATGCGATTAAGTATTTAGGCATCGCCGCAAGTATCGAGCCGGAGAACGCAAACCATCTCTTTAACATGGCTGTTGTGGCCGATCGCGCGGGCGATAAAAAGAAAGCTGTCGATTTTTACGAACAAGCGCTTGAGATCGATACTTTATATGGCGCAGGCCGAAGCATTCCGCGTGAGAGCGTTTTCCAGAGACTGGCTGAGTTGCGTTAATGTCCTCCGTCTTGAGTGGCGCGCCCTCGGATATTCTGTTCCTTCTTGAAATTTTATTTGTTGTCCTGCTCGGACTGGTTTTCGGCAGTTTCGCAACCATGCTGGGGCATCGCGGCAAGGTTCTGGTTGTTAAACCGACAACAGATTCTGAACGTAAGAAAGTTAAGGATGCGCGCTCTCAATGTCCGAAATGCCATGAAAAATTGGGCATTCTCGATCTCGTGCCCGTCTTGTCGTGGCTTGTTCAAAGGGGCAAATGCCGCCATTGCCGCGAACCGATTTCCCCCGTATATCCCGTAATCGAATTGTCCGTAACGCTCATGGGCCTTACATATTATCTGCTTCACGGCTTTGACCTGCCTGTTCAGATGTTTTGTGTTGTGGCGGCCTGCGCCGTTATGGTCGGTTTGGCTGTTTTTGATTTGCGGCATAAATTATTACCAAATCAGATGATTCTGATGCTTGCGCTGTTAGGGTTAATCTTCAGGTTTGTCCCGCTGCATTTCGGCGCACATTTGTACCCCAAAGCCATGGAATTTATTGGTGGAGCGCTTCTTTACGCGTTCTTGGCCTTTGTTTTAGGCTGGGTTATGCGCCTGTTGCTTAAAAAACCGGCTTTGGGCATGGGGGATGTAAAGTTTTTCGGTGTAGCAGGGCTATGGCTGGGGATGAGCCAGCTTGGTGTTTTTTGCTTACTAAGCGGCCTGTTCGGCGTAGTACTGGGGTTGGTTTGGCAGCACGTTAAAAAAGAAAAGATGTTTCCCTTCGGTCCGGCCTTGATTGCATCATTTTACGTTGTTTTGCTGCTGAACGGTTCTCATTTGCCTTAAAAACAGCTACACTTGTTTGGGGTAAAATCTTTACCTTACATTTATAAAATTGCGATATAACTGGAAGAGCAAAAAACTTTTCACTTCAATCGCTTAATCACAAAAAAGGAGAGCATCCTTGGATCTTACGCAGTTATTAGCATTCACCATGCAAAATGATGCTTCTGACTTGCACTTAAGTGCAGGCAGCCCGCCCATCATTCGTTCCAGCGGCCAACTTAAACGCGTAAAGGCCGATCCGTTATCAAGCGAAGATATTCGCACCATGCTGTATTCGGTTATGACCGAGGAGCAGCGTGCGGAGTATGAAAAGAATCTCGAAATCGATTTCGCGATCGCCTTGGGCGAAAAAGCTCGTTTCCGTGTAAACGGTTTTACTACACGTCTCGGCGCTTGTGCCGTTTTCCGTACAATTCCGACCGAGGTTCCGACAATGGAACAGCTTGGTCTGCCGCCCGTTATGCGCCGCTTCGCCGAACTTGAAAAAGGGATCGTGCTGGTGACCGGACCAACTGGTAGTGGTAAATCAACGACATTGGCCTCATTGATCAACCACATTAACCTTAATGAACCCAAGCATATTCTGACGATTGAAGATCCAGTGGAATTTTTCCACAAATCGCAAAAAAGTCTGATCAACCACCGTGAGGTAGGGACGGATACGAACTCTTTTGCCCGCGCGTTGAAAAGTGCGTTGCGTGAAGATCCTGACGTTATTCTCGTTGGTGAGATGCGCGACTATGAAACAATCTCCTTGGCTTTGACCGCTGCGGAAACGGGGCACTTGGTCTTTGCGACCCTGCACTCTAACTCTGCAGCTAAAACCATTGACCGTCTCATTGATGTGTTCCCGACAGGGGATAAGGAAATGGTCCGTGCGATGATCGCGAGTTCCCTTCAGGGCGTTGTCGCGCAGACGCTTGTTCGCCGTTGTGACCAACCCGGCCGCGTGGGTGCGTTCGAAATTCTCGTCGGAACCAACGCGGTGCGAAACCTGATTCGTGAAAACCAGATTCCGCAGATGTATTCCATGATGCAGACCGGACAACGTTACGGCATGATCACCATGCAGGACTCGATTGCCGACCTGTTTGAAGCCGGAATTATCGATAAGGATGAAGCTCGTCGTTCAACAATGGCCAGTACCGGAGAAGAGGAAGAGGATGAAGATTACGCCGCAGCCTCTCTTGGTGGTGCTAAGAAAGATGGCTCTGATAGAACCGTTGTAAGTGATCCGACAAAGGGCGGAAGCAACAACGAAGAAGGGTATTCATTCTAAGATGACGACTGAAGTACCTGAAATTCTCAACTACCTCATGAAAATGGGACAGCATAGCGCCAGTGACCTGTATCTTACGGTCGGCTCTAGACCTACTTTGCGCGTAGAAGACAAAATGTTGCCGGCTTCTGAAACGGCGCTGACCGTGCAGGATATTGAAGGTATTTTGAGCGCGATGCTGACGAACCGACAAAAGCGCGAGTTTGATTCAACTAATGAATTAAATACGGCTCTGGACATGGGGGAGCATGGTCGCTTCCGTGTGAATGTCCTCAAGCAACGTCAGGTTCCCGCGTTGGTTATACGTCGAATCGTTTCAGATATTCCGAGTTTCGAGGACCTCAGGCTGCCTAAAATTCTCGGTAATCTCGCTTTGGAAAAACGTGGCTTGGTTTTGATTACGGGTATTACCGGTAGTGGTAAATCGACCACGCTCGCTTCCATGGTTGCCCACCGCAATGCGCAGCGCGAAGGGCATATCATTACGATCGAAGACCCGATTGAATATTACCACGACCATAACAAGTCAGTCGTAACGCAAAGAGAGGTTGGTGTTGATACCGAATCATACGCCATCGCCATGAAAAACTCTCTGCGTCAAAGGCCGGATGTAATCCTCGTCGGTGAGATACGTGATCGGGAAGTGATGGAGCAAGCGCTGACCATTACAGAAACCGGCCACTTATGTCTGGCGACAATCCACACAAACAACGCCTATCAGGCGATTGAGCGCATCGTGAACTTCTTCCCCGAAGATTTGGTCGCGCAGGTGCGTTTGAACTTGGCTATGAACCTAAAAGCCATTGTTTCACAAAGGCTTATCGCAGGTGTGGACGGAAATCTTGTTCCCGCTGTCGAGATCATGCTGAATCAGGGACTTGTTCGAGAGCTTATCCATAAGGGCGAAATCACCAAGATTAAAGACGTGATGGAGCAGAATACGAATCTGGGTATGTGTACCTTCGATCAGTGTTTGCTCGACCTGTATCAACGGGGGCTTATCAGTCAGGATACAGCCATTACAAACTCCGATAGACCGTCTGATTTGAAGATTAAAATTCAGCAAATTGACCTGATTTCCGAAAAAGACGATTTCACCGGCGAAGAGGGCTTACGCAAAATCGACACGTCCCGCATAACCTTTGGTGAATAGTTCTTCAATTTAAGCTTTCCGTGACTTGCCGCAACTCTACCGATGTGGTTTAATTTTATAGTGCGTTAGCGTTCGTTGACGCTTCATTGCTCATAACGAGGTTTTTTCATGTTCGTTTTTCACAAACTACAGTCTTTCAGTTTGAGGCCAGCCCTTAAATGTTTATTGGTCGTCGGTTTAATCACAAGCTTAAGCGCATGTGATCTAGCAAAGAACCAACTGCGCCATGATCGTGAAAATAATGCTGAATTTCAGGAAACGCGCGATGCTTTGAGCACGCGTCTGCCGAGTACTGAAGATGACGCGTCTAGCGAAATGTCCGGAAGCATTCCTGATTTCCAACCGTATGTAGCATCCTCTAGCGAACGCATGAAAAGCATGCCCTTGGTTTCATTATCTGTGAACCAGACCGTGCCTTTGCGCGATGTGCTTTATGAATTGGCTCAACAGGCCGATTATGATTTGGAGCTTGATCCACGTATTCGCGGTTCTATTATTTTCTCCGCCAGAAACAAGCCTTTTGACACCGTGATCGAGCGTATCTCGAACATGGCGGGGCTAAGATATAAATTCGAAGATGATTTCCTCCGCGTCGAATTGGATGCGCCGTATAACCACATTTATAAAGTTGATTACCTGAGCTACATCCGTTCGAACACGGGTAGCATCAGTAACAACATCTCTGTTGTGTCGGGTGATGGCGCTGATTCGGGTTCAAATTACGAAGCATCTTCCGAAAGCGAATCAGATTTCTGGGGTGAACTTGAAGTTAACCTGGAACAGATTATTACAGGCGCTCAGACTGGCGCTTTGAAAACAACAAGAGACCCGCGCATCACGGCAACAGACCAGAACCCCGATGTTCAGGCTGTTTCGCCTCCTAATGCTAACGGTGAAGTAACCGTGCAGGCCCCGCAAGCCAATCTGGTTGTGCAGTCTTTACCCGTTGATGGTCTTGATGATGCGAGCTCCAATTCATCTGATGATGACGATAGCGCAGGAAGCTTCACGATTAACCGTCAGGCTGGCCTGATCAACGTTTTCGCAACAGAGAAAGCGCATAAAGAAATTAGAGAGTATATGAAGCTCTTGAAGAGAGCTGTGACATCACAGGTTCTGATTGAAGCTAAAATTCTCGAGGTTCGCCTGAACGATGAATATGCAACAGGTATTGACTGGAACGCTTTGGATTTGCCGGGTGAAATCAGTCTTAATCTGGATACATCTCCAACGGCCATTACTTCAGGTTCTACCTTCGTAGCGAATTTCGGCGGTAATGACTTTAACGCTTTGGTCAATGCGACATCGCAGTTCGGTACAATCCGTGCACTGGCTAGCCCACGCATGACCGTGTTAAACAACCAATCCGCAGTGTTGAACGTTGCGACAAACGAAGTGTTCTTTGAAATTGAAGTTGATACATCGATTGCTGATGGCGGTGCCCTGCAGACAGATGTTGATAGTGAAATCAGAAACGTACCTGTTGGTGTGTTGATGAACGTTCAACCGTCGATCAATCTTGATGACAGAACTGTTTCATTGGCCCTAAGACCGACTGTTACGGCGATCGCCGATGAAGAAGCTGACCCTGGTGTTGCCTTTGCGGTGGCCAGTGTTGCCGCCGCTGCTGCAGCTGCCGGTACGCCAATTCCTGACGTACCGCAGAACTTGGTACCGGAATTGAGCGTTCAGGAAATCGATTCGGTTATCAAAGTGAATTCAGGTCAGGCCATCGTAATGGGCGGCTTGTTGCAGGATCGTATGACGACTTCAGAATCGGGCGTTCCTGTAGCTGCAGAGATGCCTATTTTTGGTAACTTGTTCAAAAACCATGACGATGCTGTGACGAAAACAGAGCTTGTGATTTTCTTGAAAGCTACAATTCTTGACCAGCCTGAAGACAGTATTCACAGAACAGACAAAGATCTTTATCGTCAATTCTCGTCAGACCGTCGCCCGCTTCGCTTTTAATCTTAAAGGATGATGCATGCAATCGCTGATACTCATCCATTATATTTTAAAGGCAGCTATACGTGACCGATTACTCTTAGGATTGTCACTTCTGCTGGTGATGGCTGTATGCCTGTCCATGTTTATGGGGTCTGCCGCAGTAACCGAACAAGATCAGTTTGTCGCGGTATTTTCCGCAGGTTCGATCAGGCTTCTGAACGCTATTGGCCTCATTCTTTTTATCGTGTTCTTTATTCGCCGTTCTTTTGAAATGCGCGATATTGAATTTATGCTTTCACGCCCGATCGGCAGGCTAAAGCTCGTCCTGTCATATTCTGCCGGATTTTCTGTTATTGCCTGTATCTTGGGGCTTCTATCCGGCTTGTGTGTTATCGCCTTGTCGCCACATTTATTTTCGATGGGGCACGTATTGTGGACTGTCAGTCTAATCCTTGAAAATATCATCATGGTCAATGTCGCATTGTTTTTTGCGATGATCTTGTCCAGTGCCGCGAGCTGCAGCTTCGCTTGTTTGGGCTATTACGTATTAGCCCGCATGAGTGCAGAATTATTAGGAGTTGTTGAATCAGGCAAATATATTTTTAAGTCCGATTGGCTCGAATTCATATTGCAGACGATTTCTGCGTTGATGCTGCCGCGTCTGGATTTGCTGACGCAAACCTCGTGGCTGATTTACGGGCCGGATGATGCTGTTGGTTTTGTATTCGTTTTGGCACAAGGCGGTATCTATACGGCCTTGGCTGTCACTGCGGCGTTGCTGGATATGCGTTATAGGCAGTTCTGATGATGTTTATCGATCATCCAAGAGGTATACCTTACAAGCTTTTGCTGACATTCTTTGTCGTCCTCGCATTGAATGTGTCCTTATGGTTCACTGTTAAATCTTTACGAACGGAATGGGGAAATGTTCCACCAACACCCGGCAAGGTTGGCGCGCTCTGGACTGCTTTGGGCGATGAGCAGTTCGCCTATAGGCTTTATGGTTTGTTCATACAGAATATGGGGGATACCGGCGGTCGGGTTGTCAGCTTGAATGAATATAACTACGAAGAGCTCTCAAAATGGTTTGTGTTACAAAATGAATTAGACCCGCGTTCCGATTTCACACCATTTCTCGCCGGATATTTTTTCGGCTTTATAAAAGATCCTGAAAAATTACGACCGTTGGTTCGTTATCTAGAGCTTGCTGCCGGCAACGGCGAAGGTGAGAAATGGCGATTTTTGGCGCAAGCCGCATTTCTCGCACGCTTTAAGATGCAGGATCAGGAACTGGCGCTCAAACTCGCTTATAAACTATCACAATTTGATAACCCCGGAATGCCTCCATGGGCTAAACAAATGCCGGCGTTTATTTTAAGCTCGGAAGGTGAGAAAGAGGCCGCGTTCGCGTTGATGGTCAGCTTGCTTGAGACCGAACGCGAAAACTTGCATCCGAACGAGGTCAATGCGATGCTTGATTTTATTTGCACACGCACTCTGGATAAAGACGATGCTCGCATTGAACAAATTTGTGCTTCACACACGGAGTAAGCATTCGTGACATCAATCAGTTTTACCTTACCTGAGATTTTAGCGCTCATCGGAATCGTGCAATGTACGTTTCTGATCGTGCACGTCCTCTTTCGTGCGGGGCAAATTTCACGTGCGGGCTTGCCGTTATTGTATTTCGGTGTTCTGGGGGCGGCTTTCGTCGCGGATATGGTTGAATTGCGATGGCAGATAACATCCCCTGAGTATTTTTATCTGCAATGGCTGCTGTGGTTTTCCGGCCCGCCTTTGAGCGTATTGGTCGTGATCCAACTGGCTGATATGACCAAAACACCATCGATACGCGATTACTGGGTTTTGCTACTGCTACCGTTCAGCATGGGGTTCTCTTTGCTGGCATCCGAAGTGTCTATCGGCTGCGAGCCGAATAAACCCTGTGAGGCTATGAATGAGTTGATGAACGTGATGGGGTTAATGGCCGGAACAATCAGCCTTCTGGTTATTTTCAGTAAAAAGAACCTACTCAAAAGCATACATAGCCAGCGATACGGGAGAGAACGGTATTGGCTCATCTTTTCATTGATTGTGCTGAATATTCTCTTCTTATTGGCGATGCTGCTGGGGCTCGGTCAGACAATCAGCCCGGAAGAAGTCGCAATTGCACGCAATATTCTCGGCCTGGGCTTTGTGTATTTGGTCAGCACCAGTCTATTGCGCCTATTCCCTAAGAATACGAAAACAAGCCTTTCAGCAGAAGAGGGCAGAGATAAGCTTACGAAAGAAGAGTTGGAACTGGCCCAAGCCATTGAAAACCTTCTTAATCTTGAGAAAATCTATCAAGAATCAACATATTCTCGTGCAGACCTGGCGCGGGAGTGCAAAACGTCTGAAACGCATATATCAAAGGTGATAAACCTGTATTTTGCTAAATCCTTCCCTCAGCTGATGAATGAACACAGGCTGGAAGACGCTAAAAGGCTCTTGAAAGAGACCGATGCCCCCATCCAGATTATCGCGCAAGACGTAGGTTTTAACTCTTTACCGTCATTTAATCGCGTTTTTAAAGATTCGACCGATTTATCGCCTAGCCAATACCGCAAAAAAGCCTCTCAAAACGTAAACTAATCATTTTGTTTTTATGAGATCACAAAATGAGAGGTTGGGGGTAATCCCTTGCGAATGTTAACAAAATGTTCACGAAATATGGGCGATGCTTAAAGTATGGGTTTAGTGCTGTGCACGAATCTGTGGTATGCTTTTCCACAATTATATTCACACTGCGTATATTCTCATTTCGTAATACTTAAAAGGAGCTTTTAAATGGATTTATCAACGAAGGAAATCCGCCGTAAAGAAGAGGGCTTTACCCTCGTCGAATTGGCGGTTGTTATGATTATTATCGGTCTTTTGATCGGTGGTATTCTAAAAGGTCAGGAATTGATCACAAATGCACGTGTAACCTCAACGGCATCACAGCTTGAAGCTATGGGCGCTGCTTATAACGGTTTCCGTGACAAGTTTAATGCAATCCCTGGTGACATGCTTACAGCAACTAACCGCATTGAGGCTTGTGGCGCTCAGGTCGTCTCGTGTTTCAATGGTACTGGTGACGGTGTTTTGGGCGGAAACGTAGGTGCTGCTGGTGTAGCCGCTGCTAACAGTGCTGCTGGTGAGCCGGCTAACTTCTTCGGTCAACTCTTGGCTGCTGACTTTATCACAGGCATGGATGGAACGGCTGCCGTATCTTTCGGTAACGCATTCCCGACAGCCCCGATTGGTGGTGGTTTCTTGGTTGGCGATGCCCGTACAGGTGTCACTGGATTTCTGATTACTGAAATGAGACCTGCTGCACACATTGTTCTCAATGGTGTGACAACGGCTGTTGCTGATGGTTCTGGTGTACTTTCACCACAACAGGCTGCGAACATTGACCGTCGCTTGGATGATGGTCTGCCTTCTGCTGGCTCATTGTTGGGTGATAACACGGCTTTGAACTGTAGAGCTGCTGCTGGTGGTAACGTATACGACAATGCAGAAGACCAAGTTTGCGCAATCGCATTCCGTCTCTAGTCACTATAGAATAATTTTAAGAAAGCCCGGTTCGCGCCGGGCTTTTTTTATGGCGAAGCAAAACATCGTTTTGTTCGCGCTTAAAAAGTCGTTTGAAGAACTTTAAGCTAAAATCAAGCGGCGAGGGCTTTTGATTGGCTCAAGTTTTTGATCAGCGCATCACCCATCTCGTTCGTGGAAACCTGTGTGCAACGATCGGCCATAATATCGCCCGTACGCGTTCCCTGATTGAGCGTTTCCTGAACTGCCGCATCAAGTGCATCCGCCAAATCACCGCGCTCAAATGAGTAGCGAAGCGCCATAGATAGGCTCAGTATCGTCGCCAGAGGGTTGGCAACGTTCTGCCCTGCAATATCCGGCGCTGAACCATGCGCAGGCTCATACAGCCCCGGTGTGCCTTCAGCGCCCAAAGAAGCGGACGGCAACATCCCCAAAGATCCGGTCAGCATGGCAGCTTCATCACTGAGAATGTCGCCAAACAGGTTGTCCGTTACAATCACATCAAACTGACGTGGATTACGACACAGCTGCATCGCGGCGTTATCAGCGTACATATGCTCCAACTCGACATCGCTAAACTCGGCACGGTGTAGTGCGGTAATGTCTTCACGCCATAGCTTACCACTTTCCATCACATTGGCTTTTTCACACGATGTGACGCGATTGGAACGTTTGCGCGCCAGCTCAAACGCCACGCGCCCAATACGCTTGATCTCGGATGTTGTATAAACCTGCGTGTTAAACCCGCGACGCTCACCATTGCCCAAATCTTCAATACCGCGCGGCTCGCCGAAATACACGCCGCCCGTCAATTCACGCACGATCAGTATATCCAGCCCTTTAACAATCTCCGGCTTCAACGAAGACGCATCAACCAAAGCATCAAAAACAAGGGCAGGGCGCAAATTGGCAAAAAGCTCCAGCTCTTTACGAAGCCTCAACAAACCCGCTTCGGGGCGTTTATCGTAATCAACACCGTCCCATTTCGGCCCGCCGACGCTACCCATCAAAATAGCGTCTGCCTGACGACATTTCTCAAGCGTTTCATCCGCCAACGGCGCGCCATATTCGTCGTAAGCCTGCCCGCCGATTAGGTCATGCTGCAAAGAAATCCCTAAATCAGCATTTTCATTCAGCCATTCAATAACCTTAACGGCTTCCGCAACAATCTCAGGGCCGATCCCGTCACCGGGAAGTATAAGAAGGGTTTTAGACATTATATCCACGGTCTCTCTTTTTTGGTTTTTTCTTCATACGTATCAATATGTACGGATTTTTTCAGCGTCAGGCCAATGTCATCCAGCCCGTTAAGCAGGCAATCCTTGTTAAACGCATCAATTTCGAATTCAAAGGTATATTGATTGCCGCGCGTAATTGTCTGTTTCTCAAGATCAATCTCGATCTCCGCTTCGGGGTGTTCCTTCGCGCTTCGCATAATCTCGTCGACTTGCTCTTGCGGCAGTTGAATCGGCAACAACCCGTTTTTGAAGCTGTTGTTAAAGAAAATATCGCCAAATGACGGTGCGATCACAACGCGTAAACCTAAATCCATCATCGACCATACGGCATGTTCCCGCGATGACCCACCGCCGAAATTTCGTCCTGTGACAAGAATCTCTGCGCCCTTATATGGCGGGCAATCGAGCATAAAATCGTCGCGCGGTGTGCCGTCCGGATCATTGCGTAAATCATAGAACGCATAATCGCCCAGCCCCATCCGTTTGACGGTGCGCAAAAACTGCTTTGGGTAAATCTGGTCCGTATCGAAGTCGGATCGCTCCAAAGGCGCGGCTTTACTCACTATTTTGGTGAATTTTTGCATTTTTGCACCGTATTCAATTGACCTTGATTTGTCCATTGCTTATTGTGCAGGCGATTTCATTAAAGGAGACCGAAATGGCCGAAGCCCTTAAAGCGCAAACTGTAGATGATAAAAAGACCCGTTGGGATGGTGAATTGAACCAACAGGGTTATGAGATTCTCAAAGCCGGTGGCGGCGCAATCGTAAGCCCGACTAAAGTTGGCTACATCATTATGACCTCCGATAAAGCTGGTCTTGAGCGCAAGTTTGCGGCTAAAGAGCGCAAGCGTAACAAGCCGGGCGTAGTGCTTTGTGGTTCTATGGATCAACTCCGCGCATTGGCGCAGCTTACCCCTGAAATCGAAGCGTTTTACCAAGCACATTGGGATCAAGACATCCTTCTGGGCTGTATCCTTCCATGGAAAGAAGAGGGCAAGGCGTTCATTCCCCAAGACGGTTCTGATGAATTAATGATGGATGGCCGTCAAACAAGCTGTTTCGTGATCAAATTTGGTGTTCCTTCCGAGCAAATGGCCAAAGCCTTGTGGGAAAACGAGAAGAAGCTGTCTCTGGCATCTTCCGCCAACCCGTCAGGTAAAGGTAACCGCGGTCTGATCGAAAATGTTGGCGAGCGTATCGAGAACGAAGTCGATCTTTTGATCGAAGCCAATGACTACGTGGCCTCAATCCAGCCGGATACGGATGCCGACAGCCGTTATGAGCAAGGCGTAATGATCTCTATGGTTGATGATGAAGGCACGATTGTCCCTGAACAAAAGGGTGAGCGCGGCGTTCTTCCTGCACCAGTGATGATCCGTAAAGGTCTGGATATCGACAAGATCATGAACCTGCTGTCTGATCACTTCCTGACTTGGGATTACCGCCAAGGCGCTTACTACTAAGTAATCAGCCTAATACGGCAATAAGAGATTGCCGTCTTCAAAGTCTTTCATCTTGAGGGCGGCAAAAGCTTCAAAAAGCTCCATATCAAAGATATCTCCGCCTTTTTCTTCGCGCATACGTTTAAGCACGCCCGGCGGTGAAATGTCACGATCGCCGTAATGCGGTCGCCATATCCGCCACCCGTCATAAGCTTCGGTAATCGCGACAAGCCGCACAGGCGGCGAAAGCTCATTAGCAGGCACGTTATGCGAGCCGTTACCGTCAATTTGTTCATGGTGATAGCGCATAATGTCGATGAGAAGGTCTTTAAACGGGTGTTTAACATCATGGAACAGCTCTTCTACGATCTGCGCCCCAAGCAAAGTATGCGTACGGCGGTACTTTTTAAGGCCGTCATCGGGCTTGTCTTCGACATCCCAAATATCCACGGGCAGGTTTTTCTTGCCAATATCATGGGGCAGAACTGCCCAATACATATTATTGGCGACAATGTCGCTTAATCCGAGTTGCGTGCAGGCCCGTTTGGTGTTTTTGGCTACGCGTTGCGCATGCTCATGGAATACGTATGTATGTCCATCGGGCCTTTGTGAGTCATACAGCTCTAATTCGGCTAACTGCTCCTCGATAAAGGGCTTGAATACATTCTGACAGACTGAATCTGTCTCGAAATTAAAGCTGTCCGGCCATCCACCCATGTTATTCTTTCCCGAAAGTTCTTATGTCAGTTAATTTACCTGTTATTGCCGCCGCTGCCGCCATGACGGGGGAGAGAAGATGTGTCCGTCCGCCGCGCCCTTGTCTGCCTTCAAAGTTGCGGTTAGACGTCGAGGCGCAGCGCTCACCGGGGGTTAACGTGTCCGAATTCATCCCCAGACACATCGAGCAACCCGCTTCGCGCCATTCAAATCCCGCATCTATGAATATTTGGTCTAAGCCTTCGTCTTCGGCCTGTTTTTTTACCTGAGAAGAGGCGGGAACAACCATGGCTTTTACTGTATCGGCGACTTTGTTGCTTTTGACGACCTCTGCAGCGTCTCTCAAATCCTCAATCCGCGCATTTGTACATGAGCCGAGGAAAACACGATCAATTTCAATGTCTTGCATCCGTGTTCCGGGCTTCAAATCCATATATTCCAGCATCTGGATCACGGCTTTGCGCTTGTTTTCATCCTTAAAATCCTCAGGTGAGGGCACAATCCCATCAATCGGTGCGACATCTTCGGGTGTTGTGCCCCATGTCACCAATGGCGGTATATCCGTAGCGTTCAAATGCACTTCGGCATCAAATTCTGCATCTTCGTCTGAATATAATGTCTTCCAATACTCTACGGCTTTGTCCCAATCTTCGCCTTTTGGTGCATGCGGTCGGCCCTTCACATACGCAAACGTGGTTTCATCGGGCGCAATCATGCCCGCACGCGCACCGGCTTCGATCGACATATTGCAAATCGTCATACGGCCTTCCATCGAAAGACCGCGTATCGCGCTACCCGCATATTCGATGACATGCCCCGTACCGCCCGCTGTACCTATCTTTCCGATGATACCCAGAATGATGTCTTTCGCGGTAATGCCTGGCGCAAGCTCACCATCCACGGTAATACGCATGGTTTTGGGCTTTTTCTGCAACAATGTCTGCGTTGCCAGTACGTGTTCGACCTCGGACGTGCCGATTCCGAACGCAAACGCGCCGAACGCGCCGTTGGTGGATGTGTGGGAATCCCCGCAAACGATCGTCTTTCCGGGTTGGGTTATGCCTTGTTCAGGGCCCATTGCGTGCACAATTCCCTGTCTCGGGTCGAAAATATCGAAGTAATCAATGCCGAATTCTTTGCAATTTGCCTCGAACGTATCCATCTGGATCGTGCTTTCCTCGGTTTCCGTGTCATACACGGCCCGTCCGATCGAACGGTCACTGGTCGGTACATTGTGGTCCATAACCCCATAGGTAAGGTCAGGGCGGCGTACAGGGCGACCATTCATCTTCAATCCCTCAAAGGCTTGTGGGGTTGTGACCTCGTGAATCAAATGCGCATCGATATATATCAGACACGTACCATCGCTCTCACCCATGTTTTCTTGGTGAACAACGTGATCGTCCCAGATTTTCTCAAAAAGCGTGCGTGGCTGCATTTTTAACCGTTTATTAAGCGCTGAAACGTATGATTTAAAGTGATTTAGGCTGAAAGACAATAACCAAGCGTGAAAGAAGCGCGTTCACAGCCATATAAAGCAAACAAATTTCGAGGGTGAAAAAATGGCAGAAGATCTATTAACAAAGGGCCTGCGTGGTTTAGCAAACGCAATCACGGGCACGGCAGATTTCCGAAATGACGATATTGTAGTTCCACTGGATGTCGGTACGGCACCGGACAGTGATCAGGTATACATCTATGTCGGTAAAGACGGCGAAGGTGAAATCCGCACAATCGACCCGGAAAAACTTCAAACAGCTCAGGAAAACGGTCTGGGCAACTTCAAATCAATCAGAGATTTATCAGGGCCAGGGGCAGAGGCCTACGCCGCAAATGTAGCCGAGCGTGCCGCGAGCCTGATCATGGACCATCTCCCGCGTAATGG
>CAYGQG010000002.1:0-45517 GCA_964351955.1 uncultured Micavibrio sp. | reverse complement strand
GGTGCTTTGTCGCCGTTCCAAAAACAATCCGATGTATGTCGGTGATCCGGGCGTTGGTAAAACTGCGATCGCAGAAGGGCTCGCTAAACGCATTGTTGAAAAAGATGTTCCCGAAGTTCTGCATGATGCAACTATCTTCGCGCTCGATATGGGCGCATTGCTGGCGGGTACGCGTTACCGTGGTGACTTCGAAGAGCGTTTGAAAATGGTCTTGAAAGAGCTAGAAGAAATCGACGGCGCGGTGCTGTTCATCGATGAAATCCACACCATTATCGGCGCGGGCGCAACATCGGGTGGCGCGATGGATGCCTCGAATTTGTTGAAACCTGCTCTATCGAACGGTTCACTGAAATGTATCGGCTCAACGACGTATAAAGAATTCCGCAACCATTTCGAAAAGGATCGCGCGCTCGTTCGCCGCTTCCAGAAAATCGATGTTGAAGAACCGAGCATAGAAGACGCAATCGCGATTCTGATGGGGTTGAAACCGTATTACGAGAAGCACCACACGGTGGAATATACGCCCGAAGCGATTAAGGCCGCTGTTGAATTATCGGCTAAATATATCGGCGACCGCAAACTGCCCGATAAAGCGATCGACATCATTGACGAGGTTGGCGCGGCGCAAATGCTCGTCCCTCCCGATCAACGTAAAACCATTATCGAACGTGATGATATCGAAGGTGTCGTCGCGGCTATCGCAAGAATCCCTGCGGCAACGATGAGCAAGGATGACCGCGAATCTTTACAAAATCTAGAACGTGATCTGAAAACGATGGTCTATGATCAGGATCAGGCAATCGACATCCTCGTCGATTCCATCAAGATGGCGCGTGCTGGCTTGCGTGAAGATGAAAAACCCATCGGCTCATACCTGTTTAGCGGTCCAACCGGTGTTGGTAAAACCGAAGTTGCAAGACAACTTGCAAAGACAATGGGCATCGAGTTAACGCGTTTTGATATGTCCGAATATATGGAACGTCACTCTGTCTCCCGCCTGATCGGTACACCGCCGGGCTATGTCGGGTTTGAACAAGGCGGCTTGCTCACCGATAAAATCGACCAGCATCCGCATTGTGTGTTGTTGCTGGACGAGATTGAAAAGGCCCACCCCGATCTGTTCAATATTTTGTTGCAGGTCATGGATTACGGCAAGCTGACCGATAATAACGGCAAGACCGTTGATTTCCGCAATGTGATTTTGATCATGACAACAAACGCGGGTGCATCGGATCTGGCTAAAACCCCGATCGGCTTTGGTCGCGAAATCGGTGATTCCGGCAATACGTACGATGACAACGAAGCCATCACCAAGACCTTCAGCCCTGAATTTAGAAACCGTCTGGACGCGATTGTGCCGTTCCAGAATCTCTCTCATAAAACGGTTGAGAAAGTGGTCGAGAAATTCGTCGCCCAACTCGAAGGGCAACTGGCCGATAAAAATATCGAGATCGTGCTCTCTAAACCTGCGCGTAAATATCTGGCGGAAAAAGGCTATGATCCTGCGATGGGTGCGCGCCCGCTAAGCCGTATCATTCAGGAAAAAATCAAACGCCCGCTGGCTGAAGAAATTTTGTTCGGCAAGCTTGAAGGTGGCGGCACGGTTAAGGTTGATCTGAACAAAGACGAGCTGACATTCGACATCAAAAAAGCAGCAGGGAAAAAACCTACCGCTAAAAAATCAGTTGATGGAGATACGGCCGAAGAAGCGCCTGTTAAATAACGCTCTTCAATAATCAACGTGGCAATAAAATCTGGAAGAAATGATACGTCCCTGTCGGTGGCGTGCTGCTCACGTTATTGCCTTCGAAACATCCGGCCATGGCACCGCCTCTTTGTAACTGCGTTCCGCCGGATGAGTATTCTCCCGTAAATTTCACATTGGATGTCGTCCAACCATTCGCCGCTTCAACGGGCGGACTGCCGGCGGGGTTATCGATACCCAGTTTTTGGTTGAGCTGTAGGCAGATTGGCAAGGAGATATAGGGCAGGAAATAGACCAGATCGCGTTCTGCGGTGCCTATATCTTGGGCGATAACCGAACCTGTGAAGTAATGCTCTCTATGAAAAACGGGAGTGGGGCTAATCGGCATGCTCCAATCTTGGACAGGAACGATATAGTTTAATCCCCCTCCGGACGGATGAAACACTTTGCATTTATCATCCGCAACGGGAGTGTGCTCGTATCCTGCGACCGTCGGGTTCTCGAAACTAATGTCGATATCTTCGCATCCGTTCGATATCCGTAAGTTCAATACGGTTTGCCGAATATCCCGTATTTGGGCCAGAATTTCGTCAGCCAGAATACTGGCGCGTTGCTCACTAATCGCTTCTGCATTGCCGCTGCGCATGATGTTGGAGACGGCAAAACTCAACGCCGCAAAAAGCGCGATCGCGATCAAAATGATAAACAGTACGTTTCCGGATTCAGCGTTTGATTTCATGACTTTAATTATATCAGCTTTGTTTCGCTTTTTCTGCCCTCTTATAGGGTAAAATGTGGTTTAATATCTGTATGAGCGATCAAGGCTTTATCAATATTCTCGTCGCAGAAGACAATGATGTATCCCGCAATATGATGATGGGGATACTACAGGCGCAGGGCTATACGATGCACGGCGCTATTGACGGTGACTCGGCTATCAAGGTGACTGAAGAGACCAATATTGATATGGCGTTGGTCGATGTGAACATGGCACCAAAAGGTGGGTTTGAGTTTGTAAAACACACACTGACCAAGGGTTTGAAGATTCCTGTTGTGATTATCACAGGCGATGATTCCGCGGATCTTTTGATGGAGGCCAGCTCTCTGGGCGTTGCCAAAGTCATGCAAAAACCTGTCGCGCCAGAACGCTTGATTGAAACTGTACAACGTATTTTAAAGCGCAAAGGTTTGAACCCGTCACCTCTGGCCGTGCAGGAACACAAAACACGCTATACCCCCGAACAATTGATGGATCAGACAATCGAGCTGGCCAGTGAAAACGCCCGTTTGGGCAGGGGCGGCCCGTTCGCCGCTTTGGTTGCGACACGCGACGGACAGGTTCTGGGCACGGGGAAAAGCGGCAAGGCCGCACGTTATGACCCGACCGGTCATGCCGAAGTCATCGCCATCCGTCAGGCCGCCGAGAAAATCGGTAAAGACGATTTATCCGATTGCATTCTGTATTGCTCGAGCCAGCCAACCCGTATAGGTAAGGCTTTGATCGAAAGTGTAGCGATCGGTGAAGTGTATTATGGCTTAACGCATGAGGACACGGGCGGAATCTCCGAACATAAACAGGTCAAAGAAGCTGTGTACCAACAGCTTTGCCGTGAACAAGCCATGGAAATGTTCAAAGGCGCGAAACAGGCCGCAACAGAGCAGCCCTAAACCCTTTAAGCCAGCTCGAAAATAGCATCAATTTCAACAGCAACGCCAAGTGGCAGTGACGGCGCACCAACAGCAAACCGTGCATGCTTGCCATTGTCACCCATAACCTCAACCATCAAATCAGACGCACCGTTCACCACTTTTGGATGGTCGGTAAAATCAGGCGTACAATTTACAAATGCGCCAAGCTTGACCAAACGGCTGACTTTGCTCCATTCACCGCCGACTGCGGCATTGGCCTGCGCCAGAAGATTGAGCGCACAGGCTTGTGCGGCCTTTACGCCGTCCTCAACAGCCAGATCATCGCCTAAACGGCCCAGATGCATACTCTGACCGTTCAAAAACGGTATCTGACCCGCAACGAACAGCTGATTGCCACTGATCACATAGGGGACGTAATTTGCAGCAGGTGCTGCCGCTTGCGGTAATTCGAGGCCTAAAGCTTGCAATTTTTCGACAAGTTCCATAAAGCAGGGGTGTCCTTTTGTTGTTTTCGTGATATTAAATTCTATCGGCTGTTTGTAAAGGATTACCAATGAGCCTGCTAAAGATTTTGGGTGTTTTATCACCTGTATACATGAATGTATTCGGCGCGTTATCCGGCGGAGAGAAAGTCGGAGAAGATGCGTTTGGAAACAAATATTATCGCGGCAAACCCCGTAGCGGTTATAAACGTGACCGCCGCTGGGTGATGTATAAGGACGACCCTGAAGCATCAAGCGTGCCGCCCGAATGGCATGGCTGGCTGCATCATCAAACTGACGCAGTACCCGTAAATGGTGAGGAAAGCTTCCGTCGCCCGTGGCAAAAGCCGCATCAACCGAATATGACAGGTACAAACAAAGCCTATCGCCCGCCGGGCCATGTGCTCGAAGGCGGTAAACGCGATAAGGCATACGGGGATTACAAGGCGTGGACACCGCCTGAATAAACTAGCAACAAGGGAAAATTATGAAGCGCAGTGTAGTAGAAACAATTTTAGGGGCCGTGGTTATTGGCGTGGCCGTGCTGTTTTTGATGTTCAGCTACCGTATTGCAGATGTCGGTGCTGGTAGCGGCGGTTACGAAGTCGTTGCGCATTTCTCCGGCATTGGCGGCCTGAAAGCGGGCGACGATGTTCAAATCAGCGGCGTAAAAGTCGGCACGATCAACAGCGTTGAACTGGATCCTGAAACCTATCTTGCGCGGGTAAATATTCTGGTCGATAGCACGGTTAAATTGCCTGTTGATACCGCCGCGTTGATCAGCAGCGAAAGCTTGCTTGGCGGGCGTTTTTTGGCTCTTGAACCTGGTGCGGACGAGGAACTGCTCGAAGCGGGTGGGCGCATAGAGTATACGCAAGCTCCGCAAAACTTGGAGCAGCTACTTGGCCAGTTTATTTTCAGTGTTTCTGAAGAGGGCGGTAATGACGAGAGCGCGTCTCAATAATATGCGCGTCGGTTTCCTTAGCGCCGTTACTTTACTCATCATTCTGATTTTGATGCCTGCACCGTTGCAGGCACGTGCAACGATTGATTTCCCGATCGTCCAACTCCGGTCACTAGACAAAATCACCGCCCGTACGCAGGTTTTCGAAGCCGAAGTCGGCAAGACAATCAAATTCGGTTCCGTCTATATCAAGGTACAGGCATGCAGAAAAGCGCCGGAGCTTGAACAGCCGGAATCTGCGGCCTTCCTGCAAGTATGGGAAACCCCGCCTGCGGCTGAGGGTGAAGAAGCCAAGCCTGAATGGATTTTTAGCGGCTGGATGTTCGGCTCATCGCCCGGTCTTTCCGCAATGGACCATCCGATCTACGATGTATGGGTACTTGATTGTCTGGCCAGTACTGATGAACAAGTTCCCGAAGAAGAAGAAACCGGTGAAGTCAAAGAAGGCGAAGGGGTGATAGAAGACACTGAAAGCCCTGAAACACCAGTGTTAGAAGAATAAAGTTAAGGTGCGCGTTTTGCCCGCGCATCGAAATACTGTTCCAACAATTCAGCTTCGCTTATCCCATCCAATTTGAAGTCAGCTTCCAGCTTGGTCGCAGTCCGAAGGCGGTCAATATACGCGCCGTGTGAAATTTCGAATACGCCGAATTGCTTCAGATGGTCATTCACAAATTGCGTATCCAGCAATGTATACCCGCCCTTATGTAGACGCGCACATAAATGAATGAGTGCGGCTTTACTCGCATTGGTTTCGCGGCTGAACATACTTTCCCCGAAAAAGGCTGCACCTACGGAAACGCCGTATAAACCGCCAACCAGCTTGCCGTTCATATTCCGACATTCAACGCTATGCGCATGCCCGCGCTCATGTAAATCGCAATAGGCTTTGATGATCGGCTCGTTAATCCATGTCTCGGGACGGTCGAGCCTGACCGCTGCGCATTGTCGCATCACGGCTTCGAAATCAGTGTTGATTGTTATAGTAAATGGATCGTTTCGTTTTAAATTCTTGCGTATAAATTTTTGTAGTGATCGCGGAATATGCAGATCCAGTATCGGCAATTGCCCGCGCTCATCAGGGCAAATCCAATGCACATATGGACTGTCACCGTTATAAGCCATAGGGAATAAACCTTGCTTATACGCTTCGATCAGAAGTTCTGGTGTCAATACGAGCTGCATATTTCCATTATAGGGAAAACAGCATGAAAATGCGAAAAATTAAGCTATGTGCGGGTTTTAGCGGTCTTTGAGCTGGTCTTCGAGCCACTTGATCGAATATTCACCGCTAAGGAAATCTTCCTGCTGCAAAATCCAGTCATGCAAAGGCAAGGTGGTTTTCACGCCCTCGATAATGGTTTCGCGGATCGCCCGTTTCAAACGCCGGATACATTCCTCACGGTTGCGTCCATGCACGATCAACTTCCCGACCATGGAATCGTAATAAGGTGGAATGCTGTAACCTGCATAAATGGCGGAATCAAAACGAACGCCCAAACCGCCGGGTGCGTGGAATTGTGTGATCTTGCCCGGTGAAGGAATGAATGTGTTCGGGTCTTCGGCATTGATACGAATTTCAATGGCGTGCCCGCGTAAACGCATGCGATCTTTTTTGATCGTTAATTCTTCCCCTGCTGCAACGCGTATTTGCTCGGCAATCAAATCGATCCCTGTAATCATTTCGGTCACAGGGTGCTCAACCTGAATACGGGTGTTCATTTCCATGAAATAGAATTTGCCGTCTTCATAGAGAAACTCGATTGTTCCCGCACCGCGATAGCCCATTTCACGAATAGTTTTCGCCGCGAGTGAGCCAATTTCATGGCGTAGATCATCAGTGATCACAGGAGAAGGCGCTTCTTCAACCAGTTTTTGGTGACGGCGCTGGACCGAACAATCACGCTCGCCCAAATGAATGGCATTGCCATGCGTATCGCCAAATACCTGAATTTCGATGTGCTTGGGGTTTTTCAGGAATTTCTCGATATACACCGTGGAATCGCCGAAATTGGCCTCGGCTTCGCTACGGGCGCGATTAAACAGCTCTTCGAACTGGTCTTCGCTCTCGACAACTTGCATCCCCTTACCACCGCCACCGCTTGCAGCTTTGATGATCACGGGAAGCCCCATATCCATGGCTATTTTCAGGCCTTCTTTCGCTGTTTCAACACCGCCGTCAGAACCCGGAACAACAGGCAAACCAAGCGCTTTAACGGTCTGCTTGGCGGTAACCTTGTCACCCATCTGCTCGATATGCTCGGGCGTAGGGCCGATAAAGGCAAAGCCGTGCTCTTCGACCATGCGGGCGAATTGCGCGTTTTCAGACAAAAACCCATAACCGGGGTGAATGGCATCCGCCCCTGTCAGTGCAGCTGCACTTAAGATTGCAGGAATGTTCAAATAGGAATCGCGGCTTTGCGGCGGGCCGATACATACCGACTCGTCAGCCAGTCTGACAGCCATAGCATTGGCATCAGCAGTAGAATGCACAGCAACGCTTTCAATACCCATTTCTTTACAGGCACGAATAACGCGTAACGCAATTTCACCGCGATTGGCTATCAGGATTTTTTTAAACATTAAATTTACTCGACAACCATCAACACATCGCCGAATTCGACAGGCTGTCCGTTTTCGATCAGAATTTGTGTGACTGTACCGCCCTTTTCCGCCTTGATCGGGTTCATAACCTTCATGGCCTCAATGATCATCACAGTATCACCGGCAGCAACGGTATCACCTTTTTTCACGAATGGGGGAGCATCAGGCTCGCCCTGAAGATAGGCCGTTCCAACCATAGGAGAGGTAACTGCACCCGGATGAGCATGTGCAACGGTATCAGGCGCGCTTGTATTCGCGACCTGAGGCACAGCAGGATCAGAGGACATGGAAACGGCTGGCGCACCGGCAGCAACGACTGTACCGCCGCCTTTGCTCACGCGAATGGCTTTGTCACCATCGGCAACTTCAATTTCATTCAGGCCAGTTTCTTCAAGCAAGTCAGCCAGCTGTTTAATCGCTTTAGAATCGATTTTCATATTTGAGGGATCGTTTGTTGTTATTGATCTGTTTTGATTACTAAAGTTTTGCCAGCATTTCAAGGGCCAGCACATACCCTTCAATCCCCTTACCGGCGACTAAATTGCTCGCTATTGGCTCTATGTAAGAGTTATGGCGGAATTTTTCGCGTGTTTTGGGGTCAGAGATATGAACCTCAATAATCGGTATATCTAGTAATTTGAGCGCATCATGGATCGCAACGGAGGTATGTGTGTACGCTGCGGCGTTAATAACGACTCCGTCAAACACTCCTCGCGCTTGCTGAATCCAGTCGACAAGCTCGCCTTCATGGTTCGATTGGCGGAAATCAATGCTTTGGCCCAGCTCTTGGGCTTTTTCCAAGCATAGGCCCTTAACATCGTCCAGCGTTTTATCGCCATAGATTTCAGGCTCGCGCACACCCAGCATGTTGAGATTCGGACCATTGAGAATTAAAATTTTCACGGTGTTTCTCCCGGCTTAACGACCTTCACCGAAATTCTACGGCTACTTTTATCATCGAAATATAAACTCATGGGAAACTCACCGTCTATCGCTAACGGCTGTTTGAGGCCGAACAGCATGATGTGGTGGCCCATAGGTTCAAGAGTAACCGTTCCGTTCGCTTCAATGTCATAGCCCTCGACTTCACGCATCATCATCACATCACCATCCATAGTGTGCGTGTGCAGCTCGACACGTTCCGCGATATCGCTTTCGGCTTTGACCAGCTTTAGGTCATGCGCAAAAGCATTGTGAATCGTCATGAACACCGCGCCGTTCTTTTGTACGGAGGTTGTCGCAAATGAATAAGGTTGCTCAATGTATAGCGGGTCGACCCTATCGGCCTGAGCCGCGCTCACACCGAAAAACAAGACAGCAATAATCGCCAGAATTCTCATCATCATAAAACCTTCAGGTAATGTTGAGTATAGTTATAGCGTTCTGGCAGTTCCAAACAAGTCTGCTATTAAGGCGCTGGACGGTAGAGGGCCGTTCACATGCACGATAATCTTTCCATCGATCAAAAGCGTAGGGAGCACCTGCCCTTTGATGTTTTCCAGATTTTTGAAGTTGTTTTCAAGCTGCTCGCGTACTTCGGGGCTGTTCATGTCTTCTTCCAGCTTCACGCTGTCCAGCCCGTTCTGTAGTGCAAAATTAGTGATAAAATTGCTGTCGATCACGCGGTATTCATGAATCAGATCATGATGCGCTTCGCGAAACTTGCCTTGTTTTCCGGCAGCATACACAAGCTTTGCAGCAGAGGCATTTGGCTCATCAATACCTTTGGATGCGATAGGCCGCGGGATCAGGCGGACCTGTCCGTCGTCTTCAATTGCTTTGCCAAGCAAGGGATGCAGATTACGGCAAGACGTGCAGGCATAATCCACATAAACCACAA
The DNA here is from genome assembly GCA_964351955.1 of uncultured Micavibrio sp. GTDB lineage: Bacteria > Pseudomonadota > Alphaproteobacteria > Micavibrionales > Micavibrionaceae > TMED27. The sequence goes on along the minus strand of CAYGQG010000002.1, from coordinate 36,272 downwards.
CGGTTAGATCGGGATTGGAGTTTTCCGGTTGAAAGATGAAATCTTCTTCTGCTGTTTGGGCATATGACAGCGCCAAACCCATTTTCGCGCTGTCATAAACGAGATAGCCGCATGCCAGAACAACAAATCCGATAAAAATGCGATAAAGCATAGGGGTTAACCGCCTTTTTTGCGTTCTTCAGCAATTGCGCTTTTCAAGCCGTCTTCACCGACATATCCGGGAATGAACTTGTCTCCGACGATAAAGGCCGGCGTACCGCTGACACCGATTTCACGACCGACTTTGGTCACCATATCGAGCTCATCATCAATCTCGCCGCTGTCGATATCCGCTTTGGCTTTTGCGACATCCAGACCGATTTTCTCGGCAAGCTTTGAAAGCTCTTCTTCGCTTTTCTCGCCGCGATGTTCCATCAGCGCTGTGTGATATTCGAAATATTTATCTTGTCTATGTGCAGCAAGCGCCCACTGAGCAGCCGTTTTTGATGTAGGGCCGAGGATCGGCATTTCCTTGAACACGAAACGGACATTGGAATCTTCTTTGACGATTTTTTGAATATCGGGCAAGGCGCGTTTGCAGTAGCCGCAGTTATAATCAAAAAACTCGACAACGGTTACGTCAGCATCGGGATTACCCACGGAAGGCGCGTTGGCACGTGTCAGATAAGCTTTGTTATCGACGATGCTTTCTTCAGCTTTCTTTGCTTCTATTTCGGCTTCTTGCGCGCGATAGGCATCAATGGCTTCAATCACTACAGAAGGGTTTTCGATCAGATATTCTTTAATAATCTCACCCATGGCTGCTTTCTGGGCTGCATCAAAAGCCGCGTCTTCGGCGTGCACACTCATGCTTGATAAGCCGACAACCCCCGTAATCAGTGCTGAACCCAGTAAAATCTTATTTCTCAAAGGACTTGTCATTGATATTCTCCCGTTTCAAGTCGTTAAACCGCCTCTATTAAGTGTAGAGCATATTGCGTTGCGATAAAGTAAATTCGTTGAATTTCCCCAAAAAGTTACAAAATTAATTCGTATTAAAGCTGTTCCAAGTTGTTGATATGATTAAGAATGTCTTTCGTCTTGAGCCATTCGCGGCTGCCCGTTTCAAACCCTTTAAGCGCTGTTTCAGCCTGCGCCTTGGCATAGGGCAGCCGACGCTGCAGCACGGCTTCTTCTGCCAAATGTAGCTTCGCAAGACTATCTCGCCCTAAACGCCCGTAAGCCGTAGCAAGCAAGCGATGCACACGTGTAGAGTTCGGCTCTTTAATCACGGCGCGCTCCAGATGATTAACGGACTCTTTGAGAACGGCATCACTCTGACTGCTTTCCAGCAATGCATGTGCCAATGCAATACGGATTAACGCAGCATCAGGCAAAAGCTGTACCGATTGTTCGTAAAGCGGTATCGCGTCCTTAATGCGCCCGAAATCGACCAGCATTTGACCTTTTAATTCGAGGTAGTATGGATTGTTCGGCTCTTTCGCGATGAGATCATCCATCAAGCGCAATGCCGTTGGCACATCATTCAAACGGTAAGCCGCAATCGCACGGGCATAATCAGCAGCAATAGATTTGTCGCTATCGGGGTATATCGACCCAACGCGCTCGGGGCTGGTAAACCCGACTAATTTGGCCTTCATCATGACATGCTGCCTGACCCAGCGTTCAGGATAGGGTTTGTCCTTGTCCTCACTTTTCGCGATCAATGTATCGACTGCATCAATACGTTTGGTTGTGAGTGGGTGCGTACGGACATATTCGCTTTGCTGACTGGCGGGCAACAGATCCTGACCACTCAGCTTTTCAAGGAACGTAGAAAGTCCCTGCGGGTTGATATGCGCTGCACTTAAATACTTGAACGCGGCCTGATCGGCACTGGATTCATTAACACGGCTATGGGATAGAAAACGTCGCCCCGCAATGTTTTGTGATCCGCCGATAATGGCGCTGGCCGCTGCGCCTTCGCCCGTAAGTACGGCAACACCGATACCAAGCACCGCCCCCAGAATGCTCTCATACGATGCGCGCTCATACGCTAAACGTGTTGAAATCAGGTGCCCACCGGCAATATGCCCCATCTCGTGCGCCATAACGCCGATGACTTCGCCTGGATTATCACTCTTCGTGATTAGTCCCGTGTAAAAGAAAATATTCGCCCCGCCCGCGACGAACGCATTGATCTGGTCGCTTTGAACCAGAATGATACGCACGTTGTTTTCACCGATATTGGAAACCTGTAATATCGGCTCTGCCCATTCTTCGAGAGTGTTTTCTATCTCCGTATCACGGATGATCGATAATCCCCTGAGCTGCGCATGAGTGTTCTGTATCGGTAATAGCAGGGCAGTTAAAAAAGCCAGAGAACAAAGTGCGAAATGTATCTTTGCTTTGATGTTTGTTGTCATATGTCGCATCATAAGTTGTTATTCGGTTCAAATAAACCTGAAGTTATTCTCAATATACGTTTTATATGTCGTTACTCTTCGAATGGATTGATATTATTTGGCTGCCTCTTGGATTATTGGCGGTACATAAGCAGCACCGGGCATGGGCTGCGGGCTTTTTTATATGCTGTATGGTCATGATGCGGTTGCAGGTAGAGTTAATTCAATCTACCGGCTTTAGTTCCGGCTTTACGGGTTTCATTGAAATGGATGTGCACAGACGCGGCCAGCTGACCTATACTTTATTCTATATGCTCTATATCGGGCTGGCTATTTACTCTCCGGGTACAAGAGGGACGATATTCATGGCCGCAACACTATCGCTATTTTTCGCTGCAATGTGTACCTCTATGGTTATTATGGCGATATAAAGGACAAACATGAGACGCAACAAAGCCAAAGAAAAAGTCAAAACCGCCAAAGGGCGTAAAACTGCGTCAACCAATTGGCTAAAACGCCAGCTTAACGATCCCTATGTCGAAAAGGCCAAGAAAGACGGTTATCGCGGCCGCGCAGCCTATAAGCTTCTCGAAATTGATGAAAAGCTGGATATTCTGGGCAAAAATCAGGTGATTGTTGATTTGGGCGCAGCCCCTGGCGGGTGGTGCCAAGTCGCGACACAAAGAGGCGCAAAAATCGTTGCGATTGATTTGCTGGAGATGGATGAGCTAACCGATGTCGATTTCATCCAGATGGATTTTATGGATGATGATGCGCCTGACCGCCTAAAGAAAATGTTGGCCCAATATAACCCCGATGGCCTTGCTGATTGTGTCATGTCCGATATGGCACCCAATACGACAGGGCATAAACAAACCGACCATCTCAAGATTATGGCTGTGGTCGAAGCTGCCTACTGGTTTGCCGGAGAAGTGCTGAAACCGGGAGGTGTGTTTATTGCCAAAGTCCGTCAGGGCGGGGCTCAGAACACGTTACTGGCTGAAATGAAACGGGACTTTAAAACTATAAAACATATGAAACCGCCCGCCAGCCGCAAGGAATCAAGCGAGCAATATCTAATCGCGCTGGGTTTTAAAGGCGTAGACGAGAATTTATAAACCGTGATCAGCAGGATCGAAAGCCGGGTCGCGACGCACGACCAGTTGTTTTCCGGTGCTTCTGAATGTCTGTTTGACCTGATCAAAAAGGTCTTTATCAAGCAAACCGTATGAGACTTTCGGTCTGTCCTTGTTGCCGGGAATAGTCGTCAGATCAGGCCCGGGCCATTCAAAAACATTCACTTCATGACAACGGATATATGAGCGCTGGTTATCCAGCCCGACACTCTTGCCTAAATCTTTGGGGATTTTGACGCTTGAAGGCAGCAGTTCTTTAGAGGGCGGCGTATGTGTAATGGGGGCCACAATAACCTCGGGGTTTCGCGGGCGGTCTTTGTTGGGTCTTACCGCCATAATCAAGCATGGGCGGGGTTTCTCGGATTCGCCTTTACGCGCAAAATCTTCATGCCATGTATAATCATAAAGAACAACCAAACCGGGCGCAGGTCTGGGTAAAATCAGCCTTGGCTGCTGGTTTTCAGGGATGACCAGTTCTTGCCGACCCGGTAATAAATCGGCACCGGGCTGCTTTAGGCATTTAGGCGTAGTGCCTAAAGTCAGTTGTGGTCGTGCAGTTGTTGGTTTGTCGTTACTCATAGTTTACGCAGTTAGTGAACAAGGTGATATTCAGAGGTTACTGATTATCCTCTTCCTCTTCTTCTATATATTCAATGGTATCAGGGACTTCCGCGTCCATAATGGCCTGCATCATCTCGTCATCCAGTTCGTCTGTACGAAGGACTTTTTTATTCGAAAAGGTGATGGCGCGCTTAAATAGCTCAAAAATCTTCATAGGGGTCGGCCTTTTATTTTCCGTAACATAATGTAGCTGCATAAATAATGCAACAATTACTACATATGGGCCTGAGGGCACATGAAAACCGTGATCTTAATGAACCGCGCCGAACTCTTCGTAGCGTCTGATTTTGTCCATTAAGGGTGCTTCATCCCGCGTAGACATAATGAATGTAGGGGTTTGCGGTTTGCGACCGGCTTGGCTCTGAACGCCTGCTGCATCCGCGTTAACAAGCACACACATATCGATACCGCCGATCATGGTAACCAATGAGCGCAAGGATTTGAATCCTTCGCCTTCTTGCAAAGGCTGATAGGCATCAATTCTGTCCGGCCCGTTCATGTCGTAATAGGTCGTTAAGGGTTGTCCGGCATGCCGAAGATCGACGCGTAAATGATCTTGCTCATGCTGAAGATCGAGTGCCGTAGACAGCAGAAAGTTGGTCTTGTCACCAAACTCTTGTGTGAGGTCTTGTGCAATACGCTCGCGGACAATGTGTTTCCACCAGTTATCGAAACCAAGCTGGATCTGCGGTAAATCCGCCGTGAGATAGCAGATCCCACTATTGCCGAATTTCATTTTAAGGGTGTCTACAACGCCTGCAGCGATATTTGAAAACTCGGTATCCATAGCGGTTAAGATGCTGTGGAAAGCCCAGATTTCCTCTTCCGTAGGGTTAACGGCGTTCTGAAACGCTTTTGTATACTCAATGTTACTCATAGCTTGCCATGTTTTTCGTAAAATACACATTATTAGGCAAAGAATTCAAGTTTTTAACGCTAAAGCTTTACATCTGTTGATTTTCCGCTATAACTCACTTGCAAATTAACCGCCCCAAGAAATTGGAAACGCAGCGCGAGGAATGTTTGCAAATGGCCAAAATCAAAGATCCCACAAAAATTCAGGAAGCCCTTACCTTTGACGATGTTTTACTCGTTCCGGGGGCATCCGAAGTGCAACCGACAGAAGTCGACACATCCACGCGCCTGACGCGGGAAATAACCCTAAGCATTCCTATTCTTTCCGCCGCGATGGACACGGTTTCCGAAGCGCAAATGGCGATTGCAATGGCACAAAACGGCGGCATCGGCATTCTTCACCGCAACATGGAGATCGCGGCCCAAGCCAACGAAGTCCGTAAAGTTAAAAGATTTGAATCCGGCATGGTCGTTGACCCGATCACCGTTTCTCCCGATGCCACATTGGAAGAAGCGCTGGGCTTGATGCGTGAAAACAGCATCTCTGGCATTCCTGTAACTGAAAGCTCGGGCCGCCTTGTCGGTATCCTGACCAACCGCGATGTTCGCTTTGCCGAAAATCCGTTGCAACCTGTTAAAGAGCTGATGACATCCGAAAATTTGATCAAGGTTTACAACACGGTTGATAAGGAAGAAGCCAAACGCTTGCTGCATAAAAACCGCATTGAAAAATTGTTGGTCGTCGATGATGCCGAAAAATGTATCGGTCTGGTCACTGTGAAGGATATCGAGAAATCCCAAGCCTATCCGTTCGCTACCAAAGATTCCAATGACAGCTTGCTGGTCGGCGCAGCCGTCGGCACGGGCTCTGTAAACGGCGTTGAACGTGCTTCCGAACTTGCCAGAGCAGGGCTTGACCTTGTTGTGGTTGATACGGCGCATGGTCATTCCCGTGCAGTACTGGACACGGTTTCACAAATTCGTAAAGACAACCCAACCCTGCAAATTATGGCGGGTAACGTGGCTACGGGCGAAGGCGCATTGGCGCTGATCAAGGCCGGTGCAGATGCCATCAAGGTTGGTATCGGACCAGGCTCAATCTGCACAACCCGCGTTGTTGCGGGTGTTGGTGTACCGCAGCTTACGGCGATTATGAATGTAGCCAGAGCGACATCGAAAAAAGGTATTCCTGTGATCGCTGATGGCGGCATCAAATATTCAGGCGATTTTGCTAAAGCCATTGCCGCCGGTGCAGATGCTGCGATGATGGGCGGCGTATTCGCCGGTACGGACGAAGCGCCGGGCGAAGTGATCTTGTATCAGGGCCGTTCATACAAATCCTACCGCGGTATGGGCTCCGTCGGCGCAATGGTTAAAGGTTCGGCTGATCGTTATTTTCAGGCAGGCGTGACCCAGTCTAACAAACTCGTCCCCGAAGGCATCGAAGGCCGTGTCCCTTATAAAGGTCCGGTCGGCACCGTCATTCACCAAATGGTTGGCGGCTTGCGCGCATCCATGGGCTATACGGGAAGCACGACGATCGATGAGATGAAGGAAAACACTGAATTCTTGCGCATGACAGGCGCAGGTTTCAAGGAATCCCATGTTCATGACGTGACGATCACCCGCGAAGCCCCGAATTACCGTCAGGAAACTTAATTAACATAAAGTTGCATTTTCCATAGTGCAATGTTATAACACCTGCTTCTAATACAAAAGAAGCAGGTGCAGGCATGACCAATGTTACGGTCATAGGCAAGAACAGCAATTTAGCGAGTTTTCTGGCGCAAAGACCGGAAACGCAAGACTGGCTGTTTTTATCGCATGATGAGGTTTCTACACGCGAGGCGGAAATCCGTTCAAGCGATGTGGTCATCAACTTTGCCATGCATCCCGATGCTATGTTCAAAGGCATCGTCACTCCCGAAACTGATCTGGATACCCGTTTGGCAGATATGCTGGCCGACACCCCCGCACACCTGATTGTTGCCTCATCACGTAAAGTTTATGGCGAAAACCCGACACCAAGCGAAATTACTGCCGATAGCCCGCTTAATCCCGAAGAGGCCTATGGCAGAGCTAAAAAACAGATCGAAGAGAACGTCCGTGCAGCGATGCCGGAAGACCAACTGACAATCTTGCGTATGACCAATATCGTCGGGTGGAACGGTAAGGATCTCTCGCAAAAAGGTTTTGCCGGTTACGTTTTTAACCAACTTTGTAAGAACGAAGGCGTTGTAGAACTGGATTATGATCCTGATTGCTTGCGTGACTTTCTGCCGCAGGAAAAATTCTGCGAAGTCATGATTGCGATGAGCGAAAATCCTCTAAAAGGCACATATAATTTCGGCTCTTCCGCGCCACTCCGTATGGGTGAATTAATCAACGCATGGACGCGCGGTTATGGCGGTTTGATCAGCGTCCTTGAGTGCGATAAACAAGCAGATTGCTACATGCGCAGCGAACAAATCTATACTGAAACAGGGATCAGTCCTTTTAGTCAGGCAGGGGTGATTGCATCTCTCGAAGATCAGGGACGTGCCCTGCGTAATCTCGATACGGGCAGATCACCCGATTATGACGAGCTTGAAGTCTGGGGTATTCAATAAAGGGTTCTAGTTCGGTACGGGTGTCGGAAGCGGCGTAAACGTATTCGGATTGGCCAACTCGGGTGGCTCGGTTCTTGGTTCTGCACCAAAAGGTTCGGGCGCATAACGTTCAACTGAATCAATAAAACGATCAACGAACTGGTTCGCTGCGGGATGCTCGAAAGTATCGTTATGTCGGCGCGCTGTTTCATACAAAATTGCAGGCTGCTCACGAATTTCTTTCAACGCGGCGGCCTCGGCGCTATCGGCGATGTTCTCCCGATATTCGTCTTTTTGTTCATCCGTCAAACCATCGAATGAATATTCTTTGCCGCGAATACTGACCGTGCCGCCGTTATATATAGCCTCATACAGTTTATCTGCATCGTCATTCGCCGCATTGGCAAGAGCAGGGTCTTCGTCCATCTTCCTGCTATCATGGCGTAAATCGAAAATCAGTTGTTGCACGTCTTCCTGTAAGGTAAATCCGCTGTCATCCTGATAAGTCAACAAATCGATACTTGATAGCTTTTCATGGGCATCCAGTAAGGGTTCTCCGATCTCCGTCATGATTTGACGACGCGCATCCAGCACAGCGTCTTTGGCGTTACGCCAGTCGACGACTCCAGGTTCCCAATCTGGCCCCGCATCATCAGAGCGCAGAAAAATACTTAATTCTTCACCCGGAAGCGGTACAAGGCTGTTCAGAACATAACTATTCGCATGCTGTGAGTGTCCGCCTTCCATCATAGTGGCGATCGAACGCATCCCGCGCATCGCATGGGGAACCGCCAGATCACCGATAACGCCTTCAGAATGGGCCTGATAATAATATTGGAAAGCGAACCGATCGCGCATGAATTCGTCTTTGGGTGCAAAATCATGTGCCCGGCAATGATCGGATTCATGGAGAAGCACGAGATTTTGCCAGTCACTGGCTGTACCGGGCAGGGTAAAGTCGATATCCGTATCCCGAAATCCGCTGAATAATTGTCCGTATCCGTCGACATTGTCGAGCGTCAAAGTGGTCGCAATGCACCGCCCACCATCAGGCAAAACTCTATGTAACGAAAGTGCGACCGCGTTTTTGTCCGAACTTACAATATCGTCCAATCCGCGTTTGATCTGCTGCGCAGCCGTCGTTGCAGCCATGTCCGGCCCATCGTCGCCATGGGTATGAATGCCGGCAAGCTCCATATAATAGGATAGGCGAAATTCATCCGCGATAAAGCCGAACAGGTCCTCGGATCTTACGTCGGGGCGCATGATGATGATTTCGGGGCGGCCAGCAAGGTTTTCGAGGAAGTTTAAAAACCCTTCCCCGGCCAATGCCGCTGAATCTTTGCTAATAATGAACAGTTCCTTCAATACACACTCCGCCTATATTTGCATAATGATAATGCCGCGGGGTGAATAAATCGTTAAAAACCCCTCCTGAGCCTAGGCATCGGGAGGGGCAGTGGGGGGAGAGAAAACGTGTAAAGGTCTGCGTTAAGCAGCTTGTTCTTCTTTAGCTTCGCCCAGAGTGGGGTAGTCGGTATACCCTTCGGCTTCGTGGGTGTAGAAGGTATTTTGATCAGGCGTGTTCAATTTGGCATCCTGCTGAAAACGCTCGACAAGGTCGGGATTGGCCAAAAACGGCACACCATAAGCAATGGCATCGGCTTTGCCATCTTCAATCGCGGCATTGCCCGTTTCTTTGTCATACGCGCCGTTGGCGATGATTGTCCCTTCATACGCGTTACGGATATGGGGGGTTACATACGGCGTAGCTTTATTGCCCGCAAATGCGTGCTCCGCATCAATCGGTTCCATAATATGCAGATACGCCAGCTTGTATGCATTCAGCTTTTTCGCCAGATGCACGAATGTACTGACCGGATCACTGTCGCTAATGTCATTAAACGGATTGGTAGGTGAAATACGAATACCGGTAAGTCCCGCCCCGATCGCTTCAATAACCGCATCAACAACCTCCAGCACAAGACGTGTACGATTATCGACCGAACCGCCATATTCATCATTACGCTGGTTCGTACCATCACGCAGGAATTGATCCAGCAAATATCCGTTCGCGGCATGAATTTCTACACCGTCGAAACCTGCGCGTAGCGCACGTTTTGCACTATCGGCATAGGCTTGGATCAATTCTTCGATCTCATCCTTGCTTAGGGCATGCGGCTCGACGTAAGACTTCTTGCCATCCGCTGTATGGGTTTCTCCTTCGGCCCGAATGGCGGAAGGCGCAACAGGTTTTTGCCCGTCGAGGAAGTCAGGATGTGATACGCGGCCCATATGCCACATTTGCAAGACGATCTTGCCGCCTTTGTCGTGTACGGCCTTGGTAACCAGCTTCCAGCCTTCTTCCTGTTTGTCGTTATAAAGGGCGGGGGCCTGCACCCAGCCATAGCCCATCGGGTCTATCGCGGTGGCTTCAGTGATGATTAAACCGGCCCCTGCACGTTGCGCGTAATATTCTGCTATCAACGCATTGGGTGTACGGTCTTCATCCGCGCGACCACGCGTCAACGGTGCCATAAGAATTCTATTCTTGGCGCGGATATCTCCGAAATCAATAGGGGTAAATAGCGAGTCACTCATGACGAGGCTCCTTTTTGAGATTAAATTTAGTGGCGAAGGGTGTTTAAAGTGCCTGTATTCAGGGAAATGACTTCCAGCATTATCCCGGGCTGCATACCCGCTTCGCGTGTCCAATCTTCAAATAATATGTCTTCGCTCATAACAAGTCTCTTTTTCCAACAATCTTTATACTTAATGAAATAGGAGAAAAATCTCTATCGTTAACCCCCAACTCTTATTTTTCTTTTTTATTATGCTTTAACCCGCTTCTTCTGATAGTGTCGCGGCGAATTTAAGGATAAACCATGAAACCCGCATCGCGCATAGAAGCAACTATAGACGTTCTTACTCGGATCAAAGAACACACACGCATCCCGATGGATAGTGTGATCGGCGATTACATGCGCCAGCGTCGTTATATCGGCGCGAAGGACCGCAAGGAAATCGCCGAGCGTGTTTATGAAATGACCCGTGCGCATGCACGTTTGGGATGGTGGGTCGAGAAGATCGGTGCGCAGGATACGCCGCGTGAACGGATTATTTGCTGGCTCGCGTTGGGTGAGCAAGTCGATGCCGCCCGTGCTAAAAGCCTGTTTGACGGCAGCAAATACGCGCCGGAAGCTCTGGATGATAAAGAGTTTAAACGTTTCGGACACCTCGAAGGGCGCTCATTTGACCACCCTGACATGCCCGAGGACGTGAGGCTGGAATCACCGCCATTTTACGCGACATCGCTGAAATCCTATTTCGGAAAAAATTATGCTGATGAAATGTCTGCGCTTCTTGAACCCGCTACTCTGGATCTGCGCACGAATATCTTTGTGCTCGGCCGCGAAGAAGCCGCCGCATCTTTAAAAAACGATGGTGTCGAAACCACCGAAACACCGTATTCGCCATGGGGGCTGCGCTGTAATGAACGCGCGTATCTCGCCAAAACCAAAGCCCTGACCAAGGGTCACGTTTCTATTCAGGACGAAGGCTCGCAGCTTATTGCTCATCTTTGTGATGCGCAGCCCGGTGCGCAAGTTCTTGATTATTGCGCAGGCGCAGGCGGGAAAACACTGGCACTTGCCGCGATGATGAAGCGCAAAGGTCGCATTGTGGCTATGGATAATGATGAGAAGCGCCTGCTTAAAGGCAAACAACGTTACAAGAAATCAGGCCTTGCCGATATTATCGAGGTCCGCCCGCTGGATGATAAGGGCCGTAAATGGCTCAAACGCCAGAAGCAAAAATTTGATGTCGTACTCACCGATGTACCGTGCAGCGGTACGGGTACATGGCGGCGTAATCCCGATATGCGCTGGACGAATTATGGTCCTGAACTCGAAGAATTAATCAGTATTCAGGCTGAAATTCTGACCAAAGCATCGCCAATGGTAAAGCCGGGTGGACGATTGGTTTATGCGACATGTTCGCTATTGCCGGAAGAAAATGAAGAGCAGATTGCTGCGTTCTTGAAGGCCAATCCTGAATTCGAAATCGTACCGACATCCGAAGAACTCGGCACACCTTATATGCGCTTAACGCCGCATCGTCATAATACGGATGGATTTTTTGCTGCGGTTTTAACGCGCAAAGCGGAAGCTATTTCGGAAGATTAAGTCAGCGTAACTTAGCCGACATGGGCACTCATATCCGCACCGGGCGCTTGCCAGTCTTCTGCACGAAGAAGCTGCTCACCGGTTTGAACCAAGCCCTGCAACTGTGTATTTACACCCTCAATAAGTGAGCTGGCTTTCAATAAACGCGCCGTTTGTTCACCGTGATTGGAGTGGCGCTTGAGAAGGTTGGAAAATCCATCTGGCAAGGTAACGCCTTGAGCATTAGCGACTTTTTCAAAAGCTGTCGGGCCCATAGCAGCAGTGCTTTCAAGGCTTTCGATTTGCTCCATCTGCTTTGAGATATCTTCAAGAACGGCTTGGCCATGTTCTGATGCAACGGCGCGGCTCATTTGGTCCGCTTTAGCCATCATTGCGTATTTTGAAGCTTGAGGGGTGTATCCGACACGGTCGAGCACAGTTACTCCGTTTTTAGTCTCGCTTCGGGCATTAATATTGATAGAGGTTAAAACATCGTCTGCTCTGTAAGCTTGGAAAAGAGCATTGGTACGTGCTTGTGGAGTTTCGTATTCCGCTTGACCGGCTGCTACAAGTGTTTTTATAAAGGCGTGGTTTTGTTCAACAGCGTCACTGCCTTCCGGAAGGTCCAGAATTTCCCGCGCTTGCTGTTCCATGTCTTCAAATGTAATAGCCATATATCATTACCCCTGTTCATTAACGTAGCAAGAATATACCTGAAACATAAGATTATGTAAAATTTAAGTGGTGTATATTCTCTAACGCACTCTAATTACTAGTATTTTTTATACGACAATTCGGTCGAGATAAACAAAAAAAGCCCGCTACATTGAACGGGCTTTCTTAATCTATATGACTTGTTAAGCCCTAAGCAGCCTGCGCAGCTTTTGACTCTTCGCGCATGTGCTTAGCGGCAGTCACCATGTTCTTCAGTGCTTCCTTAACTTCAGGCCAGCCACGTGTTTTCAGACCGCAATCCGGGTTCACCCAGATCTGACGCTCGTCCAGAACCTTCTTGGCTTTTTCAAGAAGCTGAGTCATCTCATCAACGCTTGGAACACGTGGGGAGTGAATGTCATAAACGCCCGGACCGATCTCGTTCGGATATTTATAATCAACAAACGCTTCGAGCAATTCCATCTGTGAGCGTGAAGTCTCGATAGAGATCACATCCGCATCCATCGCACCGATCGAGTCAATAACGTCATTGAACTCGGAGTAGCACATGTGAGTATGGATTTGTGTCTCGTCTTCAACACAGCAAGATGTCAGGCGGAAGTTCTCAACCGCATTGTCGAGATATTCTTTCCAGTCATCACGACGCAGAGGCAGACCTTCACGGAACGCCGCTTCATCAATCTGGATCATCTTGATACCGGCTTCTTCCAAGTCAGACACTTCGTCGCGGATCGCCAAAGCAATCTGACGGGCTGTGTCGTTACGTGGTTGATCGTCACGAACGAAAGACCATTGCAGGATCGTGATCGGGCCTGTCAGCATGCCCTTCATGATTTTTTCTGTCTGGCTTTGTGCGTATTTGGACCATTCAACAGTCATGGCTGTCGGGCGGGAAACATCACCAAAGATAATAGGTGGTTTCACGCAACGTGAACCGTATGACTGAACCCAACCGAATTTGGAGAATGCAAAACCTTTCAGCTGCTCGCCGAAATATTCCACCATGTCGTTACGCTCCGGCTCACCGTGCACAAGCACGTCGATATCGGCTTCATGCTGGAAAGCAACAACTTCGCGGATTTCATTTTCCATCGCCGCTTTGTATCCGGCTTCGTCCAGTTCGCCTTTTTTGAAGGCGGCACGGGCTTTGCGGATTTCCTGCGTCTGCGGGAATGAACCGATTGTTGTTGTCGGGTAAAGCGGAATATCAAGCGCAGCATGCTGTGCGGCCTGACGTGCTGCAAAATCTGACTTACGCTCTTTCATATCTTCGGTGATATTCGCAACGCGGTCTTCAACTGCACGGTCATGAATGCGTGTAGACGTTTCACGTGCATTCTGTGCTTGCTCGCTGGCGGCGAGTTCAGCGGCAATGTTTTCACGGCCTTTATTCACGCCTTTAGCAATCGCGGCAATCTCGTCCAGCTTTTGCGTGGCGTAGGCCATCCAGCCTTTCAACTCATCATCCAGTTGTGTTTCTGAATCTAGATCAACCGGTGTGTGAAGCAAGGAACAACTTGGGGCAACGAACACACGGTCTGTGCCCAGAGCTTCAACAGCTTTTTCGATTTTTGCCAAAGAATCTGCAAGATCGTTTTTCCAGATGTTACGACCATCAACAACACCCAGAGACAGGATTTTCTCATCACCAATCAGTGACAAAGCTTGTTCGATGTCTTTTTCCGGGTTGTTCGCTGTTGTGTTCGCACGACCTGAACCACGGCAAAGGTCGATATGAAGTGCATCAACAGGCAGGCTGAATGCCAACTCTGCATTGTCTTTTAAGGACTCGAAATATGTCGCGACAAGAATCTGCAGACCTTCCGGCGTTTGCAATTCGTCATATGCTGTCTTGATCACGCCTTGACCGATTTCACAAAGATCGAGGGAGAATACAGGCTCGTCAATCTGAACCCATTTCGCGCCGCGCTCGGCCAATCCTTTAAGGATTTCGTTGTAAGCAGGGATCAATGTTTTGACAAACTCAACATGCTTGAAGCTGTCATATTGTGGCTTACCGAGGAATGTGTATGTCGCAGGACCAACAATCACAGGGCGTGTCTCGATGCCTTGTGCTTTGGCTTCTTCGTATTCATCAAAGATTTTTGTAGAAGACAGTTTCGGTGTCATGCCTTCTTCGAATTCAGGAACAATGTAGTGATAGTTTGTGTCGTACCACTTTGTCATTTCCATCGCTGTCACATCAACGCCGTCTTTTTGCGCGCCGCGTGCCATCGCGAAATATGTATCAAGGTCGATCTTGCCGCCGTCATGCTTGTAGCGGGATGGGATAAGACCCAGTGTAGTCGTTAGGTCGAGGATTTGGTCGTAATACGCGAAGTCGTTAGATGGAATAACATCCAGACCGGCGTCTTTTTGACGCTTCCAGTTCTGTGCGCGCAATTCCTTACCAACATCGAGCAATTCTTCCTTGCTGCTTTTACCCTTCCAGTATGCCTCAACCGCTTTTTTCAATTCGCGCATTGGGCCGATACGTGGAAACCCTAAATTCGTTGCCAATACCATGACTGTAATCCTTTTCAAGTTTATAAACGCCCTCACTATAGAGACAGCGTTTGTTAAATAAAAGCACCTTTATGGGGGGGTATGTAATCCGTGATCCATCTCGGCGCTTTAGCTTTGTTAACGCGGTGCAAGCTGCTTTTTTCAAATCCCGCGAATGGCCCATAAAAAGCCATGGTTTCAGGGCAATGTCAACACCCTACATAATGCATAATTTATCCGCAGCGCATGTTGAAATCGTCGCCGGCATCTTCATCATTGGCGGCTGTCGTAAACATCGGATCATTCTTTAAATCGTCCCGTATATGATCGCGCCAGGTTAACCCCGGATAACGGATTTTAACCGAGGCAACCGCAGTACCCATTTTGGCCGCACCCAGAATGTCGTGCCCACGTGCCAAGGCATGTAAAAAGCCTGCGTTACGTGTATCACCTGCGGCGAGCGCATATTTATCACCATCCCATGGTTCAACGGGAATCTCGTAATAATCATCTTGCAAGTAAACCTGCACAGGCTTACCACCGTCCGACAGCAATATATGCGGTGTCATATATTCATTTTTAAGGGTAAGCAGCAGTGCTTCGGGATTGACTTCGTTATCATTCATACCGCGAACCACCGCATCGCTGGGCACCATCAAAATATCTGCGCGACCGAGCATTTCATCAACTGTTCCGGCCAATATCGGGTCTTTTGGCCATTCACTTTGCCCCCAGTCAATAACCAGTGGCTTGTTGTATTTATTGGCGGCACGGCACGCCATCACACCGATACGCGGCTTCATGGGGTCAACAAAAATAACATCGGCACCGCGAACTTCGTTATCAATTGTTTCTTCGATCCCGAAGGCCATATCATTGGGGTTATCGACTTTGTCTTTCACGATACTACGTCCGCGTGAATGCTCGGCTACACTGTTAAATGCAATCACACTTTCTCCGCGCGTAGCGTCAACGTACTCGATTTCACTATCAGATAGGATTTCAGTAGCAGCCATATGGGCCAATCGGGCGCGCAAATTATCTGCAGGCGGTCGACCAAGTCGGGTAATCAGTTTGATATAAGAATGTGTGCCGAAGGCTTCGTCGAGCTTGTGCAGCGCTTGTACGCAATTGCCTGCACCGCCGCCAAGGCGGATTTCAGATGTCTCTGCTGTAACTTTTCCATCCGTTTTCACACCTCCGGGTACGAAGCGGTTATCATCTACCGTGATCGCTCCGACGACCAGTATTCTGGGAATATGTGTACGCATTAATTACTCTAACCCTGTTCTCTTGGGTTAAAGGAGATAGCAAATTTTGAATGATTATGGCAAGGAAATTATTTAATCGGCAATATTCCTTTGTATTTGCCGAGTTTCCCGCAATATTGAACCCAGTCCATATTTTCGGACATATTGGCGATCAATGTGGTGTTCGAAGCTGAAAGCCAGCGCTCATCCCATTTGGTGGTTAAACGGGGCAATTCGTCATCGACAAAGCCTTCAGGTTTTTGCTCTTTTTCGGCTTCTGCTCTGGCTGCATTTAAAAAGGTTTCCGAACCTCTTCTTAATTTATCCAGCTGTTCCTGAGACTTGCCCTTTTGCGCTGCCGTTGTGCGAAGCACCTTAAAAATGACCGAGCATTCAGCAAGGCTGACCGATATTGGCTGTGTGTTTTGCGCCATTGCCGGCACGGCTATAAGCGTTATTAAAACTGTCAGAAATAATCTCATGCGGCCTCCGCTTTATGCCCGAGTGCTTCACAAACCTCTGTTGTGATGCTCGCTTTATTCATGGAGTAGAAGTGTAAGTGAGAAACACCTTTCGCAGCAAGGTCTTCGGCTTGCAGGATTAAAAGATCGGTTGCGATTTTTTGCGCTTCTTCCGGCTTGTCTTCCAGCCCGTCAAATTTTTCCATCAGCCAGTCCGGCACGCTGGCCTGACATCTTTTGGCAAATCCGCATACGCCCTTGAAATCATGAATCGGCAGCAAACCCGGGCTGATAGGGGTCTTTATACCCGCTTTGTCACACGCTTCGATGAATTCAAAGTAAACATTGTTATCGAAAAAAAATTGAGTAATAGCGCGATCAGCACCGGCATCACACTTCAATTTCAACGCTTGGATATCGGCATCCATCGACTCTGCATCGGGATGTTTTTCGGGATAGCAACCGACAGAAATCTCGAAATCATGCCAGCCTTTTAACCCTTCAACGAAATCGCTCGTATACTGGAAATAATTGTCGTCTTGATCCAGTGGCCAGCTAACATCGGCATCCGGCGGCATATCCCCGCGCAGGGCGATAATATGGCGAATACCCATATCCCACAGCCCGTCCGTATAGGCTTTCAGCTCGTCTTTACGGGAATTGATAAAGGTCAGATGTGCGGCCAGAGGAATGTCGAATTCCATCATTTTCTTCAACGTATCGACCGTGCCGTCACGCGTAGTTCCGCCTGCGCCATAGGTGCAGGTCATGTATTTCGGCCCTAGCTCTGCGAGTTGGGGCACGGCCTGCCATAGAACTTCGGCGGCTTTCTCGGTTTTTGGCGGGAAAAATTCAAAAGATATCGTTGGCTGTTTCATAGTTACTCAATTACGCAAAACATCGCAGTATGGCAAGTCGCGATTTTATTTTGCCTGATAATGCCGACGCATCTTTACAGATAGGGCTGTTTTCGCGTAAACCACTAGCATGAAATGGTTTTATATTTTGGTTTTGCTTTGCATTTCGGTGAACACGGCGTTTGCCCAGACAGAGTTGCCGAATTTCTCACAAATCGATCACGATACAAAGTTTTCGTATAAAGAGCGTCCGCGCTCTGATTGGCGTATGTGCGAGACTGATTCGGACTGTGAGCTGTTTTACTATGGCTGTTACGATGTCATTGCCATCAACAAGGATTGGCGACAACAGGCCGAGAAACGCTATTACGAAAGACTGCACCAAGATCCACGCGTCCTTAATTGCATGCGTTTAACCCAAAGCGATTACATCGGCGAAATAAAACCGCTGTGTAAATACGGTCGCTGCGGCGCTTGGCAGCATATGAAATGTCTGGACCCGCCTAAATGTGAACTCATATACGAAGAAAGATGCATGTATGAGGACCAGGTCTTTATCGACGATACATATGAAAATTATGGTCAGAACGCGCAGCGCCTCTTCGCACTTGATGACACAATGTGTGCGCAAAAATGCCACGAGTATTTCGAGCAGCGTAAAGAAGATTTTACGGAGCTAAGCCCACCGCGCTTGGTTATGAAATGTGAATTTAATAATGAGGCTGTTCTTAAGGAAGAACATAGCTTTCCGCAAGATAATGAAGACAACGAACAAGAAGAAGAATAAGCCCTAATGTCAGTACAGCCCGATATGACCACTGCTTCCCAAACCGATGCCCCAGACCTTGAAGTACATGAAAAACATGAACATATCCTCATCCTCGATTTCGGATCACAGGTAACCCAGCTCATCGCCCGCCGTCTGCGCGAAAGCGGCGTTTACTGTGAAATTTGGCCGTTCAATCAAGTCGATGAAGCCAAGGTTAAGGCGTTCGACCCTAAAGGGATTATCTTTTCCGGCGGACCGTGCAGTGTACTCGACGACGATGCGCCTATGGCACCCGAATTTATTTACGACCTTGGCTTACCCATTTTCGCCATATGTTACGGCCAGCAAATGATGGTGACGCAACTGGGCGGAAAGGTTGAAGGCGAAGCGGATAAAAGCGGCGGTGGTCGCGAATTCGGTCGCGCCACAGTCGAGGTCGTCGATGAATCCAAAATCGCCGCAGGTGTCTGGAGCCCGGGTAACGAAGAACAAGTATGGATGAGCCATGGCGATCATGTAGCTGAACTGCCCGATGGTTTCCGCGTGATTGCCAAATCCGAAGGTGCCCCTTATGCGTTTATCGCTGATACTGACCGCCGTTTTTATGCCGTACAATTCCACCCCGAAGTTGTGCACACCCCGCACGGAGCAGAACTGTACCGTAACTTCACGCACAATATCTGCGGCTGTTCAGGCGACTGGACGATGGCGGCTTTCCGCGAGGAAGCGGTGCAGAAAATTCGTGAGCAAGTTGGTGATGCAAAAGTTATATGTGGCTTATCTGGTGGCGTAGATTCAAGCGTGACCGCTGTTCTTTTGCACGAAGCGATTGGCGAGAACCTGACCTGTATTTACGTTGATACAGGGCTGATGCGTAGCAACGAAAGCGCACAAGTAGTCGAGCTGTTCCGTGATCATTACAACATTCCTCTGATCCATGAGGAGGTCGGTGACCTGTTTCTTGGTGAGTTGGAAGGTAAATCCGACCCCGAAGAAAAACGTAAAATCATTGGTCGCCTGTTCATCGAAGTGTTCGAAAAACGCGCTAAAGAAATCGGCGATGCGAAATTCTTGGCGCAAGGAACACTGTATCCTGACGTGATTGAATCCGTGTCCTTTACGGGCGGGCCGAGCGTGACGATTAAATCCCACCACAATGTCGGCGGCTTGCCAGAGCGTATGAATATGCAACTGGTCGAACCTTTACGTGAATTGTTCAAAGATGAAGTGCGCGCGCTGGGCGTTGAGCTGGGCATGCACGAAGATTTCGTCAAACGCCATCCATTCCCCGGTCCGGGTTTGGCGATCCGTATGCCTGGTGAAATCACGGAAGAAAAATTACAAATCTTGCGCAAAGCTGACACCGTCTATCTCGATGAAATCCGCAAAGCCGGACTGTACGATGAAATTTGGCAAGCCTTTGCTGTGCTCCTGCCTGTCAAAACCGTTGGTGTTATGGGCGATGGTCGTACATATGATTATGTGTGTGCCTTGCGCGCTGTCACCTCAACGGACGGCATGACGGCAGATTACTACCCGTTCAGCCATGAATTCTTGGGCCGCGTCTCCACGCGTATCATCAACGAAGTTCACGGCATCAACCGCGTCACCTACGACATCACCTCCAAACCACCCGGCACCATCGAGTGGGAGTAGAGCGCGTCAAAAAAAGTGCTGAACAATTTTTCGACAAAAAGGCTTCAGATTCCTACGATGAACGGAATGCAAGACTTGCACCGATAAGTAGCAATCTGCATTTACTCATTCGTCTGGTTCTCAAGGATTTACCTGCCGATGCGCGTATTTTATGTGTCGGCGCAGGTACGGTTGCGGAAATTCTATATTTGGCGGAGGCCTTCCCTGATTGGCGCTTTATCGGCGTTGATCCGTCGGCATCTATGTTGGAAGTTTGTGAAGAAAAGCTGAAACATGAAGGCATCAACGATCGTTGCACATTGATCACCGGATATGCCGATGACGTTCCTGATAATGAAACGTTCGACGCGGTTTTATGTTTGCTGGTCACGCATTTCATCAAGGACGACCAAGAACGGCAGAAAACATTCGACGCTATGGCGGTGCGATTGAAACCCAAAGGGTATTTGATCAACGCAGATATAAGCTATGATACGACCTCGCCGCTGTATGACGATATTTTTGAAAAATGGTTAAATTTGCAGCAAGAAAGAGGAGAGAAGGGAGCAGATGCTGCTGATTTGAAAAAGATGATGGCCGAGCATTTGTCCGTTTTGCCTGCATCAGCGATGGAACAGTTCTTGAAAAATGCAGGCTTGCCACAGCCTGTAAAGTTTTTCCAATCCTTATTGATTAGTGCCTGGTATTCGCAAAAATTATAGCGCTGCCGTTTCTTCACTTCCCTTCGTCTTTCATCAGTATAAATTACTGTCTGTATGACGAATGCGACATCCGAAAACCTGATTAACGAGGCCAGAGCGTGTACGCTGTGTGCTGATTTGCCGCTCGGCCCGCGCCCAGTATTCCAGATTTCTCCAACTGCAAAAATTCTTATTGCAGGCCAAGCGCCCGGCATACGCGTGCATGAATCAGGCCGCCCTTTTACCGATCCGTCAGGGGATCGCCTGCGGGAATGGACGGGCATCAATACAGAAGCGTTCTATGACCGTTCACTGATCGCGATCCTACCCATGGGGTTTTGTTATCCCGGAACGGGTAAAAGCGGCGATTTACCCCCGCGAAAGGAATGTGCCCCCGCTTGGCGTGATAAACTGCTCGCAATTGCTCCGAATATCACGCTCACACTGGCAATTGGCCAATACGCGCAAGCCTGGCATTTGCAGGGGGAAATGCATAAAAACCTGACGGAAACGGTTAGAAATTGGCGTGAATATGCGCCGTCTGTGTTTCCACTTCCACACCCTAGCCCGCGCAATAATATATGGCTGAAGAAAAACCCGTGGTTTGAAGAGACATTATTACCGGAATTGAAAAAGACGGTTAAAAAAGCATTGAGATAAGGCCAGCAGCTTACCAGACGTTAAAACACCTAGCCATTTTTCGACATACCATGTCCGAAAATGCTACAATTAAGGTATAAGGGGAAAGGTTAAAGGGGAGTGTAATGAATTTCGCCGTTGCCTATGCTGCGCCACTTTAGTAGATTGAAATAACTGAATGAATTTCAATAAAAAGTATTTCTCTAGTGGCATATAATTTTAAAGACTTAACAGTGTTGGTAGTGGACGATGATGCAACCATTTCAATGGTCATCGATAATATTTTCCGCACCTTAAAAGTAAAAGAATGCATTTCCGTTAGATGCGGCGAAGATGCATTGGCTGAGTACAAAACGCTTAAGCCCGATCTGATCCTGACCGACTGGAATATGAAGGATATGGATGGTTTACAGCTTACAAGTGCTATTCGGGGTCTTAATAAAGTATCCAAGAACCCGACACCGATTATTTTGATGTCGGGCTACACCGACCTTGAAAACGTCAAAAAAGCAATTGATCTCGGCGTAAATGAGTTTCTGCTTAAACCTTTCTCAGTAAACGATTTGGCTACACGTATAGCTTATGTAATCGATAATCCCCGCGAGATAGTAGATGTTGCGGATTATTTCGGACCGGACCGCCGTCGCCTGAATTGGCCGGAATACACAGGACCCGACCGCAGACAAAAACGAGCGTAAAGGATAGACGTTTAAATTATGGATCAGAATGACACCAAAGATTTGATGCAAACAGTGCTGGAGCATTACTTGAAGCACCACGAAATCGTGTTGAAGAAGCTGGTCCACGCCCAAAAAGCCACAGAAATGAGCATGGACAAATTGCGCGAGATGTCTGAGACCGGTACTGTTGGTAACGTTGATGAAATGTGGGGTGAAATCATCGAAATGTTCCGCAATTTCGGCGCATCGGAAGACGAGTTATTCGGCATTGAAAATCTGCTTGGCACCGTCCCGTCCACGATCAAAGAGCCGTATGTCGAGTTGGTCGAGCAGGATGAGGAGTTGCAACAACTCAAATCCGAGTTAAACAGCGATAAATACCAAAAAGCAAAACAGGCTGTGAGCAAGGTACAGGACGAACCCAATCCTATGTCGCATATGACAGCGGATGATTACAAAGAATCCATCGAGGATAGCGCGATGGTGCAGGCGTTCAAATTCTCGCCGCACCTCAAAAAACGATAAATTATAACGGAATTATTGTGCTGCGCTTTTTGGCTGATCTTCCGCGGTCGCGAGCATCTGTTTGTAATGATCAACAAGCGTATCAATCACCACTTTTTTGCTGAACAATTCTTCGTATGTTTTTTGACCGCCTTTGATTAATTTATCGGCCAGCGCGTCATCATTTGCAATTTGTTGTATCTGTGCCGCCAGCGTATGCGCATCATCAATATCATGCAGCAACCCATCTTCTTCATGGCTGACATACTGGCTCGCCCCTGCGGCTTTCGCTGCAATCAACGGCACGCCGGCAAACCAGCTTTCCGCAATCACTGTACCGAACGGCTCGTAACGTGAGGGCAATACGCAAATATCCGAAATGTTCAATAATGCTGCACGATCATTGCGCCAGCCAAGAAAACGAACTCGATCATCCAAACCCATTTTGCTGCACATTTTTTCGTATTTTTTCTGGTCCGGTCCATCACCCGCCAGCAAGTAATAGATATTCGGCGTGGTCGCATCCGCCGCTTCCAGCAACGTATCTACACCCTTTTTCCAATGCATGCGTGACAGCAGCAGAACAACTTTCGCATCTTCGGGGATATCGAATTCTGCGCGGGTCACGGGTGCATCTTCGGGCAATGTACCAAATGTATGGCCGACAAATGCGCGGCTCTGATCCGCGATATTTTCTTTAATGTGACGAACAATATCGCGTGTAACGCCCATGTAGAAATCGCAATTGGTGTAGTTCTTCAAATCATAATATCCGCCGAACCACCCCAATACAGGAACACCCGTACCCGCTGGCATGAATGATGCCGCACGGCTCATCCAGCAATGGACGAGGTCGGGTTTAAACTCGGCAATCGCTTCTTTGATGATTTTTTGCTCTGCGCGTTTTTTGAAACGGCTAAACGTCAAAGGTGTGTAAGCGATGGCACGCTCGGTCATTGCATTGACGCGGTTTGGGTGCGGGCGGCATAAAACACGCTGCTCCACGCCGCGTTCGTGCAATGCGCACATCGCGTCTTGACTAAATTGTTCGGCCCCGCCTGTTGGCGCTCCGGCAACGATATGTAGGATTTTCAGCTTTTCACTCATGCGCGGCAGTGTGCCGTAGAGCAGAGCGAAATTCAAGCATGTTGATTTAAGAAGAAATATGTTTGGGCAAATGGCCCTGCAAACGCCCAAAGGACTTAAGCTGATCAATGATCTTCTGGGTCAGGTCGTGATGATGAAGCAAGGGCACGCGGGTGGCATCTACGTTGTAATTTGTGTTTTTGAAATTGACGAAAAACTCGGGGCAATCATTTAATGCCTTATTATTGCGGAGCATGATGGAAATTTCGCCAATATCATCGATGCTGTTTTTATGGCTAAACCGCTTGAAACCGCGATATTTAAAATTCTCATCAACACTGCGGTCACTGATCACAATCAGCTCGGCCATAATCGCATGGTACAGAGTATTCGGCTGTAGGTTGTCGACCAGAATGCTGAACGGCGTATTGAGAAGCGTAGAAAAAACATGGGTATGCTTGCTGTCGGCCGGCGGGACGATTTCGAGATCTATAACGTATTTGCCGTTTTTGCATTTCTCTATACCGTGCAATTCAAAAGGCTCTTGATCGAAATCAAGCTGCTGTAAAAAAACGTTCAACTCATTTTCTTTCAACGCGCCATAACCATTAGAACAACGTTCCATTGTTGGCATGATCTGTGCCATATACGGAATGTCGTGATGACCGCTAAACGGGGTACTGCGCTTGCCCGTTTTGCTATTTTTTAACCGCAGTAATTCACGCAATTCGTGCTCACGTGCTTTTTTCAGAGCTAGAAATATGGTCTGGATGACCTCGCCGCTGGGTAAATTAGGCTCTACGCGCCATTTGCGTCCATAAACGATATATTGCGGATCATTCTTGGATTTCGGCTTGTAGTTATCGTAACCGATAATCCCGACTTGAATGTATAGACCTGTTTCATCCTTACAGACAAAAACGGGATATTTATCCGAGAATTCAATATCGTTGATAATGGCTGCTACGCTTTCGTAGCTGTGATTATACGTTAAAAAATGCTGCGGAATACAGCCGTGATCATCATTCATTTCGATGATAGGCGCGCCGGGGATGGGCTTTTCTGCCTGTGCGTATGCGAGATCAACAACTTTTATAGATTTTTTGTCTGACATGCCCCACCTGTAATCTCTGCTAAGAAAATATACCCTAAATGACCTATGTTTATACGGCCTTAAAACAATGCCGGATCACTAAAAAAAATCTTATCACCCGTATTCGGATGGTATAGGCCAAGGGTTACAGCGTGTAATTGCAGACGCTCCGCAGCCTCATAAACATCTTCGGGCGCGTAGAACGGATCGCCGAGTATAGGGTGGCCAATTTCGGCGCAGTGTACCCGTAACTGATGGGATCGTCCTGTATGTGGCGTTAGTTCAAGCCGTGTTATATCCTCTGCGCGGTCCAAAACCTTCCACGCGGTTTGTGCGGGCTTACCGTGCTCATGACAGACCATTTGCCGTGGACGATTGTCCCAATCACACCGTAATGGCAGATCGATATGCCCTTCGTCTTGCTCGGGGCTGCCCCAAACGCGGGCAATGTAGGTTTTTTCGGTTTTACGGCGCTCGAATTGCTTACCCAGATTGGCTTGCGCAGCTTTGTTCATCGCCATGATAAACACACCGCTTGTTTCCAGATCAAGACGATGGATCAGCAGGGCTTGCGGGAATTGTGCTTTGGCTCTGGTTTCAAGTGAATCTGCATGGTCTTCGGATTTTCCCGGCACACTCAAAAGACCACTGGGTTTGGATAGAACGAGAAGATCGTCATCCTGATACAGAATGGATAGAGCATCCTGCGGCGGATTATACTGAAGGGGTCTAGGAGTCAAAGACCACCTTCACACCGCGCTTCTTGAAATAGCTTTGCATCATCTTACGACCTGCGCGGTTATTCTGCGAAAGCTTGGCAGAATCAAAACTGGCTTCTGTGACACCATCCGCTTTCATGGCATCTTTAAGGTTGAGGATATGGGCATCAATATCTTCATTGTCTTTGTTCAGAGATTCATAGATCGCGTCTTTAGCATCGTCGAGTGAAAGCTGGCTCATCAGATAATCCTTTAATTATTCATCTGTTTGCTTTATCAAATGCCGCATGAGCACTCAAGAAAAAGACGCAGTTAAAAAACCTGTGACAGGTTCGCATATCGCCCCGAAAGGGCATGGCGCGGGCTGCCCGTGCTGTATTCCTGAGGAAGATGAAGATTAGCCAACGTCTGCGAGTGGCCCGGTTGGGTTGTTTCCGTTGGATGCAGTTTGCACGGTTTCATGCTCCACCTGATCCCATAAATCACGAACCAGCTCGGACGTATCCGTCCATTCGCCTTTCATGATCCAGTCGACCATGGCTTGCGCCGTATCCGGGCATGTCATCTTTGTCGCGGTGTTCTGTTTCAACCATTCCTGCAATACGCTACCGTCCAGCTCGTTCATTCCGGTCGCGTAACCAAGCTCTTCGAGTGCAATAACATTGGACTCTTGTTCTTTCTGTCCGATGGCGGGTTTAACCAGAATTTTCTTGCCCATTTGCAACGCTTCGGTTGTGGTCATGAAGCCCGCATTGGTGATCACGCCCGAGCATGTCTGGAAGTCTTCACGAAAGCCTTCTTTGGAAAGTGGGCGGAAATGCATGTTGCCTTGATCAAGGGGCTGATCAACAGCAGCGCTATAGATATAAAAATCATGATCATCATAGGGCGCGACGAAGCTCGCGATATTGTCGAGATTTTCGAAATTCAGATAGACCAGAATTTTTTTCGGGTCTGTCTCGCCCGCCGTCATAGAGGTCTGGAATGGCGGTAAGATCGGCTGCTTAAAATGGTCGTAATGTGTCGATAATTTGGTATCTGCGGGCAATATTCCGCGCATAAAAAGCATAAACGGAGAATACGGCGACGTTCTGGGCACGTCGTATTCCAACGCGTGATGGTTGGCAATCCCGATAGTTGGCGTACCTTGTATTTTACCGGCCCATGCGCAAACAGGCTCGAAATCACTCACGATCAGATCGTAATCATGCGTATCGAGCGTTGCGACTTCTTTGATTAAATTCGGAAACTGCGTAGCGAGCATGACAGAGTTTTTGAAGAAATCCATGTTGCCGTCATCAAAGGCAATGCTCAAACCCTTGCGGAAACTCACATCACCCAACTCGCTCAGATCAGGGCAATCCTCGGCAGGACGACCCGAAAGAATACAATTCACCTCGGCACCCGCGGCGCGTAATTTCGGCACGAGTAAACGCGCACGGGAGATATGCCCGTTACCAACGCCGTTCATGCCGTATAAAATTTTCATTCGCTTGCCTTAATGTAATTGCCGAAGAAAATAGCAAATAATTATGGAAATAGCAAGGGAATAACAAGAAAATACTGGCTCGCTAGCGCTAACTGGGCCATATTAGCGATTATTAATTGACAAACTCTGTATTTACATATTATAAAGCAGCACTTCTAATGAGGTTTTGCACATGCAGGCATTTGATCTGAGTAACGTAAATTTACCCGATGGGGTAATCATGGATCTTGACGGAACAACCACCAAACGCGGGCTGGTTGCCCAATTTGTTGATAATTTTGGCGGTGAAAAAGCCGTTCTGCGTATGCTCAATATGTGCCATGTGGGTTACGAAGCCCTGAAAAGCGCTAAACAAACCTTATTGCCCTTTAATTTCCATACTGGCCCCCTAAAGAGACAGATTTTAACAGGTTTGGCCTCTCCGCAAATGTCGAGCATGCCGATCTCCGATTTCTTTTCCGAAGCGGGTATTCCTTGCGGGCTTTTAAGCAATAATAGCCGTCATGCTTGGGGCGAACGTCTTATGCGCCATGTTAATTTCGGCAGAGGCTTTGATCATACGATGTATGTTGAAGACATGGATGGTTTCTCTAAACCAAATCCGCATGGGGCTTTCAAGATGATAGATCAGATGTTTCCGGATCGCCAATCCCGCATAATCTGGGTAGTAGGGGACATGACCAGCGACATGCAGATGGCCTTGAACGCCAATGACTTCAGCACACATACAATCATCCCTGTAGCTATGGGCCACGGCAGCGCCCGTACATATCTGAATAAGCTGGGTTTGATTGAAAACGGTGAAGCGCTTGCTTTTGATGATATGGACGAGATGGGCGCTGATATTTTTGTCCGTTTGGGACAAGGTCCGGCAGCCGATATGCAAACATCTTACACACTTCGTGATGAAAGCAAGACGATTGAGATGCCGAGCTGGGCCACTTCTAAACATTTTCGAGTCTAGAATCTTTGCATTCCTGCGCTAATTGTGTACATATAGCCAAATCATCATAACCGATTATGGATAAGGAACACTGACATGAGCAGCAATACAGGCTCTTCCAACGTAATTAACATCAAAACAGGCCTTGCAGAAATGCTTAAGGGCGGCGTCATTATGGACGTTGTGACCGCTGAGCAAGCTAAGGTAGCCGAGGATGCTGGTGCTGTCGCCGTTATGGCGCTGGAGCGCGTTCCTTCCGATATCCGTAAAGCCGGCGGCGTTGCCCGCATGAGCCCGCCTGAAGTTATTGAGCAAGTTATGAACACTGTTTCAATCCCTGTTATGGCGAAATGCCGCATTGGTCACTTTGCCGAAGCACAATTGCTGCAGGAAATGGGCGTGGACTACATTGATGAGTCCGAAGTTCTGACCCCCGCCGATGAAGAATTCCACGTCAACAAGCATGACTTCAAAGTTCCGTTTGTGTGTGGCGCTAAAAATCTGGGTGAAGCCCTGCGCCGTATCGGCGAAGGTGCGGCATTGATGCGTACAAAAGGCGAGCCGGGCACAGGTAATATTGTTGAGGCCGTTCGTCACATGCGTCAGATCAATAATGAAATCCGCAAAGTCGTAAACAGCGATGATGCAGAGTTAATGAGCATGGCCAGAGATATGGGCGCACCGTTCGAGCTTCTCCGCATTGTTAAGGCCGAAGGCCGCTTGCCGGTTCCTAACTTCGCCGCTGGCGGTATTGCAACGCCTGCCGACGCTGCTCTTTGCATGCAGCTTGGTGCGGAAACAGTCTTTGTTGGTTCTGGTATCTTCAAATCCGATAACCCTGAAAAATTCGCTAAGGCAATCGTAAAAGCGACAGCTCATTACGATGATCCTGCAATCGTGCTGCAAGCATCCAAAGAACTGGATGGCGTTGCGATGCGGGGTACGGAGATTTCCGAAATCGAAGAACCAATGAAAATGGCTAATCGCGGCTGGTAGAGAGACTTAATGACTGCGTCAGAACAAACTCCGCAAAAAACACCATACGAAATGGCTCATGAAGCCTTCGATCAGCAAGCTGCTGTGGTAAATGCGCAAATGGGGTTTGTTCACGCAACTATTTTGCCACCTAAGCATATCAACACAGATAGCGCATCCATTGCGGCTGCGTATGATTTGATGACGGAGCGTTTCGGGACGCTCCAAACAATCGCTGAATCTGTCGGTGCGGAAATCGATGAAGACACACAGGCGAAGTTTCAAATGCTGACCGATTCTTACGGCCTGTTTGCCAAGCGCCAGCCTTCACAAACACCTGCGTTTATCGTTACCTGACTTTAAGCTCTTTATTTCCCGTTCATTTTAATCTATCTCAATGGCATGAGCAAAAACCTGACCATAGGCTGCTTGGCCCTACAGGGCTGTGTTGAACGCCACCGGCCGCATATCGAAGCGCTCGGGTTGGATTTTATGCCTGTTAAAACAGCCAAGCATTTTGAAGCTGTCGACGGGTTCATCCTGCCGGGCGGAGAAAGCACCACAATGCTCAAACTCATCGATCGTTTCGAGCTATGGGATGTTTTGGCTGACCAATTTAAAGCTAAACCCGTATGGGGCATTTGCGCCGGCTCGATCCTGATCGCCGAAAAAGTATTCTATTCCAGTAAACGCGTCGGCGAAGAGCAGACTCGCAACGTCCAGAAATCCTTCGGCCTCATCCCTATGACGGTTGAACGAAACGGCTACGGAAGACAGGTCGATAGCCACACAGCAAAAATTGATGACTAC
The DNA here is from genome assembly GCA_964351955.1 of uncultured Micavibrio sp. GTDB lineage: Bacteria > Pseudomonadota > Alphaproteobacteria > Micavibrionales > Micavibrionaceae > TMED27. The sequence continues at coordinate 6,734 of CAYGQG010000002.1, read as the reverse complement.
GAAGTTTCTCTCATCCGCGCACCGGTTATTCAGGATGTCGCCAATGATGTAGAGGTCAAAGCCAGTCACAAAGATGACCCTGTCTGGGTGAATTACGGTCAATACATGGCGACAACATTTCACCCCGAACTGACATTCGATTTTCCATCCCCAATGCACGAGGCCTTCGTAAAGAAGGTGAAATCCTTTGGATAGTCGTAGTCAGCGCGGTGCAACGGTGCTATTCTGAAATCTACGATGCTTAGAAACTTCCTTCATATGGTTACCGGCGAGGCGCGCCAAAAGCCCCCGCAGAAAATGCCCAATTCCGATTTGGAATTTGCCGAAGATATTCGGCAAGACCAATTGCACGCCTGTAAATCTTATACGGAATTGAAAGTACGTTTCCGCGATCTGGGCCGTATGAACGCGATCATCGAGACTTTGGGGCGTGACTTTCTAACCGCGATGCCGCAAGGCGCGTATCAAAGCCGCTTGGGGCAAATGGCATTTTTATATCGTCGTATGCACGAAGATCTTGCGGCTGATGATGTGCAGCGCTGGCTTGATGATGCTCGCGAGCACCAATACGCCAAGCCCGCTGAGTGGGATAAATGGGATATGGCGAACCTGCGCGAAATGACCAATATGTATCTGATGTACGCGCATGTAGCCCCCGAATTAATGGAACGCAAAGCGCGTCTGTCCTTCGAAGGACGTAAACACCATACCATGCTCAAGGAAACGGGTGACTGGGAACAAGCCAAGGGGTTTTTGTCCGAGCAAATCGATTTGCACAGGCAAATTGCCGATGCCCGCTGCGAAGTAACCGAAGAAAAATCCCATTATCAAATGCTGATGCAGGAATTCATGCCCGGCATGACGGTCTTCGAGGTCGAACGATTATTCTATGCGCATGAAAAAGCGCTGAAAGATTTACTGCCGGAAATAGCCGCGAAGCAGAAAAACGAACCGCAACCAATCCCGCTGGAGGCCGAATACGAGTCCGAAGCACAGATGTGGTTGAACCGTTCCTTGCTCGAAGTTCTTGGTTTTGATTTCGAACGCGGCGGCCTTTATGAGACGGGGCATAACCCTGTCGAAGGCGGCACGGTCGATGATACACGGCTTGTGATCTCCAATGTAGATGAAAGCAACTTCATGGATTCCATGAAAAGCGCGCTGCACGAAGGCGGGCACGGCCTGTATATCCAGGGATTACCGCGCCAGCAATGGCGTTACCAGCCCGTAGGCATGGATCTCGGCGCGGCAATGCATGAAAGTCAGGCTTTGTTGATCGAGATGATTATCGGACGTATGCCGGAATTTTTCGAATTCCTCTCCCCGCGTCTGGAGGGGTTATTCCACGGTATCAATTCACCGGCGCTCTCTCCCGAAAACCTTTTTGCCCTAAAAACCCGTGTTCGTCCGGGTGTCGACCGCAAAAAAGCCGACGAAGTCACCTATTTCCATCACGTTGTGCTGCGCTACCGCCTCGAACGTGATCTGATCGAAAAAGATCTCGATATTGCCGATTTACCCGAAGCATGGGTAGAAGGCATCCACTCCACGCTCGGGGTTTACCCTGAAAATCACCTCGATGGTTGCTTGCAGGATGTGCATTGGTTCGTTGGTAAATTCGGCTATTTCCCTTCCTACGCGTTGGGGCATATGATGGCGGCGCAGCTCTTTAACGCTTTGCGTAAGGATATTCCGGGCATGAAACGCCAGATCGCCGAAGGTGAATTTGGCGAGATCAAAGAATGGTTGATTAAGAACATCTATTCACGTGGTCGCCTGATGTCATTATCCGATACATTGGAGGAGGCGACAGGCAAACCGTTAGAAGCCAAATATCTCGAAAAGCACTTGCGCAAACGCTATCTGGGCAAGGTGCTGGCATAACGTCGCCCTCGGATTGACACAATCCCCAAATCAGCCTACAAATCGGGCGTTATGAGCGAATTTATCTCCACACGCGGCCATGCCGTAAACGAAGGCAACCAACCCATCACATTCGAGGATGTATTACTCGAAGGGCTATCCCCCGATGGCGGTTTGTATGTTCCCACCGAATGGCCGAAGCTTGATATCGAGGCTTTGCGCGGCAAATCCTACACCGATGTCGCTTTCGCGGTGATGAAGGCCTTCGTCGGTGATGCGATTACCGAACCCGAATTCAAAAAAATTATTGCGGATACGTACGGCGCTGATGTGTTTGATCATCAATGTGTAACACCGTTAACACAGCTATCTGAAAAACACTGGCTGATGGAATTACACCGTGGTCCGACATTGGCCTTCAAAGACGTTGCCTTGCAGCTGCTTGGTCGGCTGTTTGACCATGTGCTGGCCCGCCGCAATGAACATGTGACAATCGTGGGCGCAACATCGGGTGATACCGGATCTGCGGCGATTGAAGGCTGCAAGTCTTGCGAGCATATCGATATTTTTATCCTGCACCCGAAGGGTCGCGTATCTGATGTACAGCGCAAGCAGATGACAACCATCAGCGCGCCGAATGTTCACAATCTCGCGATCGAGGGGACATTTGATGATTGCCAGAACATGGTCAAGGATATGTTCAGCGACCGTGAATTTCGCATGGACATGAATCTATCCGCGATCAATTCCATCAACTGGGCGCGTATCATGGCGCAAATCGTTTACTACGTTACAACTTCGCTTACTCTCGGCGCACCTGAACGCAAAGTCTCGTTCAGCGTACCGACGGGGAATTTCGGCAATGTTTTTGCTGCGCATGTTGCGCGTAAAATGGGCTTGCCGATCGAGGCATTGATCGTTTCCTCCAACCGTAACGACATTTTGACGCGCTTTTTCGAAAGCGGTGCAATGACACTCGAAGGGGTAGAACCGTCCTTAAGCCCGTCCATGGATATTCAAATCTCCAGCAACTTCGAGCGTTACTTGTTCGAATTGGTCGGACGTGATGCGGCGGCGCTTGCCAAATTGATGCTCTCATTCAAAGAAGACGGCGCATTTGATGTCAGTGATGATTTGATGCAGCAAGCACGCAAAGATTTCAAAGCGCATCGCTGTAATGATGATGATACGCTGGCAACCATCAAGCGCGCTTATGACGAAACATCGGAGGTGATTGATCCGCATACGGCTGTAGGCCTCAGCGGCGCGTTCGCCTATGAAGACGAACTCGAAGGCGTGATTGTCACACTGGCTTGTGCGCATGCTGCCAAATTCCCCGATGCGGTAGAAAAAGCGATCAACATCCGCCCGCAACTGCCCGATCGTCTGAGTGATCTGTTTGAACGTGAAGAGCATCTGACGGCTCTGCCAAATTCACTCGAAGCCGTTCAACAATTCGTACGCGATCATTCAACAGTCCAACAAAAAAGCGCAGCATAAAATGACAGGTATTCAAACAACAACATTGGATAATGGTGTGCGCGTAATCACCGATAACGTGCCGAGCATGCATTCCGTAGCCGTTGGTATCTGGGCGGGTGTGGGCACGCGTCATGAAAACATCGCGCATAATGGCGTTGCCCATATGGTTGAACATATGCTGTTCAAGGGCACGGGCAAACGCAACGCGCAGCAAATTGCCGAAGAAATCGAGAATGTCGGTGGTTCTATGAACGCCTATACCAGCCGCGAAATCACCAGCTATCACATCCATCTGCTAGCCGAAGACTTGCTGTTAGGCCTAGAGGTCTTGAGCGATATGTACCTGAACTCGACATTGCCCGACCATGAAATCGAGCGTGAGCGCGGCGTTATTCTGCAGGAAATCGGCATGTGCAATGACACGCCCGATGATCTGGTCTTTGATATTTATTCCGAAACCGCATACCCCGAACAATCTCTTGGCGCGCCGATTCTTGGTCGTGCGCATAATATAGAAGGCATGAGCCAGGATAATCTGAGCGGCTATATCGAAAGTTTTTATAAATCGGGCAATACGGTGATCTCGGCTGCCGGTGGCGTAAACCACGATCAATTCGTGGCACAGGTCAAAGACATGTTCGATGCTCAACCACATTCTGACCCGTCCGATACCAAAGCTGCAAACTACACTGGCGGCGAAATTCGTCTGGATAAAGAGCTGGAGCAAAGCCACTTCATTCTGGGCTTCCAAGGGGTAGGCCGTCTCGATGACGATATATACGCCACGCAAGCGCTCTCCACGATTTTGGGCAGCGGTATGTCTTCGCGATTGTTTCAGGAAGTGCGCGAAAAACGCGGCCTCGTATACTCTATTTTCTCCTTCCACAGCGCGTATCAAGATGATGGGCAATTCGGTATCTACGCCGGAACCGGGCCGGAAAAATTGGATGAGATTATTCCGGTTATTTCCGATGAAGTGCTCAAAATCGGGCAAGATGTTACAGAGGCCGAGTTAGAACGCGCCAAATCCCAAATCAAAGCGGGCATGTTGATGGGCCGTGAATCCATGATGACCCGCGCCGACCAGCATGCCAAATTTCTGTTGCTGCGAAACGAAGCCTTTGACGTTGATGCTTTGGTGCAAAGAGTAGATAACATCTCGCTTGCCGATATTAGCCGTGTCGCGAAACGCGTATTCGCAACAACACCAACCTTGGCAGCCCTCGGCCCGCTTGAAAAACTCGCGCCGTTCGAACAGATCAAAGAACGTCTCGCCGCATAAGGGATAGCGATGGTCTGGTCTTCTCTCAAATTCTCTAATTTCAAAAAACCAATATTCCCATCGGTAGAATTACAATCGGAACGTCTTTATATGCGCCCGCCATCTATAGAAGATGCGCAAAGCTGGGTCGAGGTTAGAGGGCGTAATATGACGCATATCCAGCCTTTCGACCCTAAATGGCCACAAGATGCGTTGACCCCTGATCTGTTTTTTCGTCGTATTTCACGCCAGTCCCATGAATGGTCGCTGGGCCGTGCCTGCGCGTTCCTGATTTTCGACATTCACACCCACGCTTTAATCGGCGGAATGAACATCAACAATATTTGCCGTGGCGCGGCACAATACGCCTCTATTGGTTTTTGGATTGATCAGGAATTTCAGGGGCAGGGACTAATGGCTGAAGCCATAGGACTAACCAATAATTTTTGCTTTACCGATCTTGGATTGCACCGTGTGAATGCATCTTGCCTGCCTCATAATGAACGCAGCAAAAAAACGCTGCTTGCTGCAGGGTTTAAAGAAGAAGGGTTGGCTGAAAAATACTTGCAAATCAATGGAGTATGGGAGGATCATATCCTATTCGGTTTTCCGATAGAAAGCTGGAGTGCAGCAAAACGATCCTAAAAGAATTTAGGAATCGCGATCATGGCCCATGTGAAACCGCAAAAAACCAGCGCCATAAATACAATTGCCGAACCCATATCTTTCGCCTCTTTCGACAATTCATGTTTATCGTAAGAAATACGGTCAATCGCGCGCTCTATGGCTGTGTTGATCATCTCCGTAATCAGCACCAGCACCACCGAGCCAAGTAAAACAATCTGCTCCACATTGGTATCACCAATCCAAAATGCAGCGGGCACCATAAGGGCGGTCAGGTATATTTCTTGTCGAAAAGCTTCCTCGGTACGGAAACAGGCTTTGAAACCGGCTAGCGAAAATTTGAAAGCATTGACGAGACGGCGCAGGCCTGTGTTGTTGGGTGGGGGTGTTATGGTGGCGTTCCTTTTCTAAACCGCATTCTCAACACACAGCTTTACATGATTTGCCATGCTTTTCAATTAAGCTTGCCCGCCCGTATCTGTCGATAACAATGCAGGATCAAGCCCCATCTTCGACAGCGCCATATCCCATTTGCTCGTCGCATCGGAGTTGAAAACAAGATCATGATCGGGGTCTAGTACGAGCCATGCATTTTGCTGTAATTCGCTCTCGAGCTGCCCTTTGCCCCATCCGGCATAACCAAGCACAAACAAGGCCTGATCCGGCCCGTTGCCATGCACAACGTCTTGCAACGCTTCCGTTGTGCCGCTTAAGGAAAATTCAGGAGAAATATTGATCGTGTCAGTATGTTGAAATTCGGGTGAATGCAGCAAAAATCCGCGCGCCGCTTCAACAGGGCCGCCACTCAAAACCGGCATTTTCAAGGCCTCTAAATCGACCTCAATATCTGAATTTAATCCAAGATTTTCAATGATTTGACCAAAATTTATATCAGGAACTTCAAAATTGATCACCAAGCCCATTGCGCCATGCTCGTCATGCACGCATAAGAATATAACAGAGTGATGAAATCGCGGATCACCAATCCCCGGCATGGCCAGAAGTAGCTTTCCCGTCAGGTAGGAGGCCTCTATTTTCGGTGTTTTATCACTCATTGTGTGCCTTTTTCACTTGTTTACGCGAATACACAACATATCTTTGATATAATTGAGAGACTATCAAAAGCTGGGATCAAAATGCGAGCAAAAAACCAAAAAACATTTCAACGTAACGTCATCATCTTCCATGCGATCTTGCTGGGGCTATTGTTGATTGTCACGACGACAGCAGAAGCAAAACAATCCGAATGGGCGGTGTCGGACCATGTCCGTGCGCGGTTGCTTTCGGGTGTAAAAACCGTTGGCGATGACAACCACATTCAAGCCGCGTTGGAAATCGATCTCGCTGATGACTGGCATACATACTGGAAACATGCGGGCGATAGCGGTCTGCCGATGCGCTTTAATTGGGAAGGGTCGGAAAACTTTAAAGCCGCAGAAATTTTATATCCCGTTCCGAAACGCAAAAACGAGTTGGATATCCTCACCGTGTTCGCCTATGAGGG
>CAYGQG010000001.1:36020-47944 GCA_964351955.1 uncultured Micavibrio sp. | reverse complement strand
ATCCAAACCATCCGCCCCCAGCTACACCAAAACCTTCGCACAACAACTCATCAAATGCGCGCAAAACGATGACAAAATCGTCGGCATCACCGCCGCCATGCCGGACGGTACGGGCATGGATTTATTCGGCTACGAATTCCCCGAACGGACATTCGATGTAGGCATCGCCGAACAACACGCCGTCACCTTCGCGGGCGGTTTAGCCGCCGAAGGCTATAAGCCCTTCGTCGCCATCTACTCCACCTTCCTGCAACGTGCTTACGATCAGGTCGTGCATGATGTCGCGATCCAAAACCTGCCCGTGCGCTTCATGATGGACCGCGCAGGGTTAGTCGGCGCGGACGGTCAAACCCACGCAGGCGCGTTTGATATCGCGTATCTCGGCTGCTTACCGAATTTCGTATTAATGGCCGCGAGCGACGGCGAAGACCTCGAAAGAATGGTCAGCTTTGCCGCCGATTATAATAACGGACCAATCGCCTTACGTTACCCCCGCGGCGAAGCTGGAACTCTGGACCTCACCCTTACCAAGGGTGCGCCCCTCGAACTCGGCAAAGGCCGTATCGTGCATGAAACGCCATCAAATGTGTGTGAGCAACGCGACATCGCCATCCTGTCCTACGGTGCACGATTAAGTGAATGTTTAAAGGCCGCCGAAATGATCGAGGCCAAAGGCATGGGCGTAACGGTCGCCGATGCGCGCTTCGCCAAACCGCTGGATGAAGACCTCATCCGTGCGCTCGTACAAAACCACCATACATTGATCACGATAGAGGAAGGTTCACGCGGCGGCTTCGGCGCATTCGTTCTGGAATTCCTCGCCAATAACGATTTAACGAACGGCATCAAAATCCGCACCCTCACCCTGCCCGATGTCTTCCAAGACCACGACGACCCCGCCAAGCAATACGAAACCGCAGGGTTAACGGCGAAGGCTATTTTGAAAGCTATCAATTAATCTTGTTTAGGTTGAATAGATTTTATAGCTTCGGACACCATACACGAAAAAACTCCTGCCGACGTCCAATCTCTTGTTGTAAATAACACAGACGAATTAGAAACCCAAAAAGCTAAAGAGCTAAGATTAACTTTTTTAATGAGCTTTTCTTTTTTTAGATTTTCGATCATACCTTTAATGCCTTCTCGCATAGTAAATGGCTCTTTTGGCTTAATTTTTTTTGCTTGAAAATCTTCCACTACATTCAAATTATTCTCTGCATAGGTAATGAGATAGTTACGTAACTCTTCTTTGACCTCTAACTCTTCAAAAAGACGCATCTCCATCTTTAAAAAATAGTCAGGCGTCATTTTGGCTGTCTGCGAATCCTCATGATATTCCTCAATCCCTAGCCTGCATTTCAAAGCATTCCATTTTGAGCTAGTAAAAAAGATAGTGCTCATATTGAACCTTCTCCTTCTAGTAGCAAAAAGAAGCTTCTTAGTACGCCCATCTTCCACGTAATAGTCGTCTCCATTTCCTGAAATACTATTTAAGCTTTTTAAACCATTAATAAGTGCGATAGATTCATAAAAATCTTTACTATTAATCAACTGCGATAGTAGTGAAATTAGTTTTTTGGCTTCTTCATCCGATAAATCGGCGCAATCTGAAGGAACATTACTTTTTGTATCTTTATCCATAGACTCCAACAGAAGCTTAGATATCAAAACAAGAAGCTGTTTATCCTTTTTGGTAAAGTATATTTCAGGTTTTTGGATAGGCATTTTCTAAGTTTATCAATTGACTAAGTTACATAAAACTCTTTTAGATATTGTCTCGGTTTTTATTAACTAATTAAAATTGACAAAATATGAATTAATTCCTGTAGCTTTGCCACGCTACCGCCCCTAGCAAAACACCCTCACAGAAGCTCCACACCACCACCCGCTGCCACATTTTCGCCATATTTAAGCCGAATCCGCCCGATTCCGTTCATTTTCCTCAAAAAAACAGTCATAACAAACAGTTAATATCATTCTCAATTTGAGAAAACGGGCTATTTTTCCAACTATTTCGGGTCTGTTTCAATCAATGTGAGAGTCGAAACAAAACAGATACAATTAGACATAATTACACAACATTCTCCTTATATAATAGAAGAATAAGAAGAAAAATTGAGGGTGCGGAGCCCGAGCGAAAACTACATTAAAGACCAGGGGACTAAACGGATGCACAGACAACTTTGCCTGTTTGCAATAGCGACGACTATTGCCTTTTTCCTACCAACACAATCAAACGCACAAGACGCGAGCGCGTTAATCAAAACAAAGGTGAGCCTGGTGCAATGCGGTCAAACACGTGCTGACCTGCCCCGCGCCTGTAGAGAAGACCAACGTTGCTGCGCATTCCTTGATGATCAGCCGAATATAATCATCGCCGCAGCCGAACCACGCTGGCAAGAAGGCGGCTACAACGGCAACGATAATAACCCTACGCACTATTACACGCCCGTAAGCAAGTACAGCCACTAAAACCAATAAACAAGCGCCGAAGATGCGCAAAGTCTCTCGACACCGTGCTGAAAAGCCAGTATTTTCACTCGGATGCCCCTACCCAAACCCTCAATCGTCATTTTTGACATGGACGGCACCACCGTCCGCCACTTAAACCCCAAATTACTGGGGGTGATGGAATGGCTCGACGACGCGATTTTCAAGATATCCAAGCTCTGGAGCTGGATTTTCGACCGCAAGGGCAAAGGCCCGCTGCTCCTCACCCCGCCCGAACAGCCCGTAAAGCCGCCCAAATCCATCATCGTGCACAAAGCGCTCCATAAACTGCGCAATAAACCCGTGGAATTGTTGGTTGAGCCCTGCCCCGGCGTAATGACCGTGCTCGATTTCCTTAAAAAACAGGGCATCCCGATGGCGCTGGTCAGCAATGGGCTAGGCAAGGGCTATGGCGACGACATTGTGCAGAAATTCGGCCTTGAGAAATATTTCGACGCGACGATCTTCCGCGAGGATATTCGCAAATCCAAACCCAATCCCGACCCGATCATCATGGCGCTTAGCCGCCTCAAGGATAGTTGCGATGAAAATGACCTGATCTGGTATATCGGAGATCGGCATAAAGACGTATCGGCGGCCCAAGCGGCGCAAAAAATCCTGCCCTGCGAGATTGTGCCGCTGGCCTATGGCATGAACGCCGCTGTCGCCATCATCGAAAAAGGATACGACAAGCGCAATATCCTGATGACCTATCAAGACCTGCATGAGCAGCTTCAGGACATTTTCTCAAACGATAAATAATGTATTGGTTATTGAACCCGCAGAGGTTCATACGTGCTGTAATGCTGCGGGTTTTCCATGACGGATAACTGGTTAAGAACAGGTCCGGCAACACCGAGCAATTTATCCTGCATCTCTATGCTTCGCTGCCCGATCCGTGCCTGTGTGTCCAGCAATTCAAATATCTGCTCGAACGCGGATTTAGGCTTCGGATAGACATCAACACGAATATCCGCGCGCCCCTCTTCCCCGATAGACACAGCGGCAAAATCCAACGCATCTTCAAGCCCGCCAAGCTCATCCACAAGACCGACACCCATCGCGTTCTTACCCGTCCACACGCGACCACCGGCGACACGATCAACCTCTTCGGCTGTCATTCCGCGCCCCTTGGCGACACGATTAATAAAATTGTCATACACGTTATCCAACATCGCATTAAAACGCTCGGCCTCACTGCTGGAAAACGTAGATGTCGGCGACCACATACCGGAGTTTTTACCCCAACTGATCTCTGCCATATTCACACCGACCTTATCGAGCAATTCAGAGAACACAAACTTACCGCCGACAACACCGATTGATCCGGTCAAGGTCGTCGGCAATGCATAAATTTTATCGGCATAGGCCGCAATCCAGTATCCGCCAGAAGCCGCCGTCGCCCCCATAGAAACGATAACGGGCTTGCCCTCGGCTTGTGCCTTTTCAACCGCACGTAAAATACTTTCAGAGGCCGATGGCGATCCACCAGGACTATCAATGCGCAAAACAATCGCCTCAACAGCATCATCCTTTGCGGCATCCAGAATAGCGGGCGCAATCTCGTCTGCTGCGGCTATGCCTTCTCCCGGCACGCCGGCACTATCCGATGACGGCATAATCGCACCCACGGCGTAAACAAGCGCAACTTTCGGCTTAGAACCGGACAATAACCCTTGGCTCTTCTTCTTCATCACAGAGGCATATTGCTCAAGCTCGATCAGCTCTAAATCTTCGGACTCACGATCTCCCGTGACCAGCTCGGCAATATCGTCGAGCAGAACATCAGCATAATCCATATGGGTAATCAGCCCCGCCGCTTCGGCTTCGGGTGCGGTCAACAAACCTTTATCGACAAGGCGTTGAAACTCAACTTCGCTCATACCGCGCTCTGCCGGAATTTCGCTCATCAATTGACCACGCACGCCATCGATAATCTGCTGCATCGTCTCACGGTTTTCCTTGCTGATATTGCGGGCCGTAATGCTTTCAAAAGCAGTTTTGTAATCTTTACGCTGGAAGAACTGCGGACGCACACCGATCTTATCCAATGTATCGCGGAAAAACGGAATCTCCGCTTGCACACCGCTAATGGAAACAATGCCCAAAGGCTGCATCCAGATTTGCTCAAAGGCAGAAGCGAGATAATAGCGACCAAAACCACCGCCACCCTCGCCATAAGAAGAGGAATAGATATAGGCAAATTTCCCGCTATCACGGAAACGCTTAATCGCCGCCCGCACTTCGGTCGTTTGTGTCAGAGCAAAATTCCCGTCATACATGCGGGCCACGATGCCTTTAACACGCCCGTCATCACGCGCACGATCCAAAGCATCTACAATTGTGCGAACAGTAAGGGAAGAACCCGCAAACGGATCTGAAAATGTTGCAGGTGTCGGCATCTCCAAAAACCCGTCTTCGAATGTCATGAACAAGACCATTTCATTCGGCAAGCTCGGCGCAGAACCTTCTTTAGGGATCAAGGCAGGAATAATTGTGATAGCGATAAAGAGGTTTACCAGAACAACAAAGCCGATCGTCATGGCAACACGCTTGAGCGTCAGCCATAAAATCGGCAGCAATTTCCATTGGAATTTCGGCTTCTCAATGGCAGGAGGAAGCGTATTCGGATAAAGCGGTCTATGCTGTCTGAAACGTTTTTGCGACATATTTGAATAGTAGCGCAGAGAAGAGGATATGCGAACCCTCTTCGTGATATTTTAGAACGAAATTATCGTTTATTGCTCGACTGGCTCGCCAACCTCTAAACCGGCATTAACATCAGGGCGCATAACCCTTACCTGCGATTCAATGGCCGCCAACATAGAGCTTGGCAACAACCCCGCTTTGGTCATCACAGGGCCAACGCCGTCAATAGTATCGTCGGCAATCACCATGCCGTGTTCTACATTAGTCGTAACGCCCGCTTTTTGCAGTGCTGCTATTGTACGTTTTTGCGCATCAACGTCAGAAAAATTTAATTCGGTATATATTTCAGTCGTCTCAGCAAACAAAGAATTCTCACGTATAAAATCTATACCCAATAAATGTCCGGCCTGCGTGTCTCTTGTGACCACATCAACATAATTGGCCAGCTCTCCTTGATACCCGCCCATTAACGGCCCGTATAAATTTCCATTGCCTTCCGCCAAGCGATCCATCTCCATAACGGCAATATCCCGCGCAACCTCGCGAGGCAACACAGGATAAGCCGTAACGCCGTCTTCCATTTTCGCTTCACTGGAAAGCGCGGAAACAACATCCAAAATACCCATTTCGTCCTTTATGCCGCTAATTTTCGCAGAAAATGACGAACTGTTATATGTCTTGAATTGAACCTCTGTATAGCCGGCCTCATTGAGCAAAGCTCTGGTTGTCTGAATAACGTGGTCTCTTCTGCTCTCAGGGACATCCATACCAAGCAGCACATCGCGTGAACCATGCGGGTGCTCATCCATAACAACTTCATTAATGGGGTCTTTAGAGCCTTCGAGAGCGTATCTGTGTGACACAGGCTCCCACTTCTTCTGGCGCTCTTCGGGTTCTAATAATTGATACTCAACCTTTGACATACTCAGCCGTTCCTAATCCGTTAAAAACTCGGGAAGATTATACTCAATTATACATTATGTCAAAGAAAAAGAGGCGTTACAAGCACTGCGCCTTGTGACGCAACCAATGATCAGCCAGAACACACGCCATCATCGCCTCAACCACAGGCGTACCGCGCAGTCCAACGCAAGGGTCATGGCGGCCCTTGGTCACAATATCTGTATCATTCCCATCCTTATCGATGGTTTTCACAGGGGTCAAAATCGAACTTGTCGGCTTAAACGCAACACGCACCACAATATCCTGCCCGCTTGAAATACCACCAAGGATACCGCCTGCATTATTGGATTGAAATTCGGCAATATCATCCAGCATACGGATTTCATCGGCGTTCTCTTCACCGCCAAACATCACGGCTTCAAACCCTGCTCCGATTTCAACCGCCTTGGTCGCATTAATACTCATCATCGCCTTAGCCAAATCCGCGTCTAGCTTGTCATAGACAGGCGCGCCCAGCCCTGCGGGAATACCGCTGGCATGACATTCGATAACCGCACCAGCCGAAGAACCGCTTTTGCGCACGGTATCAAGATACGCTTCCCATTCATCAACCACAGTCGGATCAGGACACCACAGCGGATTTTTATCCACTTGCTCCCAATCCCAATGATCATAATCAATCTTGTGTGTGCCGATCTGTACTACGGCAGCGCGGATTTTAACTTGCTCACCAATCTGGTTCGCCAGAACCTTACGCGCCACAGCACCCGCCGCAACCCGCATCGCGGTTTCACGCGCCGAAGAACGCCCACCACCGCGATAATCACGGATACCGTATTTCTCGTTGTACGTGTAATCGGCATGCCCGGGACGGAATTTATCCTTAATATCGCCGTAATCCTTGGATTTCTGATCCTGATTACGGATCAGCAAGCCAATCGGCGTACCTGTTGTCTGCCCTTCAAATACACCGGATAAAATCTCGACCGTGTCCGGCTCTTTACGTTGCGTTGTATGGCGGCTCTGACCTGGTTTGCGTTTATCCAGGAACTGCTGAATGAACGCCTCGTCAATCTCTATGCGCGGCGGCACGCCATCAACCACACAGCCGATTGCCGGACCGTGGCTCTCACCAAAGCTTTGATACTGAAATGCTGTTCCGAAACGATTACCTGACATGAGGATAGATTAGCCCTTATTACCCGAGATGCACAGCGTCTTTTTGTGTGCTCAATGTACCTTGTTCAATGATCGCGACAGTCAGGCGAGAAATCGCAACGCGCTTACCGGTTGCCTCTTCTGTAATGTCCGTCTGCCAAACCTGCGTACGACGACCCGTATGGAGAGGGGTGCAATGACCGATAACTGTGCCCTCTGTAACCGCGCGGATATGATTGCAGTTAATCTCCAAACCGACGGCGCGGTATTTTTCGGGATCAATCGTCATCCACGCAGCAACACTGCCCAGCGTTTCCGACAACACACAAGACGCACCGCCATGTAAAATACCGAATGGCTGTGTCGTACGCTCATCAACGGGAAGAGTGCCCTCTAAGAAATCAGGGCCGACCTTGGTGAAATCAAAGCCAACAGTTTTACCCATATTATCGCCACGAAAGGTTTTCAACGTCTCCAGAGAATAGTCTTCAAACCAAATCATGGGAATTTAGGCCGCTTCGTCTTTGTCTTTCTTGGGTGCAATAGACTGCAGTAACTCACCGGTTTCGGCAGCGCTCTCGACGCTGCACATACCAACAGTATGATAACCGGCATCGACATGCAGAACTTCACCCGTAACACCGCTACCCAGATCGGAAAGCAGGAACAGACCGGAACGACCGACATCATCAATCGTTACATTACGGCGAAGAGGAGAATTCAATTCATTCCATTTCAGGATATAGCGGAAATCACCGATACCACTGGCTGCCAATGTCTTGATCGGCCCAGCAGAGATCGCGTTCACACGAATATCTTTTGGCCCAAGATCAGCCGCTAAATAACGAACAGATGCTTCCAGAGCAGCTTTCGCGACACCCATTACGTTATAATGCGGCATCACGCGCTCGGCACCATAATAGGTCAGCGTAATCAAAGAACCGCCCTCTTTCATCAACGGTACAGCGCGCTGCGCAACCGATGTGAAGGAGTATACGGAAATATCCATTGTACGCAGGAAGTTATCGCGTGTTGTATCCAGATACAGGCCATCCAGCTCGTTTTTGTCGGAAAAGGCAATCGCGTGAACAACGAAATCAAGTTGTCCCCACTCTTCTTCTATTGTTTTAAAAGCCGCATCAATACTCGCTTCGTCTGTAACGTCGCAAGGAACGATGATGTTAGAGCCGATTTTCTCGGCCAGAGGGCGAACCCGCTTCTCGAGAGCCTCGCCCTGATAGGTAAAAGCTAGCTCCGCGCCACTTTCGGCGGCTGCGCTGGCGATACCCCATGCAATTGAACGATCATTAGCAACGCCCATTACGAGGCCGCGCTTACCTTTAAGGAATGTATTATCAAAACCCATAGTGTTTGCTTGAATCTTCTAATGTTAAATTTGTTGCAAGTATCCTACACATTTCAAGACACTCGTCCAGCCTTTATGCCATTGAGCCTTTATTCCTCTAAATTAGAGCCACACATCTTTCTCCGCCCCGATAATGTTGCTAAGCTCAAATTCAGCAACTTTTGAACCCCAATCGATGACAACAAAAAAAAGCAATTTAGATCATACCTTTAGCGCTATCCGCCGCGAAGTTTCGGATGAGCTCAGCGCTTTAACGGTTATGTTTGCAATCAACGATGAGGGAAACGTCGATGAAGCGATGCGCGCGCAAGCTGCTGAGATCAAGCAGCACCCCGCCGGCGGCCTGCTTTTATCTCAGCCCCGCCCACGCCAAGACAACACCGAATTATTCCATATCTCCGGCCCTGCCATAGAAACCAGCAAGCTTTTTATGAATTTCGGGATCAAGCAGGAATATCTGTTCCTCGGTGTGTTCAGCAAATACAGCTTCGCCTTTTACGAAGATGAATCCTTCGCCGCGCAATACCTGTCCTATGCCTGTGTCTTCAAAGCCATGCACGCCTATTTCATGGAAACCGGCAAAATCAAAGGCGGAGAAGAACAGGAAGAAGCAACACCTCTGGATGCCCAACAACAACGCATACAGAATTTGCGCATGAACCTGATGGCGGACGCATTCGCAGCCATGATGATGGAAAGCAAAGGCATTAAAGGGGCAATTCAACGCCTGATTAAACGCTATTGCGAACTGAGCGTAAAAGCCACAATCAATATGTTCCCGGAATACCACCCGTTGCCTATGGCGATTGACGGCTTGAATGTGGTGTACAAGGATTTGAAAGATGATCGCCCGCCAAAAGTCGGTGAATTAGAACACACCTTCATGATGGCGCTGGAAATCGGGCAAACCTATGACGACCTCAGCCTCCAACAATGGACCCGCTTTTGTTTGGGAACGCAGGACATGGTCTGGGCTGATTTCTCCGCCAATGAAATCTTAAGCGCGGCAATTTATGGCTCCGACGACCCCTATATTCGCTCCAACGCTTATATCTGCGCAGAAAGCCTGAACACCAACCCCGTCCCGCTTAAAAACAATGATCTCTACAACCCGTTTTCCGATGATGACAAAAACGATCGCGCACATATGCGCCTGTGCCGAACCGCGTTCATCAAAAACATCGAAGTGGTGAACCACAGCGATAACTCACAAATTTTTCTGGACCGTGCGGTTGAACAAACAAAAAAACTACTGGCCGGACACCCGATCGGATGGTGCGCCCCCGCCTTGATGGAAGCTGAAAATGCCTACCGCCTGTTTCGCGAAAACCCAAAAGCAGAAGAAGACATCATTCAAAACGCCTTTCACGGCACATGCGCAAAAATAAAATGGTTCGACCTCAAACGTTTCAACCGTTTCATCATCGCGCAAAAACGCCGTGGTGTTTCCCTGACTTTATTGGATGTCATCAATCTCGTTGACCAAAACTCGGCCTACGCGCACTACAGACCAGCCTTTGAATTGATTGCGCAATACGAAAACGCAAAAACCAAAAAGGCTCAGGGCGATGAAGCCCCGAGCCCTCCTGAAAATGTAGAAGAAGCGGAAACCTAGCCTACGATTTCCCAAGTTCCGTCACGATTCTGACATGCCGTACCAACGGCAGTTTCCTGACGACCACCGACAAAAATCGTCTGCTCGAATTCACGACAATGCCGTCCCGCAGTACTCGTACCATCACGCACAGGCGTAACATTACCGTAGTTACCGCTATCAGGGTTGCTCCAGCTAATCGTTTCACCAACAGGTGCTTCATATGCACGTTGGTTGGCTTGCTGAACCATTGCACGGTCAGCATTATCCAAAGAACGACCGATCTCTGAACCCAACAAACCACCGACCAAAACGCCGACACCTGTTGCGATCAAGCGACCTGAACCATCACCGACCTGTGAGCCGAGCAGACCACCAAGAATGGCTCCACCACCGCCACCGATCAGCTCTTTATTGCCTCGGCCTTCCATGCTTTGACACGCTGTCAGGGCGAAAACCGCCACAAACATCGCTAATAAACTAAAATTCTTCATCTCTTTTGCCTTTCATTATCTTGCGATTCTGTGTTCGCATCTTATATGAGTATAGTTACCCTACAAAACATTATACGAACGAACACTTGAAACCATTCCAATTTTTTTATGACACACGAAATAATAGAGAAATACGGCCCAAATCCGATCGAGCTTTGCCAGAAATGGTACAAAGACGCGCAAAATCAAGAACTTAACGACCCCGATGCCGTATGTTTGGCAACCGCCAGCTCTGACGGAACCCCCAGTAACCGTATGGTATTGATAAAAGATTTTAGCGAAGACGGATTTAAATTCCACACCAACTCCCACAGCCAGAAAGGCTGTGAGCTGGAACAAAACCCCAAAGCCGCGATGTGCTGGTACTGGAAATCCTTGCGCAAACAGATCCGTATTAGTGGCAATGTGGTAAAGGTCAGCGATGCACAAGCGGATGAATACTTCACCACCCGCCCGAAAGAACGCCAGATCGGCGCATGGGCATCCGACCAATCCACTACATTTGAAAAATGGGAAGACCTCGAAGCCTCCATTAAAAAATACGAAGACAAATTCGCCGATGCAAAATCCATCCCCCGCCCCGAATATTGGAACGGGTATGTGCTGGTCCCGAACAGCATAGAATTCTGGATCGCACATAAAGACAGACTGCACACACGATTTATCTACAAGAAAGAAAGCAATGGGGGCTGGACAGCGCACTGGCTTTACCCTTAAGTAATCACCATGACAGCACAAAAGAAAACCGAACAAGATGACGGCCAGATGAATTTCAGCGCGGATGTTTCCCGCCTGCTCAACATTGTAGCCAATGCCCTTTACACCAACCACGATGTATTCCTGCGAGAATTAATTTCAAACAGCGCGGATGCCTGCGATCGCTTGCGCTATGAAGCCATTCAGAAACCGGAACTCGCGGCGGATGAGAGCACATTCCGCATTCACATCTATAAAAACACCGACACACGCACACTGACCGTCGTGGACAACGGCACCGGCATGACAAAGGCCGAGCTGATCGACAACCTCGGCACAATCGCGAAATCCGGCACAGCCAAACTGATGGAAAAGATGAAAGACGCGAAAGACCCGCTAAAACTCATCGGGCAATTCGGTGTCGGCTTTTATGCCTCATACATGGTTGCCGACTTTGTAACCGTCACCAGCCGCAAGGCCGGATCAAAAACCGTATGGACATGGGAAAGTGACGGCGCAACCGGATTTAACGTGCGCAAAGCCACAAAAGAGGAAGAACCCAAACTCGACGGAG
>CAYGQG010000001.1:13771-36010 GCA_964351955.1 uncultured Micavibrio sp. | reverse complement strand
GGAGAGCGCGGCACGGCAATCACACTGAACATTAAAGATGACGGCTCTGAATTTCTCATAGACCAAAAAATCAAAGACACGGTCGAAACTTATTCCGACCATATCGATTTCAAAATTTTCAACAACACGCCCGAAGAAACCGAAAAAGGCGAAGGCCAACCGATTAACAAAGCATCGGCAATCTGGACACGTTCAAAACAGGATGTAACACCCGAACAATACGAAGATTTTTATCGTCACATCACCCACGGCATGGACGAACCAATCATGACATCGCACTGGCGCGCGGAAGGCAAAATTGAATTCAGCGCCCTGCTCTATGTGCCGACAATGCGCCCATGGGATTTATACGACCCGGGTCGTAAAAGCGCCGTGCGTTTATATGTCCGCCGCGTCTTTATTTCCGACACGCTCGATGGCCTCATGTACCCATGGCTGCGTTTTGTAAGAGGTGTCATCGATTCCGAAGACCTGCCACTGAACATCAGCCGCGAGTCTTTACAATACAATCCGATTATCGAAAAAATCCGATCCAGCGTGACACGCCGCATCCTGAGCGATCTGGATAAACTCAGCCGTGACGACCGTCCGGCCTTCACAACATTCTGGGGGCAATTCGGTCCGGCAATCAAAGAAGGGCTATACGATGCCGCAGAACATCGCGAAGGTATCTTCAAGGTCTGCCGTTTCTATTCTACTGCCGAAGATGGAAATAAATTTACATCGCTCGACGATTATATCGAGCGCATGCCCGAAGACCAGAACGACATCTACTACATCAGCGGCGAAAGCCTCGAAGCGTTGAAAAACTCTCCTCAACTCGAAGGGTTTAAATCACGCAACATCGAAGTCCTGTTCTTCACCGATACGATCGATGATTTCTGGCTACAAAGCGCGACAGAATATAAGGGGAAAACCTTTAAGTCCGTCACCAAAGGCGACATCGAATTCGATAAACCAAAAGACGGCGAAGAAGCCAAGGATGTCGATGAAGATCACGAAGACTTCCTTGAAAGCGTCAAGCAAGTTTTGAGCGAAGACATTACCTATGTTCGCGTATCAAAACGCCTGACCGACTCTCCTGTCTGTCTGGTCGCGCCCGAAGGCGGCGTTGATATGCACATGGAACGTGTATTGAAAATTCACCAGAAATACGCCGGCGACAGTAAGCCTATTTTCGAAGTAAACATCGACCACCCGCTGATCAAGAAGCTGGAAACGACGGATGCAAAATCGAAAGATTTTGAAGATGTAATAAAGTTACTGTTCGATCAGGCAAAAATCATCCAAGGCGAACCCATAAAAAATCCGGCGGAATTTGCCCGCCGGATGGCTACTTACCTTGAAAAAGGTTTCTAATTTTACTTGAGGTCTTTGAGATCGTCCGGTGCCATTTCTTCAGGCGGACAGAACTTTGCTCTCGCACCATCGGCCAACATCATCACGCCCAAATACTGGTTGTGTGCTTGCTGCGCCATAATGACCTTGCCTTCCATCTTCGGATTAAGCTCGATCAGATCAGGAATACCGCTTTTCACCTTAAGCATCTGTGCAACCTGAAGGTCTGTCTCTGGCTTAAGAATATCTTCGTAATGCTTGGCAAGATTATTAACCGCTAAATCATAATTCTGAACATACAAACGTTCGAGCTTGGTCAAATGCTCACAAAGCTCTTTCGGGTCTTTCTTCGTTGTCTTGGCCTCGGGAAGCACCTCTTCCGCATATGGCTTCATATCCGCCCATGTGTAATCGGTGTTATATGATCCCTGCTCGTTCGTAGCGGGTGTAAAAGTCTGCCCGTAATACGTGACGGTTTCGATATTGGCCGATGTATCGACAAGCGCGGTATCACCATCACTCAAGCTCTGAGCGATAACGACGGATCCGGCAGAAACAACCAAGACCAAGGATAAAACTGCGTATTTAAAATACTTCATCATGTTCTTTATATATCCGATATTCGAGTTTATGGGCAACTAGTATAGCAACCGCCATAGTTATGTGGAACCGTTCCGCCCCAGTTGCTTCTGGCTTTATCAGAAACATAGAGCCTTTGACCGTCAGAAGTAGTGGTGACAATTTCCACGTGGCCGTATTTCGCACCACCTGTAACCTTACCGCTTGAATATGTAGATAACGGCTTGCCTGCGCGTATATCACTATCAAACCAGAGAATAGAACCCGGTGGGCATTGCTCCGGCGGCATATTCAACAGCGTCCAGCCATTTGAAGGTAATGAGTTGTCCCAATCATGTGCGTTACCACGCGTTACAGAGAAACCCATAGCCAACATGATATTCGCAACACCTTTAGCACAGTAACCGCCACCGGCATTATCAGTTTGTGAGATGTTAATGGCTTGCTGTGACTTAGCCGCATCCCAACAACTTGAATCAGTAACACTTGAAGGCGCTGTCACAGTTCCCGGCGGGTTCGGTTGAACCGGAGGAGCTGGCTGTGTCGCTGTACCTGTACCACCCGGTGCTGTCGGCGAACCAACCGGAGATGTTCCCGGACCGGTAGGCGGAGGTGGAGGTGGAGCACAAATCTGTGAAACAATGTCAGTCTGGAACGTGCCCGTAAGCGCGCTAATACTCAAACCGCCACTCATAAGCTGATTAAGATCAATCTGTCCGGCCTTTTGCGCAAATGCGTTCTGCGCGTAAACAAGGAAGTCACCGTTAAGCGTGCCGCCACCGCAACCTAAAGTCTCAAGTAACTGATACTGCGCCTGCATCGAGGTGAACAAACCGACAAGGTTTGTAATATCGCCGGCACTTATATTGTTTAAATCCATCCCTGCCAATTGCGAAAGCAAAGCTTGTCTAAGATTAGGAGGAAGACCATCAAGCAAAGAATTGAGTGCCGCGGCAATCGGGCTACCGCCGCCGCCAAGAACACCACCTAAAGCACCGCTAAAGAGAGGAGAACCTGCACCAAAGAGCGAAGACCCCGGTAATCCGAATGGGTTTTCAGCACTTCCCGGCGCTGCTACATCTGAATTCTGCGGACAGATAACGTCATTAATTGACGTTTTCATGCAGTTATGACCGCCGGTCTGCGCTTTCGCCGAAACCGGTGCCAACATTATGATTGCCGCCCCTAAAACCGTTAGGACGCTGAAATATCTATATATTTTCGATGAAAATTTGCTCACAGTAACCCCAAAATAAATCTACCTCTTATTATCATAGAACGCAGCGGGTTAAAAATATGTAAAATTTTATGTATTTAAAAAACGCAGACTACTGGCACGATCCGCCGGTACCATCATAATAACACCCGGGTGTCGGACAAACAGCATCATCAAACGTATTCGTACCGATAGTAACCTGAAGACCGGTTTGAATAGGATCTTCCGCGCAACCGCCAGCCACTCTGGCCTTGATCTTGGGCAAATACGCGTCGAAAAGATCAACAGCACCGGGCGTACCGGGATTCGGAAACGCGGCGGCAAGATTATTGGCCCAGTTTGTTCCTCTGTTCGGATCATTACAAGGCAAAGGCATATCTCTGGGGTCAACCAGACTTAATTCGGTAAGCGTTCTGAATTGATTGATATTGAAATCCTGACACTTCAGGAACAGCCACACCGCATTCATCGCGTTACAAGACGCGGCTGGCGGCGGAATAGCGGCATATGTACCACCACCATATACATGACCGAAATTAACCCCCGCATATCCGAAATACGGTGTACGAACAGCCAAATTCAAACTGTTATCCGTCTGTGAAGACAGCAAATTCGGCGGCGTGCCCGGCGGATTTGGGCCGGGGTCTCCAATAGGTAAATCCGGCTGAGACACAGCAGGCGGCCCCATAAAATCAGGACGACTGACATCTGTTGGGTGGTTGGTGAACAAAGGCCCGGGGGCAGAAACATTATCACTGAACATCAAGTTCGCACCGGCTCCCAATTCACCGACGCGGTCATCGAAGCAGGAATACTCCAAAACACTATCAGGCTTGAGAATCAGACGTTCGGCAACCTCAACTTCGCGCTGACCTTCAAGCCATGAGCGCGCAGCCATAACATCGTAAAATTCGGGATCACAACCGGGAGAAAGAGTAATAGGACGCGTAGAGCCAGCATCAACAGCGAGTGGGATACTCACCATAAAAACAACTGCCAAAATTTTAAAGAGAGGTTTTACCACCACTTAAATGCTCACCACGTCGTAAATCACATACCTTTAAACAGTTTATCACAACCGTTTCGAAAGATCATAATTTAAACCTACGATTTTAGAGCATGCCTTGATAATGCCGTTCGGCCATTTCTTCGATTTCATCATCAGAAAAGTCAAAATTCTTACCAAGCTCCTCAATAAGAACCTGACGAATGACACCATTAATGTCATCTCCCGACTCACACCACATATCCAGGATTGGTCTGCGGAAAAGCAACAGAACATCGTCATCATTTGCGGTTTTACGCTCAACACCCGGGGAAATCTCTTTCCCGCTGCGATACAACGCCATCAGATCGTAAGAATCATCTATATCCAATTCCCTCTCCAACGTTTCGTCAGGGAAATCTTCAACGACAACCGCAACCCCTTCGGAGAACTCAAGCAGTTCCTCGGGTAACGTTTCTATAATTTCCGATGCGATAACCTCAATGTCGTCCAGACTGGGCGGCACCGTGTAATTCATAATTATTCTTTTTGACCCCATAACCCTGCCCCCATTGTAATCAGTAGTCCCAAACATAAACGTATGGTGTCAGATAAACTGCACGCGCCTGTTGTATAAACAACTGTCGTGAACCAAGATGCATTTTGAGTCGTTATTACGATACGATGAATCGAATACACGAACAATGGGAAGTACGATGACAGCAAAAATTGATCCACAATCCTTACAGAACGAATTGTCCACACTCGACGATTGGAACAAATCCGAAGATCGGGACGCAATCGAAAAATCTTTCAAATTCAAAGATTTCAATACTGCGTGGGGCTTCATGACCAAGATCGCATTACTGGCCGAAAAAATGGACCATCACCCCGAATGGTTCAATGTGTATAACAAGGTGGATATAACGCTCACGACGCATGACGCGGGCGGAATATCTGAAAAAGACATCAAGATGGCGAAAAAGATCGATGCATTTAACGCATAAATCACTTAAACTTGCTCAATGATTGATAATATTCTCAACACCTTAGACGAACACAACATCAACGTAACCACGGGCGTACCCGATGGCTGGATTGTCCCGCTGATAAAGGGGCTAAGCGCGGATGAGCGCTTTGACTACATCGCGGCTGCGCGTGAAGAAGAATGCTTCGGCATCGCCGCCGGTGCCGCTATGAGTGGTCAACGCACACTGGTACTGATGCAAAATTCTGGCTTCCTGAATTCAGTCGGCGCATTCACGACGCTGTGCCAGAAATACCAAACCCCCTTCGTGGTTTTAATTGCCCATCGCGGTGGAATAAACGATTCCAATTCCTATGACCCGAATAAATATCGCAGCTTCGAAGCCATCACGCGCGCGATGAATTTATTCGTCCACCCGTCATCATGGGAAGACCTCGCCGTTAACATCCCCAAAGCGATGGCACGATCCGAAGGCGCGGGGGAACCTGCCTTCATAACTTTGTCCCAAGGAATGCCATCATGAAACAGGCAGAAGCATTCAAACATCTCGTCACATTTGCGGAAAAACACAACGCCCTTATTGTTGCCGATATCGGCTCTCAATCTCTATGGCTAAAAGCCGCCAAAGACCGCCCCGAAAACCTTTACCTTTCCGGCCCTATGGGCATGGCTTCTTCGGTTGCACTCGGTGTAGCCGCCAGTCATAAAGACCGTCTCGTCATTGCCGCCTGCGGTGATGGCGCGCTTGGGATGAACATGAGTTCTCTGGCAACCATCTCTGCAACAGCCCCAAAAAATTTAATCGTCGTCGTCATGGATAACGGCGTATACGAATTCACAAAATCCCTGCCCGTTCCGGGAACAGGTGTTGATTGGAGTAACATCTCCGCCGCCTATCCGGGTTTTAAAAACACGGTAAACCTCACGGACATGGACAGCCTTGAACCACAAAACGGCCCGCATTTCGTACACGCGGATATCGAAGGCGGCGAACTACCGCCCGGCCCCGGCATGAACGCAATTGATGTTCACCACAGATTCAAAAACCTGCTCAATTCATAGCTTTTTTGGTTTTTTAAAGATTTATAAAAGTTTTTACGCTATTCTAAAGACTGTACTGAAGGAATCGTACAAAAGGACAGAAAATGAGTAGTATACCAGCAGGCATCGCGGCACAGACCGCCCTCTTACAGCAAAACGTTGCACTTTCCGTTATCAAACAGAATGCTCAGGCTGACCAAGCCATAGCAGCCATTGTTGCTGAATCTGCTGACACTATCGCTGCCGCGGCACGCGGTAAAAACGTCAACATTCGCGTTTAATCAAAGAAAATCTTCAGGTGAAAGTCTCGGCAATGGGTCTTCAGACTTATAACTGACATGCTTACGCACACGGTTAAGCGCATCCCAATCCACTTCTGTTTCTAAATCCGCCGTCTCCAGATGTGTAACCTTATCCTGTTCATCGGCATGACGACCCGTTCTGTATTTTTTGAAAATATCAGGCAAGCGCGGCCCCTGCCTTAACCCGTTACGGGTCAATCCCATATATACTGTTTTTTGCGGCTCTTTGTTGGCTTCCTTGGCAAAATTTTGCGCCCGCTTGCTACAGGCATCAACCATCCCCTCTTTACTCAAAAAGTCTCTCTTCTTCTTTCCTTTTCGGGTTTTACGTTCCGATTTATCACGGCTGGGCTTTTTGGTGTCGATATGCACAACAAACGGAAATTGCTTAAGATCATCATCGATACCTTTATAACCACGATTACGCAGCATCGCCTCCATCGCGAACACTTCCGCCAACTGAACAAAATCATAATCTCTGGTGATGATAATGGCGCGATCTCCATTACTGGAGAAACGCCGCCAGATATCCAAATCCGCCGCGCTTTTCATATCTTCCAACTCGATATGACTAACCGCACTAACACGATCGAGCATAGCGGGAATAAATTTCCAACTCAGATTTTCATCAAACATCAATTTAACTGGCGGGTGCTGGTCCGAGGATTTCCGTGGCTTTATACCGGCGGCATTCCGTCTGTATTCGGGACGGTCCTGCAAGGACACCATCGCCAACGCTTTACAAACATCAATATCACTGGGGTCTAAATTCGGATAGGCTTCCAGTATCCCTTTGGAAGAAAGCCCTTGATCGCGCATCTCTAAAACATCGCGCACACGAATCCCTGTGCGGCTAAGCACCGGATCTTGCGGGTCACCTGTCAGTCTGTGCGCAAAGATTTCCAAACGCAGTTTTCTCCCTGTTAAACAACCAATAACAAGGATGGCACAAAAAAATCAAATATTAGTTTATTGTCATTGAAGACTTAGGCGACTGCCTTGATCAGCGCGTGATGCGTCGCCCATAAATGTTGCAGCGTATTCGCCATATGCTTCACATCCTCGATAGAATGTGCCGCGCTCGCGGTCAGGCGTAAACGTTCCGTACCTTTTGGCACTGTGGGATAATTAATCGGCTGAACGTATATATTATGCTCGTTCATCAAAATCTGTGACACTTCGCGGCAGCAATTCGGCTCACCAACGATCAACGGTACGATATGGCTCTCGCCTTTCATGAACGGTAAGTCGGCTGTCTCCAGCATGTCTTTGAACAATGCAACATTGCGGCGCATACGCGCACGCTCGATGTCTGAAACTTTCAAATGCTCAACCGCCGCACGCGCCGCCGCCAAAACAGATGGCGGCAAACTTGTTGTGAAAATAAAGCCGGAGGCAAAACTACGCACACAATCAACAAGTGCGCTCGGGCCGGTTATAAAACCACCCATGCAACCGTAAGCCTTACCGAATGTACCCTCGATCACGTCAATGCGATCCATCAACCCACGTTCCTCGGCAACACCGCCGCCGCGTGGACCGTAAAGACCAACACCATGAACTTCATCAAGATAAGTCAGCGCATTGTATTTATCCGCCAGATCACAAATCTCCTTGATCGGGGCCATATCGCCTTCCATGGAATACACGGATTCAAACGCGATAATTTTCGGGCGCTTCACATCAACAGATTTCAACAACTCTTCAAGATGCTCAAAATCATTGTGACGGAAGATTTTCTTCTCCGCTTTGGAATCTTTCATGCCATGAATCATGGATGCGTGGTTCAACTCATCAGAGAAGATCACACACTCAGGTAAAATTTTACCCATAACACCCAGCGCACCTTCATTGGCGACATAACCGGATGAGAAAACCAGCGCTGCTTCTTTTTTGTGCAAATCCGCCAAGCTGTCTTCCAACTCAACATGATAACGCGTTGTACCGGAGATATTGCGCGTGCCGCCCGCACCCGCACCGGAATTCTCCAATGCTTCATGCGCGGCCTCCACAACAACAGGATGCTGCCCCATACCGAGGTAATCATTAGAACACCAGATCGTCACTTCACGCGGAGCGCTACCATCTTCGGGTCTGTAAATCGCTTTTGGGAATTGGCCGGCAAGTCGCTCAAGATTGGCAAAGCTGCGGTAACGGCCCTCGCGCTTCACACCGTCGATACAATTTTCGAAATGATTTTGATAATTGAAATCGTTCATGTTGTTATCGTTCTTGTTTATCAATATTGTATTTATCAAAGATAAAGAAAAGCGGCCACGCTTTTATTGCCCGTGTTTTATACGCACAGACTAATAAAAGCAAGCCTTTCAACATCGGAAAAACATATAATGATCCTCGTTTTTGGCTCGATCCTACAGTCCATAACCATAGAAAACGACCCCGACAGCACCATTGGGAAAACGAGCTTTGCCAAACGCTACAGCAACAGCGTTGGCGGCAAGGGTGCATTGCAGGCATTGGCCGCCGCTAAAGCAGGCGCAAAAACGGCTCTGGTCGGGCGCACTGGCGATGATGAACTGGCTAAACACATCCTAATACGCCTTCGCAAACACGGCGTTGTCACATCAGGCGTAGCAAAAGCCGAACACACCCAAACCGGCACAAGCGTCGATATAACCGATGAAAAACGCAGCATCGTGGCACTCGGCGCTAGTGAGCAAACAACGGCAGAACAAGTACCAGAAGAAATACTGGACGAAAAATCCGTTGTTCTTACACAAACAGAGCTACCGATGGAGGAGATATCCGCCCTTCTCAACATTGCCAAAGACAAAGGCGCAACAACGGTTCTAAACCTCTCTCCCTGCATAACCATTGAGGAACAAGACCTGCAATTGGTCGACTACCTGATCGCCCCCGAAACCGCGAAGGAAAAACTGGGCGATCTCAGTGCTTATAAAGGACTCACCACGATATTCCTCAAGCCTGACGGCAGCTGCGACATACGCTTAAAGACAGGAGCCGCCAGTCCGATCCCGAAAATCACACTCGACGACGTAAAATGGGCACACCCCGAAGGCGCGGAAGACGCGTTTTGCGGTACATTCGCAGCTTGTCTCTATACGGGATTAAGCCTTGATAAGGCGCTGATCAGATCTTTGGTCGCGGCAACTCTATCCGCATCCAAAATGGGCGCGTATGAATCAATTCCATATAGCGACAATGTAAGTGATGCCCTAAAGGCAATTCAGGGCTAGAACCCCAGCGTATTGGCAACCTGCTCCATGCGGCTTAAATCTTTATCCAGCGCCGCCATCGTCGCACCAAGATCGGGCGTATCATCGTCTTTCCATGTACGCAAAACCTTCACATATAACGCGGTCAAACCCGCAACACGGGCCGCACCGCGAATACCGCTGGTTTCCATCCCCGCCGCTTCGAGCATCCAACTCATTGAACGGCAAAGATACGGCGCAGAAAACATCACCTGTTTCGGATCATACTTAAAGGACTGCAAAATAGACATTAAGCCAGGGCGGTAATCATTCAGAATTTCATAACGCTCCATCAGAATATCAAACAACTGATCCCGCGTAGAGATTGACGGATCGGGCTCCCCGATCACTTCCAGCACACGACGATCAATCATCCGCCCGAACAACACCAAAATATCCATCTTGTCCTGAACAACATCGAACAGTTCCGCCAGCGACATCCCCGCTTCATCGGCAATATCGCCCAGAGTGACCTGATCCCAAGCCTGATCGGCGGCAACATCCAACGCTTTGAGCACAATATGCTCACGCAAATCGCCTTTCGGCTTTTTCGCTGTTTCCGCAACGACTTTGTTAGGGGCTGCTTTTTTCGGCATTTTTCCAATCGTTCCTTGGCTTACACGGTTGAATTTTGTACATCTTGTACCCAGTTTATACGAATCATACAAGAAATGGATTGCTTTACTATGTCTAACCCTGCTCTCGGCGTGGTCGCCGTTGGAAATGCCCTCGTCGATGTTCTCACTCAGGTTGATGACACATTCATCGAACAACAAAACAAAGAATACGGCATGGAACCGGGCGCAATGACGCTTATCGAAGAAGTCCGCGCTGTCGAACTATATACACAAATGCCTGAAGGTATTGAAAGCTCAGGCGGTTCTGCGGGTAACACAATGGCCGGCTTCGCCTCTTTCGGCGGTAAAGGCGGATTCATCGGCAAAGTTGCCGACGACCAGCTTGGTAAAATTTTTCAACACGACCTGCGCTCCATGGGCATCCAGTTCGACACCCAACCATTAATCATGGGCGCAAAGACAGGCCGTTGCCTGATCCTCGTAACTCCCGATGCACAACGCACAATGAACACGTTCCTCGGTGCCAGTGTGGAGCTAACAGCTGGCGATGTTGATGAAAACCTCATCGCCGAAGCGCAAGTTACCTATCTCGAAGGATATCTCTTCGATCGTGACAACGCAAAACAGGCCTTCATTAAAGCCGCAGAAACCGCACATGCTGCGGGCCACCGCGTTGCACTTACCCTTTCCGACCCATTCTGCGTTGATCGCCACCGTTCAGATTTCCTCCGTCTGGTCGAAAGTCATGTCGACATCTTGTTCGCCAATGAAGAAGAGATTAAATCCCTGTTCTTACAAGATGACTTCGAAGACGCAAAAAGCGCAATCAGCGAACAAGTCGAAGTCGCTGCTCTGACCCGTGGACCAAAGGGCGCGGTCATCTTGAGCGAAGGCAATGAAATCCTAATCGAAGCTGCGGCAGTCGAAAATGTCGTCGACACAACCGGCGCAGGTGACCAGTTCGCCGCAGGTTTCCTCTATGGCTTTACCCAAGGCCGCCCTCTGGAAGTATGTGGTAAACTTGGGGCATTGGCGGCTGCCGAAGTCATCAGCCACATGGGCCCTCGCCCGCAAGTATCTTACAGCGATTTTCTGTCAAAGGCCGCATAATGCGCATTATCATAGCCCTCGCACTGTTCCTTACTCCCATCGATGTATGGGCGCAGGATCAGTTCGGGCTGGCCATGCACGGTGATCCGAAATACACCGCCAATGACACACATCTTGATTACATCAACGCCGAAGCGCCAAAGGGCGGCACACTCAAAATTGCCGCTATCGGCACGTTTGATACGCTCAACCCGTTCTCGATCAAAGGCAAAGCCGCGCAAGGGCTAAACCTTTTCACCGATCGTTTAATGGCCCGCGTCTGGGACGAACCATTTACGCTCTATCCGCTTATCGCAGCAAAGGCGGAAATGCCCGAAGATCGCTCAAGCATCACCTTCACCATCAATGCCAAAGCCCGTTTCCATGATGGCTCAACCATCACCGTTGATGATGTTATTTATTCTTTTGAGACATTGAAAAAAGCGGGCCGCCCGAATATGCGCCGCATATACAAGCTTGTTGATACCGTTGATCGACTTGATGACCAAACCGTGAAATTTACATTCGGCGAAGGTTACGACAGTGAGACCGGAATGATCTTGGCGATCATGCCCGTATTATCGCAAAATTACTGGAAAGATCGCGAATTCGATAGCACCACCCTCGACATCCCTGTCTCAAGCGGCCCCTACACAATCAAAAGCGTGGATGCAGGCCGCCGCATCGTCTATGTACGCAACCCCGATTACTGGGCCGATGACAGCCTGACCAATATCGGTCACCATAATTTTGACGAAGTAATTTACGACTATTTTCGCGATGATTCTGTCGCATTCGAAGGCTTTGCCTCGGGCGATGCGACATTCCGCCGCGAAGGTGATCTCAGCAAATGGAATACAGGCTACACCTTCACCGCCATTGAAAACGGCGATGTGATCAAAGAAGACTTATCACATGGCCGCCCTGAACAAACACGCGGCTTCATCTTCAACAGCCGCCACGAACAATTCGATGACATCCGTGTCCGCAATGCAATTGGCCTGCTGTTTAACCGCAACGCGTTGAATGAAATCCTGTTCGACAAGAAACAAAAATTCATCACCTCCTACTTCCCCAATTCGGAATTCGAAGGCGTAACCTACCGTGAACGTCCTGAAAAAATGCCGTTCGATACACGCGGCAACATGCGCCTAGCCTCAACGTTACTCAAAGAGGCAGGATGGAGCGTACAAAACGGTGTGCAAACGAAGAACGGCAAACCATTGTCATTCGAAGTGCTCCTTCAAAACCCGGAAGATGAAAAAATCGCCCTGCATTTCCAACAAAATCTGAAACGCCTCGGCATCGACATGCGTATACGCGTTGCAGATTCCGCCGGCTTTGTCCGCCGTCTCAACACCTATGATTACGACATGGTCCTGCATCACTGGCAATCCACGCTTTCCCCCGGTACGGAACAAGTGCTGTATTGGAGCTGCGAAGCCGCAAAACAAGAAGGCCGCTTTAACTATGCTGGTATTTGCGACCCTGAAATCGATGCGCTTGCCAAATCCGTTGCCCAAACCGTAACGCGCGAAGAATTAGTCGAAACCATGCGTAAACTCGACGTTAAATTGCTCGAAGGGCACTACATGGTCCCGCTATTCTATGCTGGTGTCGATCATGTCGCATATTGGAAACCCATAAAACACCCTGAAAACACGCCGCTTTACGGCATGGTTGTGGAAACATGGTGGATGGATGGGGATACTTCGACAAATCAGGATTGAGCATGGTCATAAGGCTTGCTATGCTCAAATTCGTTGTAAGTAAGGTCTTATTTGGAAATTCCGATCATGTTTAAAAAATACACTGTTTTGGCCCTTAGCGTAGCCGCCCTGTCAGCCACTAGCGCTTGTACCCCGGGCAAAAGCCCCGACGATATTGGCGGCCAGTTCTGGCAACGCGTCAGTGTTTCAGAATCTATTTACCAACAAGGTCCGAAAGCACAGCAAATGCTGAACCGTGACATTTCACGCTGCGTCGTTGAATTACGCGAGCTGGAACGCCTCGGAACACTCAAAGACGCAATACCGACCGACCTTTACGGCAAGACACTGGATCCAAACGAACTGGCGTTGCGCGATTACGACGCACCGGAACGTGACAAGCATCTCTTCGCCGAACACAGCGATTACGCTGACTTCGAAAGCTGCATGTTCGACAAAGGCTGGGAGCGCGTAGAGCACGCACCATACGATGTCGCCCGTGTTGGTCGCCAAAACTACTTGCGCGCCCATGTTGATTACGACTATGTGCCTGAGATGGAATCCCGCCGTGGCTACCGCCAAAACTCTAATGAGGACGGCGACTTCGGCGACCTTAACGAATAACCGTAAATTGTCATGACATTCTTTGTCACGCTACCGAACCGGGGCCTCATCCACATTGAAGGCCCCGATCGTTTGGATTTTCTCCAAGCGCTCATCACCAATGATCTCGAAAAACTCTCGGCTGATAAAATGGTTTATGCCTGTCTGCTCACACCGCAAGGAAAGTTTCTGCACGACTTCTTTTGCATATGGGGCAAGGACTTCATATTGCTGGACTGCGAAGGCGGTGACCGCGCACAAGACCTTTTCCGCCGCCTGAATATGTACCGCCTGCGCAAAGATGTACAAATCTCTATCGACGACAATACCGAGATTTACTCTATATTCGGCGAAGCAATGGGATTGCCCGATCCTCGTGATCCCGAAATGGGCAACCGCGCGCTCGAAAAACCGGATTTACCTGAAAAACCCTTCGACACATGGGATGAACACCGCATCAAGCTCGGTATCCCCGACGGCAGCCGCGACCTCACCCCCGATAAATCAACTATGGATGAGGGCAGCATGGACCAATGGAATGCCATCGACTACGACAAAGGATGCTATATCGGGCAAGAACTCACCGCCCGCATGCATTACCGCGGCTTGGGAAAACGAAAACTACAATGTGTGGATGCGAACAACCCGCCCGAAGGTGCTGAAATACGCTCTCAATGTAGAGAGGTCGCCCTCGCTCTCGTTAAGAACAAAACCTAGCCGGTAACATCGAGTGTGTGGTCGGAAATAAGTTGAGCCGCAACATCACGTAAATGCGGCCAACCCTCTTCACGGGACATCTCTCGACCACCCTTATCATAGAATGCCTGCATCGCGGCTTCGAACCGCTGCAAATTCGGGAAATGTTTTTCCATCTCGGCACGGATACCGTTGTGATACTCCGGCGACAACACATCGCCATCCTCAAGTCCGGACAAACGCTCCATCTCTTCACGCAACGACTTAACCGCTTCGTAAAGATCGGCAACAGATTCAGGAATCATAACAACGCCGGTGTAAGCAGAAGCAATCACAGCCGAATTGAATGTCCGTTCGACCATATAGACTTCACCGTTTACGCCGCTTGGGGGGTGAAAGTTGTTTGGAAAACAACATAAGCCAGAAGCAAAACAAGCAACACGATAATCAGAATAACGTCCTTACGGGAAAAGAAATGATACATATCGAATGTATGCAAAATTTCTTCGTCTTCTGATTCCGGTTTCTTCGGTTGCTCTGCCATATCTATGCGGCTTTCTTTTTTGCCTCGCGTGAGGCTTCAGACTTTCCCAGGCTTTCCGCCTTAATCGAAGCTTGCGCCGCCGCCAATCGTGCAATCGGCACACGATATGGTGAACAGGACACATAGTCCAGACCGACACTCTCACAGAACTGGATAGAGGCAGGGTCACCGCCATGCTCACCACAAATACCAAGCTTGATATCAGGGTTGGTCTGACGACCGCCATGCGCAGCCAATTCAACCAATCGCCCAACACCATCAACATCCAATGATGCAAACGGGTCACGCTCGTAAATACCATGACCGACATAAGCAGGCAGGAAGTTTGCCGCATCATCACGGCTCATACCGAGAGTTGTCTGTGTAAGGTCATTCGTACCGAAACTAAAGAAGTCCGCGCTATGCGCAATCTCGTCTGCGGTCAAACATGCACGCGGCAATTCGATCATCGTACCGACGCTGTATTCCAGCTTCGCACCCTTATCTTCGAACACGGCCTTCGCAACATCTTCAACAACCGTGCGCAATATATCCAGCTCGGCTTGCGTACCGATCAACGGGATCATCACTTCAGGGGCAACGCTCTGCCCGGTTTTTTCTCCTGCAACCAATGCGCCTTCAAAAATCGCACGCGCCTGCATCTCGTAGATTTCAGGGAACGTAATCCCCAAACGGCAACCACGGTGACCAAGCATCGGGTTGGTTTCATGCAATTCGCTCAAACGAAGGCGAACCTTCTCATGCGGAATACCTGCAATCTTCGCGAAGTTATCAATGTCTTCCTGACTATGCGGTAAGAACTCGTGCAATGGCGGATCAAGCAAACGCACCGTTACGGGCAAACCACTCATAATTTCGAACAACTCGGCAAAATCACTACGCTGCTCCGGCAACAATTTCTCAAGCGCAGCACGACGGTCCGCTTCGTTCGTCGCAAAAATCATCTCGCGCACATTTTGAATACGCGCAGGATCAAAGAACATGTGCTCCGTACGACAAAGACCGATACCTTCAGCGCCAAACTCACGGGCGGCTTTCGCATCAAGCGGCGTTTCCGCATTTGTGCGGACCTTCATACGGCGGCGCTCATCTGCCCACGCCATAAGAATACCGAATTCGCCCGACAATTCAGGCTGAATAGTTTCAACAGAACCGATCATCACTTCGCCCGTTGAACCATCGAGCGTAAGAATATCGCCTTCTTTAATTGTGCGGTTACCCGCAGTAATTGTTTTACCAACAACATCGATATGTAATTCACCCGCACCGGCAACGCAGCATGTACCCATACCGCGCGCAACAACAGCAGCGTGCGATGTCATACCACCACGAGAAGTCAAAATACCTTGCGCGGCATGCATACCGGAAATGTCTTCGGGAGATGTTTCCTGACGGCAAAGAATAACGGCTTCGCCCTGGTTAGTCTGGATTTCCGCTTCTTCCGAAGAGAAAACAACCTTGCCACTCGCCGCCCCCGGTGAAGCCGGAAGACCTTTCGTCACAACATCTTTATCCGCATCGGGATCAAGCGTCGGGTGCAACAACTGATCAAGGCTTTGCGCGTCAACACGCAGCAAAGCTTCTTCCTGTGTAATCAATCCTTCTTCAACCATATCAACGGCAATTTTCAAAGCCGCCTTCGCGGTGCGCTTACCCGAACGGGTTTGCAGCATAAACAGATTGCCTTTTTGAACTGTGAACTCGAGGTCCTGAACATCTTTATAATGCTTCTCGAGTTTCAAGCGAACTTCATCAAGCTGCTTGAACACTTCAGGCATCGCCTCTTCCATGGACGGCATGTCACCGCCCTCTTTTTCACGACCATACTTGGTCAGGGATTGCGGTGTACGGATACCCGCCACAACATCTTCGCCTTGCGCATTGATCAGATATTCACCGTAGAAGAAATTCTCACCCGTTGACGGGTCACGCGTAAACGCAACGCCTGTCGAACAATCCTCGCCCATGTTACCAAACACCATAGACTGAACATTAACAGCCGTACCCCAGCTCTCAGGGATTTCATGGATTTTACGGTATGTAATCGCGCGTGGCACCATCCAGCTTTTGAAAACGGCACTGATCGCGCCCCAAAGCTGCTCCTGCGGGTCATTCGGAAACGGCTTGCCTGTTTCCTGCTCAACGACCTTTTTATATTCGTCGACAATTTCCTGCCAGCCTTCGGCTGTGATGTCGGTATCCTGACGCAAACCTGTGTCGCGCTTGTAACGGTCGATCACTTCTTCGAATTCATGGTGATCAACACCCAGAACAACATCACCATACATCTGGATAAAGCGACGGTATGAATCCCATGCAAAACGGGCATCGCCGGATTGTTGCTCTAAACCCTTAACTGTGTCGTCATTCAAACCGAGGTTCAAAACCGTGTCCATCATACCCGGCATGGATACGCGAGCACCGGAACGAACGGAAACAAGCAGAGGATTATCCGAGTCGCCGAATTTCGCGCCCATCTGTGCCTCAACACTCGCCAGCGCCTCATCAACTTGCGCTTTCAGCTCTGTCGGGTAATTTTGATCATTATCGTAATACTGTGTGCAAACTTCGGTGGTAATCGTAAACCCCGGTGGCACTGGCAAACCTAGTCCCGCCATCTCTGCGAGGTTACATCCCTTTCCGCCCAACAAATTGCGCATGGATGTGTCGCCGTCATTCTTGTCTTTACCAAAGCTGTATACCCATTTGGTCATATCTCAGTAGTCTCCTAAAGTACCCGTTTCATGCAGGGTTTAGCACATTCTGTGCGCTTTGCAAATCTTTCACAAGCATCAAACACAGATCATCATCAATCGGCCTGATATCCCCGTGCGCCACGACTTTCCGATCATAAGTCGCGCCATAGCCGTCAGGACGATAACCAAGCTTAAAATAGAGCTTTTGTGCCGCCCCGTATGACGGGGTTAATCCAAAGCTGATTCCCATATGGGAAAGCCCCTTTTTCTGGGCTGAATCCTCACAATACCCGATCATATCTGTAGCAATGCCTTGCTGTCGATAATCCTTATGAACATTCAAATCTTGTATCTCGGGAATTTCATGCGCCTTAAAAAACACGTATTTAGGCGACCAATTCAACACACAATAAGCCAGCAACGCCCCTTCACCCAGTGCGATCAGTAATATACGGCTACCTTCTTTCTGCTCCTCATATTGGCGAATAAAATAGTCAGCCGACTTGCTGTATCGATGGACTTCGGAAAAAGCATCCAGATCTTTCAGGTCTTTATCAGTCGCAGGTCTGATTTCTGTTTGCATCGCGCTCATGGACTCTCGTATTGTAACAATTATGAAATACCATCTTTTAGCCAGCATTTGTATAGCCAGTCTAGTTTTTGTCACCAGCCCCGCAAACGCGCAGGATCGTGAATACTCCTCGGGTTTGAACTACACTACGCTCGGCACCAGCCAGAGCAAAGAAACCGCCTCAACAAAAGATGACAACGGCAAAGCCGAGCAGAAACCGGCAAAGCCCAAGCTTTTTAACACCATCACGCCAAAGCATGCCGAGCCTACAAAAGAGGTTGCCGAAGAAATCATCGAAGAGACAGCAGAGGAAAGCTCTAAAACCGAAGAATCTCCGGCAGTCACTGTTTGGAACAAATACAAGAAACTGGCAGCGGGCACAGCCGCAGATGACAAGCCAAAAGCCGAGGACACCAAAACCCTCACCACAAGCAAACCGGACAAGCCAACAGTAGACGCACCACAAGCACCAACCTTGAAACAGGGTGAAGTCGAAACCAGACCCGCCAAAAACGCCTTTGGCAGCATCATCGATGAATGGCAAACATCACGCGACAAACAGCGCGAAATGCGCTCTAAAACCTTTGCCGTTCCTGACAAAAAGTAACACCGAATCTTGTCATTTCCCCTTGCACTCCGCGCCGTGCTGGCTTAAGTCTGCTTTTGTATGACTAACCTTGCGAAAAACGAAGCTGCGCAACCTTCTCCGCTTGATCTTCTCTCGAATGATCTGGATGCACATATGCGCGCCGTGAACACCCTCATTATCGAGCGCATGGATTCGCCGGTAAAACTCATCCCGCAACTGGCTTCTTACCTAATCGCAGCAGGCGGAAAACGCATCCGCCCTCTCCTGACACTGGCCAGTACGTCAATCTATGACGGGGACATGGAACGCGCCTACAGACTGGCTGCCGCCGTAGAGTTCATCCATACAGCAACCCTGCTCCATGACGACGTGGTTGATGAAAGCGATCAACGCCGCGGACAGGATGCCGCGAATCTGGTTTTCGGTAACCAAGCCAGTGTATTGGTCGGCGACTTCCTCTTCTCCCGCGCATTCCAGCTCATGACCGAAGATGGCTCTATCGATGTTCTGGCTGTGCTCGCCAACGCATCCGCCGTCATCGCACAAGGCGAAGTCCTGCAACTCAGCACCGCCAACACTCTCGACAGCGGCATGGACACCTATATAGAAATTATTCGCTCGAAAACGGCTGCGCTATTCGCCGCTGCATGTGAAGTTGGCCCCATGGTGTCCGATGCGCCGCCCGAAGCAGCAAAGGCGCTGTCAGACTATGGTATGAATATGGGCATCGCGTTCCAGATCGCCGATGACACGCTCGATTATAACGCCAACGAACAAAATTTGGGCAAGACCATCGGCGATGATTTCCGCGAAGGAAAAGCCACAGCTCCTGTTTTGCTGAGCCTTCAAAACGCCAGTGACGAAGAACACTCATTCTGGGAAAGAACCTTGGTAAACAACGACCAAACCCCCGAAGACCTGCAACAAGCTTTAACCATCATAAAACGCCATGACGGCTTTGTTAAAGCACACGACATGGCGAATGAATACAAACAAAAGGCATTGGATTCCCTTACCCATGCGCCTGACGGACCGTACAAAACTCACTTAGAAAATCTTGCCGAATACGTCATTAGTCGTTCATTTTAATGTTCGTTTAACGGCAATAGCTGTATAAAGGCAATATATGTCTATAACGCCATCAAAAACATTCAAAGCAGAAGAAATGCTCAGCCGCCTGGAGCGCATTGGCGGACTGGGCTACTGGCGTATCGATCTCAAAAACAACACCCTATATTGGTCAGATGGCTACTTTGCCATTCACGGTTTAACACCTGAAGAATACACCCCCGAAGTAGAAACAGCCATCAACGCCTACCTCCCCGAAGACAGAGAGCTGGTAAAACGTTGCGTTGAAAGAGCAATCGAAAAAAGCGAGCCCTACACATTTGAATGCAGAATCCTTAGGCCCGACAACACGGTCCGCATCATTTTTTCCCAAGGGGAAATTGAAAAAGATAAAGACGGCAACAAAATCGCGATTTTCGGAGCAGTACACGACATCACCGATATCCGTGAGCATGAAACACGATTCAACCTCGCGGTCATGGGCTCTGCTTCAGTGATGTGGGATTGGGATATCGTAAATGACCGCTTGCACTGGGCCGGTCACATCAATGAGATTTTGGGCTACGCGACAGCAGATGATATGCCGACAAACTCTCTGGGGTTTTTCAGTGATCTGGTTCACCCCGATGACCGCTTAATGCTGAAAAATGCTTTTGCTGATCATTTTGCAAAGAAAGCCTCCTACAAAGTAGAAATGCGCATAAAGAAAAGCGATGGCAGCTTTGCATGGTTTACCGCCCGCGCACAGGCACAATGGGATAAAAACGACAAAGCCATTAGAATGAGTGGCTCCCTTACGGACGTTCATGACCTAAAAATGATGGAACAAAAGCTGAAACGTTCAAACGAAGACTTGAACCAATTTGCATCCATCGCCGCACATGACCTTCAACAACCCCTGCGTTCTATCAGCGGTTTTTTAACCTTGCTCCAGGATAAACACATAAAAAACCTGGATGAGACGGCTCAAAAATATATCGGTCAAACGATAAAAAGCGCAGAAAACATGAGCGAACTCATACGCGATCTCTTGGAATATTCTCGAATAGAAACAGACAGCCTACAGTACAAGCTCTGCGACATAGACGAGTTGGTAACAGATTTATTACACTCTATGGAGCAAACGTTAGAGACTGAAAGCATCACGGTTAACACCATATCTTTGCCTCAAATTATTTGTGACAAACTAAAAATACAGCGCGTTTTTTACAACCTGATTGAAAACGCAATGAAGTACCGGGGAAAAGATGATCCGTTAATCACTATCACAGCCACTCAATTGGACAACGCCGATTGGCTATTCAAAATCAGTGACAACGGTATAGGCATAGACGAAGCAAAGCGCGATGACGTTTTTAAAATGTTTACGCGGCTTCATAAAAAATCCGAATATGACGGTACCGGCGTTGGCTTGGCCATTTGTAAAAAAGTTGTCAACTTGCACCACGGTGAAATATGGATAGAATTAAATGCAGAAGGCGGGACAACCTTTGCATTCACAATCCCGCAACAGACAAACCTGTCGGTTTAAAATGGACCTGTCGGCATGATAAACAAAGCAAACATACTCATCATTGATGACAGCGAGGGCGATACGATGCTGATGGAAGAAGCCATCAAAAACACCGCCATCGCCAACAACGTTTTCATCATGAATGATGCGCATGAAGCGCTGAGATTTATGAACAAAGAGGCGCAATACGCATCATCGCCCAGACCAAACCTGATTATTCTCGACCTGAAAATGCCGGACATGGACGGTCATGAATTTCTGGCGCATGTAAAAAAAGATGAAAACCTCAATGACATTCCGATCATCGTCTTATCAACGTCCAGCGATCCGATAGACATCAAAAAATGCTACCAACTACAAGCAAACTGCTACATCGAAAAACCGGTTAATTTCATGAAATTTAAAAAGGTCATCAATGTTATCAATGACTTCTGGCTAGGGATTGCGCACCTACCGCCGGAGCAGAATTAGCCATCGTCCTCTTCTTCTGCAACATCGACCTCATCAGGGGCGTACTCCACCCATATCTTTTCAATATCGTCGAGCAATGTCTCGCTATTAAACGGTTTATGAATAACACCGATCACGCCCAGCTTTTCATACACCTTCAGCATGGATAAATCCGTAACCCCCGTCAGAATAATGACAGGCAACCCCTCAGCTTCGGGGTCTCTTTGCATCATTTCGAGTATATCAGGGCCATCCATTTCCGGCATATGCAGATCGAGCAAAATAAGCTGCGGCTGTAAAACCCTTAAACGCTTAAAAAACTCATCTCCGGAACCGCAAATTGCAAAAGCTCCGGGAAATTCCTGCTGCTCGACCACATCGCGCACAAGACTGCGCAACTGACTATCATCATCGATATAAACTATTCGTTCAGGTAGCTTCTCCATAC
>CAYGQG010000001.1:0-13761 GCA_964351955.1 uncultured Micavibrio sp. | reverse complement strand
TCTCCATACTTCATTTTAATGCTTTTACGCCACCTTCTGTCAATATAATGCGTGTAAATCACGCACTTAAAATAAGGGCTTTTTCTTTTCTCATTCTGCTTTAAGTTACTAACATGAGTGAAAAAGGCTGCTGCCCCCCAGAACACGACCATAATCAAACTGCCTCCACATCGAAATTCAAAATCGACTGGATCTTACACGGCTCTTTACTGGTCGTTTTAATCAGTGTGCTCATGGTCGCACTTGGCTTAGGCGGAGCATCACTTTCAGTCTTTGCCCACGCCCAAATTGAACTGCTCTCCGACATGTCATGGGGTATCGCGCTTGGCCTGCTTTCTGTGGGTTTAATGAACAAAGTTCCCCGCGAATACTTCACTGCCGTTATGGGGCGGGGAGACTCGTTCAAAGACATCGTCAAAGCCGCCATTGCCGGCGTAATTTTGGATTTATGCAATCACGGCATCCTTGTGATATCGGGGAAGCTTTACGATCGCGGCCTATCCATCGCGCAAGTTCTGACATTTCTCGTCTCAAGCCCCTGGAATTCCCTTAGCTTGACCTTCATCCTTATATCCCTCATCGGCCTGAAATGGACATTGCTCTTCACCCTTGCGTCCATGGTCATAGCCGTCATCACGGGGCTTATCTATCTCGCGCTCGTCAAAGGCGGAATACTACCCGAAAACCCGAACACGGTAGATGTAGACGAAAATTTCGATATGAAAGCCGATTTCAAAGAGCGCATAAACGGCTGGAAACCTTCATGGGGCTGGGCCAAAAGCATTATCAAAGACGGTTGGACCGACGGCAAAATGATCCTGCGCTGGATTCTCTTCGGAGCCGTTGTCGCCGCCGCCATGAAAGCCTTCGTTCCTACTGAAATTTTCACCGAATGGTTCGGCCCTACCCTTGTCGGTCTCGGCCTGACATTGCTAGTCGCTACAATTGTTGAAATCTGCTCCGAAGGTTCTGCCCCGATCGCTGCTGAAATCATGAGCGCAGGACAAGCACCGGGCAACGGCTTCACATTCCTGATGGCTGGTGTAGCAACAGATTACACCGAAATTCTGGTCGTACGGGAATTCACAAAGTCATGGGCAATCGCGCTATCCCTGCCCCTCATCACAGTACCGCAGATTATAATTCTCGGCCTGATCTTCAACACGATGTAATCGGTTATTTTTTACACGGATACGCTTTAAACAACCCCAAAGCCACACCGGGCGCTGCGTTAAACGGGCCTTGCTCGTGATGATTCTCTTTGATGTATTTATAGATTTTCAACTGTACTTCACGCAAAGACGTACCTGCCGGAACACAGAAATCCACACTCGGCGCGGTCCCTAGCGAGCTAATAAGGTTGTGATAATCCATCACACCCGCAATATACCCCTGACAGGCAATATGCCCGCCTTTAATGATTTCATGC
The DNA here is from genome assembly GCA_964351955.1 of uncultured Micavibrio sp. Lineage (GTDB taxonomy): Bacteria > Pseudomonadota > Alphaproteobacteria > Micavibrionales > Micavibrionaceae > TMED27. The sequence goes on along the minus strand of CAYGQG010000001.1, from coordinate 12,332 downwards.
CCGTCCTCGTCAAACGAACAAACCTGCAACAGGTAATCACCCGAATAACGAGCCGTTCGCCCTTCAGCCACACAAACGGAGCTAAAGAGGAACATCGCAACCCCCAAAAGGGCGCTAATTCTTTTCATTGGATTGTTTTTTGAGCTGCTCCAGAATCGCAAACGGGTTATCTTCCGGACGTTTTTCTGCTTCGATACTCATAATCTTTGGAGCTCGGTTATCTGACTTATTACGCTTGCCGCCCTTGCGCTCATCTTTCTTCTTACCCTGTGGCTTTCCACCTTTACGGTCTTTGCCTTTGAAGCCACCGGCTTGTTGTTTCTCAAAAGCTTTCCCTTTTTTAAGACGAAAAACAGCCAACTCCGGTTTTTCTTGCGGTTTAGGCTCAGCCTTGGGTTCTTCTGCTTTCTCGGTCTGGTCTTCTGCCTTGGGTTCTTCAACCTCTTTCGGCGCAGCCTCAGCTTCAGACGCAGCGACCTCAGCTTTCGCTTCTTCTTCGGCCTTTTGTTCATCAGCAGGGTCGTAAATCTTCTTATGCCCCATCGCTTCAAGAACGTCATAAAGGCCTTCGATTGATGACCCCAGCCATTCCGCCATCTTGTGCTCGGCCTTGAACTTACCCTTGTCGGCTGCGTCATAAACCGCGCTGATCACACGATCGAGCATATCGATACGGATCGCGCGCTTTCCGAAAACAGGATAGGCAATCGCCTGATAAAAACCTTTATCAACTTCACCTTCGACCTCGAAAGAAACAATGCCGTCTTTCGGACACTGCATCGGCAATTCTTTTTCGTTGTTCAACCCCCACAACAATGCGCGCAAACGCACAGCAGCCGGCTTGTTCAAAGCGGGAATAAACACCAAAATCGGGCCAAGACGAATTTTCTTACTGCGCAAATCGCGGCGATCATCCGCGTCCAGCTGCCCGATGAGGTCTTCAATCTGCTCACGCGGGATAAGCCCCAGCGCCTCATGCACCTGCTTGGCAATATCTTGTGTAGTGGGTTTGAACGCCCCCACATCCTGCAAAGCGACCAATGGCTCTAACACCGTACCCACATGACGGCTCAACCATCCTTCGAGATGAGCCTGTAATGCGGCCTCATCAGCTCCAGCGGTGGTTTCATTCTGCAAAACCGCGACTTTAGGGGTCAACACGCTATCACCGCGCGTTAAAACAGCAACAGCCTCCCCCGGCAAAGGGTTTCCGATTTTGGACTGAAAATGGACATGACCATCCTCGGCCAGCGTAAATTGTGTGTCTTGTGCGTTGAGCATCGTTCTCTACAAGGTTATGAATACACCCGATATACGGCATTGACCGCTGCATGTCTAACATTTTCCATGGTTCTCAAATGATCTTTGGACCATGTTAACTTTTTTTGTTTAAATACCTTACTAAACAACCTCACACAGGAGCCAACGCCCGTGAATATTAGAAAATCTCTCTTTCCCGCCATACTGACTTTTAGCCTCCTAATCATGAGCGCACCCGCATACGCGCAAAGCATCAACGCAGAAGGCGCGGCAAAGTTGAAATCCATCTTTGAAACCATGCTGGAGCAAAAGAAAAAAGAAATAGGCACAGCAGACGAGCGCCCACAGGAGCTAAAGCTTGAAGGCGAGGTTGTCGTTGAAGAATTGGACACATATTACGCCATCACCCTGCCGAGCATGTCTCTGGCCTATGATAATGGCAGTCGCACAGATGTTGGTATTGTTGCGCTAAACGCCATACCGCTTAAGGAAGAAGGCCAATATAAAATGACCTTCGCAGTGCCATCCCCGATCATCAATTACGGCACGGCTGGCGAAGAACGCACACGATTTTCTATCGGCGGTCAAAACGCAGCCGGTATCTGGAACGAAAAGATCAACGGCTTTCAAAAACTGAACGTCACCTTAAACGACACCTTGATCAGCGCAGCCACAGACGGTACATCCGTAGTCATCCCCGACATGAAAGTGTTGTACGATCTTGATGCTGACGGAGACCGTTGGACAGGCCCGATGCGCTTTGAAGCCAACAACCTGAAAGTCGAGAACCCGAAAAACGACCTTGTTATCGACCTTGGAAACATCCTGATGATGATGACACTGGACCAACTGACCACAGACGGCCTTGCCAATCTTAATGCTGATAACCCGCAAGCCATCACAGACATGAAAGTCGCAGACGGTATGGATATGCGCTTCTTGCTCAAAAATCTGTCCGGCTCCAAAAACAAGGCTGACGGCACACGCGAAGAATTTGCCCTCGGCAGCGCATCTTTCGGGATCAAGATTGATGATGTCTTAAGCGGCTCTGCCCTGTTCGGCATCAATTTTGGTTTTGACGGCTTGTCATCCAACATGATGGAGGGCGAAGCAGACGCGCTGTTTCCAAAATCAAGTTCATTCACAATCACGCAAAAGAACATCCCTGTTGATGCACTCACCGAGGTGATCAAGAACACACCCGCCGACAACCCGCAAATGATGGGCCTGACGATGATGTTAAAAGTACCAGCAATCCTCGCCCAAGCAGGCAGTTATGTGGAAATCAACAACACCCACATGCGGAACCAGAACTATGATGTCGTTCTCGACACCGTGCTACGCGCAGACATCGAGGCCGCCAACGCCGCAACAGCAGAAGGCAAACTCACATTTGCAGGTCTCGACAAAGTTCTGTCCTTGGTACAAGTCGCCGCAAGCAGCAGCGAAGACAACGAACAACGCCAAACCATGCGCAATCTGGCACGTTTCTTGGAAAACCTAAAACCCTACGGCCGCAGCGAACCTGATGCCACGCATGGTTTTGTTCATATTTTCGATATAACAATGGATAAAGCCGGACAGTTTATGATCAATGGCAAAAACGCTATGGGATTGATGATGGGCGGTGCTCCACCACAAGGCCAACCTAACCAGCCTGCCGATTCACAGAGCTCTCCGCTTTAAGAATAAACGGGATAATCGCATTTAAACGAAGCATGCCCTCGCGCGTTAGTGTGAGGGCATCTTTGCTTTTAACCGCCCAGCCCTCACTAATAACCGTATCGAGTTTCCCTTCGTCTACATAGCTGCGCCAATCACCGCCGCTTTGTTCCGCTAAATGCGCGAAATTCAAACCTTCGCGCAAACGAAGCCCCGTCATCAGCGCTTCCATCCCCAAATCTTCCTGCAACAGCTTCTGATATGGATGCGCACCATGCCCATGTTGCTCTACACGTTCTAACCACGCATCCGGCGCATGATGATCACGCGTTGCAAATTTGCCATCTCCCTGCCAGATACGACCATGCGCCCCGGGGCCGATACCAACATACTCGCCGTTATACCAATAGTTCAGATTGTGCCGAGATTCATGCCCCGTCGCTGCGTGATTGGAAACCTCATATGCGGGCAACTGATCGCCAAGCACATCTTGCGTAACATCATAAAAATCAGATGCAAGCTCTTCATCCGGCAAAGAGAATACATTCTGCTCATGCGAATAATAAAACGGTGTGTTTCGCTCTATCGTCAACTGATAAAGCGATAAATGCCCACCCGCCAGCTCTTGTGCACGCATCAACTCCTCACGCCAATCATCCAGCGTTTGTTCAGGCCGCGCATAAATCAAATCAAAACTAAATCGTTCGAACACATCACGGGCAATATCAATCGCCTTTTGCGCTTCATCGGCAGAATGCATCCGCCCCAGAAATTTAAGGTCTTTGTCATTAAGTGCCTGCACACCTATCGACACGCGATTCACGCCTACATCCTTAAACGCTTTGAACTTATCAATCTCGATCGAAGTAGGATTCGCCTCCAGCGTGATTTCAATATCATTCACCCCGCGCCAGCTTGATCGCGCCTTCTCGATAATCGCCTCAACCAGATGCGGTGGCATTGTTGACGGCGTACCGCCGCCAAAATAAATCGACCCTAAAACACGGTCACCCGCGCGTTCCGCATAATATTCTAAAGATTTGAGATAAGCATTCTGCCAGCGGTCATAATCAATCGCGCTGCGCACATGAACGTTAAAATCGCAATACGGGCATTTAGACAAACAAAAAGGCCAGTGGATATATAAACCCAACTGGCCTTTTGTAATCATTCTTTAAAAGCTTAGAGCGTGTTGAATGTAGCTCTGCTCAGTACGGCAGGCTGAATATTCACACCTGTTGTACCGATTGTGTTCAGCATAGATTCAAACACGATTGGCAAAGCGAACAACGCACCACCGGCAGCCAGACGAATCGCGCCGTCTTTCATCGGTGTTTGCGTCGGGTTTTCAACATGGTCCTTGATCTTCATCACACCAAGAACACCCATCAACAAGCCGATCATGTAAGAAAGAGCCGTTACAAGACCCGGCAATTCTTCGATAGAACCAGTAATGTTTTCAGCGATGTTGCTGAAGTTGTTACCGGCATCGGCGTTACCTGCGCTCAACAAGCCTGTTACAAACGCGGCCTGAAAAGTAAGTACTTTCGTATTAACTGCTTTCAACATATGTTTTCTCCTAATGTCCGTAGCAAAAATTCTGTATCTCAGAGTGGGCAAGGTATAGCGTAAAACGTTATAGAAAGTCAAGATTTTCCCTAAAACCCGCGACTTAGGTGTCTCTCGACTGAAAACAGGCCTCAACCATGTTCTCAAAAGCGTTCTTGCGATGAGAAATCTCATGTTTTTGATTCGGCTCCATTTCCGCAAATGTCTCGGTATAGCCGTTTGGAACAAAGATCGGATCATAGCCGAATCCCTTATCCCCTTTGGGCGGAAAATTCAGAATTCCTTCGACACGCCCTTCAAAGCTCTCGATATGTCCGTCCGGCCAAGCCAAAGACAGCACACACACAAAAGCCGCGCGCTTATCATGTGATGCGCTCAAAGCTTCTTTGACCTTATCCATCGCCCAGTAAAAATCGCGGGTACCGTCTTCTTTCTCGGCCCAACGTGCAGAATAAATCCCCGGATCACCGTCCAACGCATATACGCTCAAACCGCTATCATCCGCTAACGAGGCTTTACCTGAATGCCGCATAGCCGAACGCGCTTTCAGCTCGGCATTGGCGATAAAAGTCTTCCCCGTCTCATCAGGGTCAGGAAGCTTCAATTCTTTCGATGTTTTAAACTTTGAAACATAAGGACCAAGCAATTCAGCTATCTCCTTGGCCTTTCCATCGTTATGAGTGGCGATCACCAATTCTTTTTCGCTGAAGAACCGCGCCATTTTTGGATTAGATAACATTATATCCCCAGCACGTCTTTTTGAATGGCTGTCAATTCACTGCAGCCTTTTTTCGCCAGATTCAACAGTTGAATAAACTCATCTTCGCTGAACGGCTCTTGCTCGGCTGTACCTTGTATTTCAACAATTCCGCCCTTGCCCGTAATCACGAAATTCGCATCCGTTTCCGCATCCGAATCTTCATCATAATCAAGATCAGTAACCGGATTACCCTTATAAATACCGCAAGAAATCGCAGAAACTGTGTCCTTAACCGGCACACTTTCCATCGCGCCTGTTTCAACCCAATGCTGAAACGCCAGATGCATGGCAACAAAACCGCCGGTAATCGACGCTGTGCGCGTACCGCCATCAGCCTGAATAACATCGCAATCAACGCGAACTTGGCGTTCCCCCATAGCTTCAAAATCAATAACGGAGCGTAATGCGCGTCCAATAAGACGTTGAATTTCCTGTGTACGGCCTGATTGCTTACCGCGTGCCGCTTCTCGGTCCATACGCGAACCTGTAGATCGCGGCAACATACCGTATTCGCCCGTAACCCAGCCTTTACCAGTGTTTTTCATCCAGCCCGGTACTTTTTCCTCAGCCGTTGCCAAACACAACACATGTGTATCGCCGAATTTGATCAAACATGATCCTTCAGCGTGCTTATTGACGTTAGGAATAATCTCTACGTCTCTCATTTGATCTAAAACGCGGCCGGATGGGCGGGGCATGTATGCAACTCCTTGGTTCGTATGATTGCCACACCATAGGGACGTGACCGTCATATCTCAAGGGAATTGTCATTTTTACACGGAAACACTATATTCCCCTGATGATACCTGAGTTGAATGAACGCTCGCGCACGATTTTCAGATATATCGTGGACACCTACCTCAATACGGGCCTACCCGTAGGGTCACGCACAATATCGACTCATTCAGGCCTACACCTTTCCCCCGCCAGTGTACGCAACACGATGGCCGACCTCGAAGACTGCGGCTTGCTTTACGCACCGCATATCTCCGCAGGACGCATGCCGACCGATCTGGGCTTGCGCCTGTATATCGACGGGTTGATGCAAGTCGGCGGCCTGAGCAAAGAAGAACGCACGGCAATCGAAGCCACCTGCCGCGCCGAGGGGCAATCTTTTAACGATGTACTGGAACAAAGCTCACAATTGCTTTCCGGCCTTTCATCCTGCGCGTCTTTGGTTATCGCTCCCAAAACCGATAACCCCGTTAAACAGATACAGTTTGTGGCATTACAACCACGCAAAGTTCTGATCGTCCTCGTCCTGCAAAACGGATTGGTCGAAAACCGCGTCATGGATATAGACCACGACATCACGGAAAGCGCGCTCAATGCCGCTTCAAACTACCTGAACGCCAAGCTAACGGGTAACAACCTCAGAGATGTCGAAACCGATATCCGCAAGGACATTCAAAGCCAGCAAAACCAGCTCGACAGCCTGACCAAAAGCCTCGTCGAAGCGGGGCTGGCCCTCCCCGGTGACGGCATGCACGCAGGCCATATTATTGTACACGGGCAATCAAAACTGCTCGAAGATGTAAAAGCATTGGAAGATCTGGAACGCGCACGCACAATCCTTGGCTATCTCGAAGAACAAAAAAACATGCTCGAATTGCTCAAATCGGTCGAAACCGCCCAAGGGGTGCAAATTTATATCGGCGCGGAAAACACCATCTTCGACCAATCCGGCTGGTCGCTCGTCATATCACCCTACAAAGATGCTACGGAAAAAATCATCGGCGCGATCGGCGTTATCGGACCCACACGCCTCAGCTATGACCGCGTTATCCCCATGGTAGACTACACATCGCAGCTTGTAAGCCGCCTTGTAGGCGCAGGTGAAGACCAAATCGTCTAACAAGAGACGGTGGATGAAGCGCCCTCTTCCGCAATCCATGACTTGCACCATGCGCACGATCTTGGCACGATAATACAGCTAAAAATTAATCTAGGTTCATTATGCTTCGTTATCTCTTGCTTATCGCTCTCCTTCTGCCGTTCTTGGCACAACCTGCCTTTGCACAAAACGATTTCGGTTTCGATGATGAGGACGAAGACAGACCCAAAGTCATCAACCCGTATGACGATAAATACAAACCCAAACTTGATGCGACAGAAGACGAAGACGCGCTTTCGCTTGTCCCTAATTACATCTACTTCGTCGGCATGGTCCGCAAACCGGACGCTAATCCTGACGACCTGAATATGGTCATTGTTTCACCCGGCCTTGTTGTCGGTTGCGTGGAAATACTCCAACCCGCAATCAAAGAAGTAAAATTCGGCAACGAGCTTCAATTACGCATCGAAGACGGCTTCATGGACGTTGATCAACAAGCCCGTTATTTCCACCACGACTGCAAACCCAAAGTAGTCATGTCCAACGTAGCGCTGACTTTAAGCAAAAAACGTCTGGAAAGAGACGGCATCAAAGCATTAACCATCGTCAGCGAAAAAATCGGACCGTTTAACAAAATGATGCTGGATATGCATGAAAACCGTATCGAGATCACATCTGAATCATACGATCTGGAAATGTTCGGCCTGTCTAGAAAAGGCGGCAAACAAACATTCACGTACTGGATATACCCTGAAAACACTTTGGTGCTAAATGCCTCTGGCTTGGATACTCGCGATGCAAAAGTCCGCGCCGATATCGAAGCCTTCGCCCAAAGACGCGGCCTCAAGCCGCTTGAAGATGTTGTTTCAGGTTTCAGAACCGACTTTCATAATGACAAGTTGATTTACGTGGTCGATGTTACCGGACGATACAAAGAGCAACTCGAAGAAAGTAAGAATAACGTCATCCCGATCGGTAAAGTCTCCAGTACCGAACAGTATTTCGGATCAACCGGTGCCTACGACAAAACAGTAGAAAAGACAGTCTATGCCCGCCCACCGGGGTTATATGAATAAGCAAAGGACCGTGCCTAGAACTTGATTCTTGTTTCCAATCGTCACTATATTTGTGCACACGAAAATTAAAAAGCGCTGCAAACCATGACCAATCCTGAACACAACAACGAAGAAAACCCGGAAAGCGGGGAAAATGAAACGCCGCGCGAAGAAAGTCTGGCTGAACGTTCCGCCCGTCTGGAAGCAGAAGCGACCGCACTCTATAAAAAACAAAGCCAGCAAGAATTCAATCCGCCGGAAGGTTACGACCCGCTTGACCCTGAACCATTGCCCGATGAATTAATTGACGCAATGTCACCCGCCGACGCGGAAAACCCGCCCGAAACTGACGCAAACACAGCCGCCCTTCAGGAAGAATTGGAAACCGCAAAGGATCAAACTGCTCGCGCACTGGCCGAAGCGGAAAACACCCGCAGACGCGCACAAAAAGAACGGGAAGACGCTTCAAAATTCGCCATCTCGAAATTCGCCAAGGACCTGCTGGAAGTATCGGACAATTTACGCCGCGCCCTAGACGCAATGCCCGCCGATCTTCTCGAAACCGACCCGCGCATCCAGAACCTGATCGAAGGCATCGAAGCTACGGAACGAAGCCTGCTACGTACATTCGAGAAAAACGGCATCACAAAGGTTGAGCCAATCGACGAACCTTTTGACCCGAACTTCCATGAAGTCATGTTTGAAGCTCCCGTCCCCGGAAAACCTGCGGGCCTTGTTATGCAAGTCGTAGAACCCGGCTACCTTCTCAATGAACGATTAATCCGTCCGGCACGTGTAGGCGTGACAAAAAGCGACGGCGGAACGGATGAACCGCCCGCTGCGCCTGATCCATCGACACCCGGCGGACAAATAGACACGGAAGCATAAGAATTCAGCCAAAAATGGCTGGGTAAAAATTGGAAGTGGCTCTGGAAATATGATGAAACCATGTTATAACTCAGGGCTTGAAACTCTGTAAATCAAACCCCATATGAATTGGGTCTAGGGAATAGAGTGCGGTGCCTAATGCTGGGCTGCACTGAATATTTGCCAAAGAAAGGACGAAAAAATGAGCAAAATTATTGGTATCGACCTCGGTACGACCAACTCCTGTGTCGCCATCATGGATGGTAAAGAACCTCGTGTAATTGAAAACTCCGAAGGCGCACGCACAACCCCGTCAATGGTTGCGTTCGCAAAAGATGGCGAGCGCCTGATCGGTCAACCCGCCAAGCGCCAAGCAGTTACGAACCCTGAAAACACGCTTTACGCGATTAAGCGTCTAATCGGTCGTCGCTTTGACGATGACGAAACAAAAGACCTCGCCAGCAAGGCACCTTTCAAAATTGTTGAAGGCGACAATGGTGATGCATGGGTGGAAGTCGACGGCGAAACCTACGCACCGTCACAGATTTCCGCAATGGTTATGCAGAAAATGAAGGAAACGGCTGAAAGCTTCCTTGGTGAAAAAGTCACCAAAGCTGTGATCACCGTTCCCGCATACTTTAACGACTCACAACGTCAGGCAACAAAAGACGCGGGGAAAATCGCCGGCCTTGAAGTCGAACGTATTATTAACGAACCAACCGCAGCGGCTCTGGCCTACGGCCTGGACAAAAAAGCCACCGGTACAATTGTCGTATATGACTTGGGTGGTGGTACATTTGATGTATCCGTTCTCGAAATCGGCGATGGTGTATTCGAAGTAAAAGCCACGAATGGCGATACATTCCTTGGTGGTGAAGATTTTGACTTGCGCATCATCGACTTCCTTGCGGATGAATTTAAAAACTCTGACGGCATCGACCTTCGTGAAGACAAGCTGGCTTTGCAGCGTTTGAAAGAAGCTGCTGAAAAAGCCAAAATCGAACTCTCATCCACGACACAAACCGAAGTAAACCTGCCCTTCGTAACAGCCACCGATTCCGGCCCGAAACACCTGCAGATTACTTTGAGCCGTGCGAAGCTGGAAAGCCTTGTCGAAGACCTAATTAAACGCTCTATCGAACCTGTTAAAAAGGCGTTGAAAGACGCAAACCTGAAACCGGGCGAGATCGATGATGTAATTATGGTCGGCGGTATGACCCGCATGCCAAAAGTGCTCGAAGTCGTTAAAGAATACTTCGGTAAAGAGCCACATAAAGGCGTGAACCCTGACGAAGTGGTTGCCGACGGTGCTGCTATTCAAGGCGGTGTTCTGCAAGGCGATGTCAAAGACGTTCTCCTTCTCGACGTTACGCCTCTGTCTCTGGGTATCGAAACGCTCGGCGGCGTGTTCACACGCTTGATCGAGCGCAACACGACAATCCCGACAAAGAAATCGCAAACATTCTCTACGGCTGAAGACAATCAGAACGCCGTGACAATCCGCGTATTTCAGGGCGAACGTGAAATGGCTGCTGACAACAAAATGCTCGGGCAATTCGACCTTGTCGGCATCCCGCCTGCACCGCGTGGCGTACCGCAAGTTGAGGTTACCTTCGACATTGATGCCAACGGTATCGTAAATGTGTCCGCGAAAGACAAGGCCACGAATAAGGAACAGCAAATCCGAATTCAAGCCAGTGGCGGTCTGTCCGATGCTGATATTGATCAAATGGTCAAAGACGCGGAAAGCAATGCTGATACAGACAAGAAAAAACGAGAAATCGTTGAAGCCAAAAACATCGCAGAAAGCATGATCCACTCTACGGAAAAATCGCTCGATGAATTGGGTGCTGACTTGCCTGAAGACGAAAAGAAAAACGTCGAAGACGCGAAAGCGGCACTACAAGAAGCGCTCAGCGGCGAAGACCTCGACGACATCAAAGCCAAAACCGAGGAACTGTCTCAAGCCAGCATGAAACTGGGCGAACTTGCCTATCGCAAAGCTCAGGAAGACGCGGCTGATGATGCAGCAACGGTTGAGCCTGAACCTGTCGATGCTGACGAAGACGAAGTCATCGAAGCTGACTTCACTGATCTCGAAATCGAAGACGACGACGATGATACAGCCGAAGCCGATTCTGACGACGACGAACAAAAATCAGCGTAAACACTACGTATAGAGCGCATCCCGCATACGGGGTGCGCCCTTATTGATTTTAGGATTAATTTTTAGGGAAAGTGCCGCGTGCAAAACTCTTACTATGAGATACTCAGAGTAAAACCGTCAGCAAGTGACGAAGACATCAAGCATGCTTATAAAAACATGGCCAAAAAATTCCACCCTGATCTTAACCCGCAGAACAGACGCTTGGCCGAATTGCGTTTCCATTTGATCAACGAGGCCTACAGCCACCTGAAAACACGGGAACACCGCGCACGTTATAACCAGCAACTACGACAAAGCGCCGAAAACGACAACAACGATAAAAGCGGATTCTTCTCTACGATCAGCGAAATTTTCCGCCCACAAAAAAGAGAGTCTTACGACAGACCATGAGCAAAGATTTTTACAAAACTCTCGGCATTGAAAAAAGCGCAAGCGCGGACGACATTAAAAAAGCGTACCGCAAACTCGCAATGAAATATCACCCGGATCAGAACAAAGACAATCCGGAAGCCGAAGCCAAATTCAAAGAGATCAGCGAAGCTTACGAAATCCTGAAGGACGAACAAAAACGTGCTGCCTTCGATCGCTACGGTGCAGCAGCATTTGACGGCTCCATGGGCGGCGCGCCCGGTGGCGGCGGCGCGGGCGCAGGAGCCGGTGCATTCTCCGATATTTTCGAGGATATGTTTGGCGACATGATGGGCGGACGCGGAGGTGCAGGTGGCGCACAACGCGGATCGGATGTCCAATACACGCTCGAGCTTACCTTGGAAGAAGCCTTCAAAGGTAAAGAAGCGCAGATTAAAATCCCACTCGCCGACACCTGCGACAAATGTAGCGGCAGCGGCGCAGAACCCGGATCATCCGCCGGACATTGTTCAACATGCGATGGCGCAGGCCGCGTCAGACAACAACAAGGGTTCTTTACCATCGAACGCACCTGCCCGACATGCCAGGGGCAAGGCAACATCATCAGCGATCCTTGTAAAAAATGTAGTGGCCAAGGGCGTGTAGAAAAAGACAAGACGCTGAAGGTCAAAGTACCATCCGGCGTAGACACAGGCCGCCGCATCCGCCTGACGGGCGAAGGCGAAGCCGGAACACAAGGTGGTCCACGCGGCGATCTCTATGTTTTACTGGCTATCAAACCGCATAAAC